>CALKXT010000219.1 GCA_938003685.1 uncultured Sulfitobacter sp. | reverse complement strand
TGACCCAGAGTATGACGCACTGGTTGCCGAACTGGGTAAAACAGGTGAGTTGAGCAAGCGTGGCGAGATCGCCAAAAAGCTGAACGACATGTTGACCAAAGACAGCCACTCCATGTTGCCACTTGTGGATCGTGGTCGTGTCTCTGCGGCCTCCATCACTCTTGGTGGTGTTATCCTGAACACGTGGGATTCCGAGATTTGGAATGCTGCTGATTGGTATCGTATTAAGTAATGAGGGCGCGGCGGGGGTAACCCTGCCTCTTCCTTGACTTCTTGTGGGGCGGTGAAATGATCCGCCCCATGCTTCCCCTCAAGACCGATCTGCAAAGGCGCCGCGACGCATGTTGACCTTCACCATCCGCCGACTATTGCTGTCCATCCCGACGCTTTTGTTCATCAGTTTTATTATCTTTGGCCTGCTCCAACTCGCCCCAGGCGACCCGATGGCGCAAGTGCCCCTGACCGTGCCACCCGAAGTCAAACAAAAGATGCGTGAGGCATTGGGTCTGGGTCAGGCGTGGTACGTTCAGTATTATAAATGGCTGATCCAATTCTTTTGGATCGAACCCTTGGTATTTATCGACTGGCTGACCAACTCAACCTCGCTGTTTGGGTGGTTGCCCGATACAGCCTTTGCTGAAGGCAAACTGCGCGTGATCAGCTGGCAGACACGCTCACCCGTCATGGACATCGTCGTGCAGCGCATGCCACAGACATTATGGGTTGTCGGCCTTAGCTATGTGGTTGGCATCGTCATTGCGATCCCGATTGGGATTTATTCTGCTTACCGCCATTATTCACTGTTCGATCAGGCGGGTACGTTCATCACCATGGTCGGGTTCTCAATTCCACCGTTCTTTACCGGCCCCCTGCTCATTGTGATCTTTTCGGTCTACTTTGGCTGGCTGCCGTCAATCTATGACACCACACATGTGGTGAATGATTGGGCGTCCTTCAAAGTCCAGATTTTCCAAATGATCATGCCCGTGATGGTACTGGCGCTGCAAACAACCGCACAGATCAGCCGCTACATGCGCGGCGCGATGCTGGACAACCTCAACCAAGACTACGTGCGTACCGCCCGCGCCAAAGGGTTGAGCGAAAGCGTTGTCGTCATGGTACATGTCCTGCGCAACTCGATGATCCCGGTTGTGACGGTGATTGCCCTTGGTATGCCTGCCATATTTGGCGGCGCAATCATCACCGAAAACGTGTTTAAAGTGAACGGCATCGGTCAGTTGCTGCTGACCGCTCTGTTTGCCAATGACTTGCCGATGGTCATGACCCTGACCTTTATCTTTGCCATTCTAATTGTGCTTTTTAACCTTATCGCAGACGTGCTCTACGGGCTGCTTGATCCGAGGATCCGCTATGACTGATCAAGCCACACCAGCAGCCGAAGCCGATTTGGAAACATACGGCGCATTGCAGGACAAAGAACCCCAAAAACCGCCACGCAGTCAGTGGATTGATGTCTGGGAGCAATTCAGTAAACACAAAGGTGCGGTGTTTGGCGGGGGTTTCCTGCTGTTCATCACCTTTATTGTGATTTTTGGCCCCTACATTTGGACGCTGGAAGCGACCAAGCTGGACATCCGCAACAAGAACTGGCGCCCGGTCTATCAACTGTTGTTTGACAGCGAGGCCAAGGCAGGTTGGGCACATCCTTTTGGCACAGATCAATTGGGCCGTGATATCATGTCACAAATGATTGCAGGTGGGCGCGTATCGATGGCGGTAGGTTGGCTGGCGATGGCGCTTGCGTTGGTGATTGGCACCGCAATTGGCGTGGTCTCGGGCTACTTTAAACGCCTAGATTTCTGGCTGATGCGTTTCACCGATTTGGTGTTGTCCCTGCCGATCCTCCCCTTGGTGCTCTTGGCTGTGACGTTGTTTCGTCAGCCCTTGAACGCACGCTTTGGTCCAGAGGGTGGTATGTTCATCCTGATAGTATCCGTCATTGGCCTAACGTCATGGATGCAAACGGCGCGGATCGTGCGCGGCGATATCTTGGCCCTCAAGGAACGTGAGTTCATCTTGGCTGCCCGC
Organism: uncultured Sulfitobacter sp.; assembly: GCA_938003685.1. Taxonomy (GTDB): domain Bacteria; phylum Pseudomonadota; class Alphaproteobacteria; order Rhodobacterales; family Rhodobacteraceae; genus Sulfitobacter. The sequence continues at coordinate 1,706 of CALKXT010000219.1, read as the reverse complement.
TCCATCGGGACAAAACCGGGCAAAATCATCCGCCGGCATCTACTGCCTAACGTCATTTCACCGATCATGGTTTCTGCGACCCTTGGTCTGGCCACAGCGATCATCACAGAAAGTGCGTTGAGCTTTCTAGGTGTGGGTTTCCCATCCGATTATCCAACATGGGGCAAACTGTTGGCAGACGCGGTTCAGCGGATGCAAGAGTTCCCAGAACGGGTGTTGTTGCCCGGTATCGCGATTTCGCTGACAGTTCTCAGTGTGAACTATCTGGGCGATGGTTTGCGCGATGCCTTGGACCCACGGATCAGGGGCCGCTAATCTAAATAAGAACCAAGACATCAAACGCAGTGCCTTTTGCAGGTGCTGCGTTTTGTGTATTTAAAGAACAATGAACGCTGGTTCTGGAACCCGACCCGTTTTGGAACATTCTTCCTTTGCGGTTCAATACCGCCCCCCTCACATCCCCTTGATCACAGCAGTTTCAATCTGCATGTGGAATATAATTCCGTTCCAAGGAGATATTCATATGTTTGAAACTTTCGGTTTTGAAAACCTCACCGCCCCGCAAGCTGCTGTGTTCTTTGCACTGGCGATTGGCGTGATATTTGGCGGCCTCGCTCAAGTGACCAACTTTTGTCTGCGCCGCGCCTTAGTCGGTGAGGATCGCCGCGAGGCGGCTGGCATTTGGCTGACCGCCTTGGCAGTGGCTGTGCTGGGCACCCAAGCTGCGGTGTCTTTTGAGTGGATCAACTTTGAAGAACATCGCTTCATGGTTTCAGAGGTCCCCGTTTTGGCCATTGCCATAGGTGGGTTGCTGTTTGGTGCTGGCATGGTGCTGACACGTGGGTGTATCTCTCGACTGACGGTGCTGACAGGGTCTGGCAACCTGCGTGCAGGTCTTGTCGTGCTTGTCTTTGCTGTAGTGGCCCACATGACCCTCAAGGGCGTCTTGGCCCCAATGCGTCTGGCTTTGGGTGGGGTAACCGTCGATATGGGCGACAATATCAGTCTGGCCGCCCTGCCCGGTGGGGCATGGTTCTGGGCCGGGCTCATTGCAATTGGTGCGCTTGGCTTTGCATGGCGCTCCAGCAATCGCGTCAGCCATTTAGCACTGGCCGCACTTATTGGGGCGCTTGTGCCACTGGCATGGGTTGGCACTGGGTTCATCCTTTATGATGACTTTGACCCCATCGCCATGGAAAGCCTGTCCTTCACCTCACCCGCTGCCGAGACGTTGTTTTGGAGCATCGCCAGCAGTTCGATCCCTGCCGGATTTGGGACTGGATTGTTGGGCGGTGTCTTTATCGGTGCCTTAGCGGCCAGCCTGATCTTTGGTGGCTTTACGTGGCAAAGCTTTGACGGGCCGCGTCAAACCGGGCGTTACATGACGGGTGCAGCGTTCATGGGTGTTGGTGGCGTTTTGGCGGGTGGTTGTACCTTGGGTGCGGGCCTGTCTGGCGTGCCTACGCTGTCTGTCGCCGCCATCCTTGCGGTGGTGATGATCGCAGCTGGTGCGCTGATCATGAATGCGTTGTTGAACCGATCTTTTTTCGCAAACGGCGCAGCATCCACCACACGCCCAGAACAACCGGCAGTGTAATCACGGCGGTCAGCATCCCCTTGCTGACCCCAACCGTCGCCCCAAAAGGGTAGACTAGATATCCAACAAGCGAGACCGCGTAATAACTGATCGCAACCACCGACAGACC
>CALKXT010000218.1 GCA_938003685.1 uncultured Sulfitobacter sp. | reverse complement strand
GCGGCGTCCAATGCCGCGCGCGACGTCTTGTGTGTCACGATCAAAACCGGGGCGGAGGTGTCGGCGTGTTCGTATTGGCGCATTCGGTTTATGCTGACGCCTGCGTCACCCAGAACGGTGGCGATTTTGGCCATGGCGCCGGGTTTGTCGACCAGTGCCATGCGCAAGTAGTAAGGGGCTGGGCGCTGCGATGTGGCAGCAATGGGTGTTTCCAATGTACCAACGGGTTGGCCAAAGACCGGGCCGCTCCATCCCCGCGCGATATCGCAGACATCGGCCATCACGGCAGAGGCAGTTGGACCTTCGCCCGCACCTGCACCACGCAGCACGATTTGACCCACAGCGTCGCCTTCGATCACAACCATATTGGTGCCACCATCAAGCTGACCCAGTGGTGATGTATCTGGCACCAGACACGGCTGCATCCGTTGTTCAAGCCCGCGCCCGGTTTTCTGGGTCACGCCCAGCAGTTTGATTTTATAGCCCATGTCAGCGGCGGCGCGGATGTCTTCGATACTGACCCGTTCGATACCTTCCAGCTGGATGCCGTCAAAATCAATCTTGGTACCAAAGGCGATGGACGAGATGATCGCCAGTTTGTGGGCGGCATCAATACCACCCACGTCCAATTGCGGATCGGCTTCAAGATAGCCAAGCCCGTCAGCCTCGGCAAAGATATCCTGATAGGTTTTGCCGGAATCTTCCATGCGGGTCAGGATGTAGTTGCATGATCCGTTCATCACACCCATCACGCGGGTAATTTCGTTGCCAGCCAACCCTTCGGTCAGGGTTTTGATGACTGGGATGCCGCCCGCAACGGCAGCCTCATAGCGCAGCACCAGACCTTTGGATTCGGCAAGTTCTGCCAATTCCTGACCGTGGATTGCCAACATCGCTTTGTTCGCAGTTACCACGTGTTTGCCCGCTTTCAACGCGGCCTCTGTTGCATCCTTGGCCGGGCCAGCTTCGCCGCCCATCAATTCAACAAAGACATCCACGTCATCGCGCGTTGCCAGAGCTACAGGATCGTCTTCCCACGCATAGCCCGCCAGTGACACGCCGCGATCACGACCTTTGGTGCGCGCAGAGACAGCAGAGATCGCAATCGCGCGGCCTGTGCGGGCCTCAAGCAGTTTTGCCTGTTGGCGAATAATGCGCACCACACCGACCCCAACCGTTCCCAGACCTGCGATACCAAGGCGAAGCGGCTGTGACATGACGTGATCCTTTGTGGTGATAATGATGTTTTTCGCGATGTAGCGGGTTCGCGCGGTCCATGCAACGCAGCATTGGCGTATTGCTTCTTATCGTAGGCCCTGCGCGAGGCGCTGTTTTTCGCGACCCGAAAGGACCGATCCGCGCAGGCGTGCGGCGCGGGCGCGCAGTCGCGCAATCCGGGCGTTTAATACATTTTCCGTTTGCACCGGGTCGACGCGGCCTGCGTGCGCGCTTGCCAATAGAGGGTCAATTGGCTGGAGCGTTGGATAATCAGAATTTTCCAATTGCGGTGTCAGCGTGCGATCAAGCGCGGGAAACTGCGTGCAAGCGCTAAGCGCCAACAGGGCAAGGGGCAGGGTACATAGGGCGGTGCGAAATTTCATGACTTGTTCTTGCACCACGGATGCATGTCGCGCAAGCGGGGTTTGCTTTTGAACAATTGTTCATTAATTTAATCTAATGGCACGTACAGCAGGATCACATTCCGACATTACAGGCCCCCGGGTGCGGGCGGCTGCGCTGCGTCTGTTTGCCCGCGATGGCTATGCTGCGGTCTCGATGCGCGCGATTGCGGGCGAAGTGGGTGTGCAGGCCGGGGCGCTTTACAACTATACACCCGACAAACAATCGCTGCTCTATGATTTGATGCGTGGACATATGGATAATCTGCTGGCCGAGATGCCAAAGGGCAAAGGCACCTCGCTGGACCAACTGCGCGATTTTGTGATGTTCCACATTCAGTTCCACGCGGATCGCCCGGACGAGGTCTTCATCGCCTACATGGAGTTGCGTAATCTAAGCCCTGAAAACTTTACCGCTATCGAAGCGTTACGCCGCCGATATGAGGATCATTTAGAAGCGATCCTGAGGGATGGTATGGCGCAGGGCGTGTTTGACGTCGCTGATACCAAGATTGCAACGCTTGCCGTGATCGCGATGCTAACGGGTGTGAATACATGGTTCAGCGCAGGTGGACGGCTGTCCTTGGACGAGGTGACAGCGCAATATTGGGACATGGTGCGCAAGGCGGTTGGGGTCTTGTAACCTTGCTGGCGGGCTGGGCGGTGCGCCTACTTTGTGCTGTGTTGGGAAAGTAAGGTGGGCGCATGGCCCACCTTTGGTCATTAATGCACAGGCTTGATGAACGTGCCATTGCGCAGATCGTTCATGGCTTGCTGCAATTCTTCTCTTGTGTTCATCACGATGGGGCCATGCCACGCAACGGGTTCTTCAATCGGCGCACCTGAGATCAGCAAGAACCGAATGCCCTCTGGCCCAGCTTGGACTGTGACTTCGTCCCCGGTGCCAAATCGGATTAAAGTGCGATCCCCGGACAGATCACGGATATTGACCTCTTGCCCGCCAACTTCCTTTTCCAACAAAACACCAGACGGTGCAGATGCATCCGCAAAAGCACCCGCACCCCCAAAGACATAGGCAAAGGCCCGACGATAGGTATCGATGCGAAACGTCTTTTTCACGCCAGCAGGCACAGAGATATCCAAATACTGCGGGTCAGCCGCAATACCATCCACCGGACCAGATTTGCCCCAGAAATCGCCTGTAATCACTTTGACCACGGTGCCATCATCATCTGTGACCACCGGGATGTCTGCGGCTGTCACGTCTTGATACCGCGGTGCGGTCATCTTGTGTGCGGCAGGCAGATTGCCCCAAAGTTGAAATCCATGCATCTGCCCGCGCGCGTTTCCGTGTGGCATTTCTTGATGCATAATACCGGACCCGGCGGTCATCCACTGCACGTCTCCCGCACCCAAAGTGCCGACATTGCCCAGTGAATCGCCATGATCCACGGTGCCTTCTAGCACATATGTGATTGTTTCGATGCCGCGATGGGGATGCCATGGAAACCCCTTTTCAAAATCTTCGGGGTGTTCATTGCGAAAATCATCAAACAGCAAGAAAGGGTCCAGCTCTGATGGATCAGCAAAGCCAAAAGCGCGGTGCAATTTCACGCCAGCACCTTCCATCGTTGGGGTCGCACTGCGTGTTTCTAAGGTGGGTCTGAGGGACATGGTGGTCTCCTTAATTTGCGTTGGTAAACAGATACGCTGGATGCGGTTTTTTACAATCCACACAGGTTCACGGCACCTGTGCAAAAATGCAGAAGGGGTCCTGAAAAAGATAACCTTTGCGCGAATCCCTTAATGTGACAGCCTGTCGTTGTATTTATACAGGGTGTTTTTATGACCGATGCATCAGATGAAATGACGAACAATTCCCAAAACATGGATGCGCTGTCGATGGCAGAGATGGACCTGCGTCGTTACGAGGCACGGCTGGGTGTGTGGAAAGTGGTGTTGGGTAGTTTTATCGTTGGCTTGGCGGGCATCATCATTCCGGCAGCGATCAATATGACCACGCTCTTGTTTGACACTTGGCAAAAAGAAGCACGGTTTGAGTTGGAAAAACAGACAGCGCACCAACAATATATCAAGGATTTCTTTGAAACGGCGGTCAATCAAGACGTCGAGTTGCGTATTCGCTTTGCTAATTATTTTGCGAACCTATCGGATGGAGATCAAAAGTTGTTGTGGCGGGGATACTTTGATCAGCTTGTGTCAGAGCGAAATGCCAGCCGAGACAAGATCAACGCGCTAGAGGCGAATTTAGTGAAGCTTCAAAAGGTTGAGCAGACGGTAGAGAATGTGACCGAGCTTGATCTGATTGCCCGCGAGTTGAACTGGACCTATGCCGAGATTGGCTATGTGCCGCTGGATCGGGGTGTCGTGCAGGTGGTGGGCGGCAAGAAAGAGCGGCTGTACGGTGAGACACTGGATGTGATTGCGCAGTTGAGCGGCGATACCAGCGCGCCAGTTGATCCCGAAAGCGCAGCTTACAAACGGTTTTGGGAATTGTATCGTCGTGATTTGATTGGTGTCGAAAGTAAAAATGTTGAGCTTCGAATGGTTGTCTTTGGCAAAGAATTGCAGCGTCTGGCTGAGGCTGGTGAAGCGCCAAGCCCATGGTTGGTGGCCGTTGGGCAAAGTGTTCAAGACGCCATGCAGCATGACCTTTCAGGTGCTGACGCTCCTGATCCTCTTAGTGGTCGGCTTGGCTCGCTGCGGGAATTGTCACAACGGCCTATAGCGCAACAATCAAATGGCTCTTTGCAACCATAGGCCCTAGCGCCCGGCACCTGCCCACCAGTCACTTGGTTTCTTGCGCCCGCCGCGTTTGCGGTCGAGCCACAGAGCGATCTTGCGCAGGGGGGACAGGGCCAGTCTCAGCCACATCCGGTGTGACCATTTGTTAAAGTCACGGTTAAACGGACAAACCCGCATACAGATCGCACAATCCGACGACATCTTGGCCCAAAAGCCGAAACACTTTTCTGCATCCGACGTCCATTTGCGCACGCCTTTGATGGCGGAGGTATCAGTGCTGACCTCGGGCGGTCCAAACGGCAATGCCTTGACCGGACAGGCATCAGCGCATTTGGTGCAGATATCGCAAAACGCCCTGACCCCGCGAGGGCGCGGCGTGTCATGGGCAAGCGGCAGATTGGTGAATATCTTGGAAAACCTCAGGCGCGGACCAAATTCGGGCGTGATCACCATTTGGTTGCGTGCATATTCACCCAAACCCGCCTTGATCGCATAGGGTATGACCAGCCCCGTGTCGTTCATAGATGCTGTCGCCTCATAGCCCAGATTGCGGATATAGGCGGCCAATTGCATAACCACGGCAGCCTCGTGAGAATATTCACGCCCGGTGGCGGCCCCTGCCAATGCGGATGGATAGGTGGCGACCAGTTCTTCTTCCATTTGATGGCCCATGACGATCACCGATGTCATGCCTTCGGGTAGGTCATTTGGGGCCTCTGACATATCACGTGTATCAACGCGGCTGGCGTATAACCAACGCTCATCCATGTCGGTCACACCACACAGGTCCGCACCAAAGAAGGTGGCGATGCGCTTGATCTCGGTTGCCATTTTTGTAGGGTCGTCGACCTCTTGCTGCATCGGGGCCACAGGCGTGTCATTGGCAATGGCCGCCTGAAACCCCTCGCGTTTGCCTGTCTCATTGCCCCGGTTTGAGATGATGTCACTGACCAGCCAGCTGGCATTGCGCAGGGCAAAGTCGCGTTGGGTGAAACCATCGCCGCGCCGGGGGGCGGCCTCCATCCGGTAAGAGGCAAAGAATCCATCGGTCTTTTTGGAACGGATACGCGCGTCCCAAAATGCGCGTGTGAACATATCGTTGCGTTGGGTGAAGCGTTCGAATTCCGGTGTGATGTCGATCCCTGCGGCAGCGTCATCAGGATGTGGTTTGGGGTGATTTGACGGGTAACTCATTCTGACATGATTGGGCGGTGTTTGCGCGCTTGTCAAAGGGGCACGTGATCTGGAGTGTGGCATCTCATACGTATAAGTGAGCCAATTCTTTACACCTTTGACCATGTCCTTT
>CALKXT010000217.1 GCA_938003685.1 uncultured Sulfitobacter sp. | reverse complement strand
CGTAATAAAGTTTCAGCATTGCAGGGCCTTTCAAATATGGGTTTGCGCCACGCGACGTTCAGGTGTGTCGAGGTGTGGTACGGCGTTGAATAACACTGGCGACCAATGTCCGCCGATGGGGAATAACCGGTGCATTGAGGTGTGCATGATCGCCAAAGCGATGCGCGACATCGCGGGGATACCAAGGCCCATCGCCTGTGCCATCGCCATCGAAATCAAGCCGCCTGATGTAACAACCAGTGCCGGACCATGCCCATCTGCTATCTCGTGCAAGACGGATTGTATGCGCTCTTCAAAGTTTGCATAACTTTCCGGCGTCCCTTCAAGCTTGCCTGTTTTCCAGAACTCAAACACCTGCGGCAAGTGATTGGCAAAACCACCTTGCTCGGCTGGAAACGGGATTGCGTGTTGTTCTTCCATTAAAGTCGCCAGCGTGAAATATTCCAACTCGTTCAAGCGTGGGTCGCGCACGGCCTCCATCCCAGTGTTCATGCCCTTCGCGGTCTCAACATGTCGCCTTAACGTGCCAGTATAAAGCCGTGTGTGATGGGTGCCAGTATCGCGCAGATGAGTGCCCAACCATTTTGCCTGTTCATGGCCAAGATTGCTCAACTTGTCATAGCTGACCTCATCCTTCGCGCCTGAATTGGCCTGACCGTGTCGGATAAGGGTGATGTGGGACATGAGGTGGGGCTCCTTTACGATGTTGATAGGCGAGGCTGTGATAGGATGAAAGTGTGGGATTGGCATTTAGGCAAATCGCGTGGACAGGCCCGCCGTGGGAATGAGAAAAATAAGGGTCCATCGCACAGCGTTTGGCGCAAAACTTTGGTTGGGTGTCGGGATTGAGACTCCTAATCTAGCGTGAATCTAGATAGCGTAGGTTAAGCATCTTAGGAGAATACCATGGCAGATAAGATCACATTCACGCTGAACGGCGAAAAAGTAGAAGCCGAGGCGGGTCTGACGATCTGGGAAGTGGCAAACGGTCGGGGTTTGAAAATCCCGCATCTGTGCCACAAACCTGCGCCCGGATACCGCCCGGACGGCAATTGCCGCGCCTGTATGGTTGAGATTGAAGGCGAGCGCACGTTGGCGGCATCCTGTATCCGCGAGCCCAGCGAAGGCATGGTTGTGACTTCAAATAACGCGCGGGCTGAAAGCGCGCGCAAGATGGTTGTTGAACTGCTGATGGCCGATCATCCTGAACAAGATGTGGCGCACGACAAATCCAGCCACATGTGGGATATGGCCGCCATGAACGGCGTTGACGAAAGCCGTTTTCCAAAGCTTGAAGATGGCCGTATTCCCTTGCTTGATGACAGCCACGTTGCAATGTCTGTTAACCTTGATGCCTGTATCCAATGTGGGCTTTGCGTACGCGCGTGCCGCGAAGTGCAAGTCAACGATGTGATTGGTATGGCAGGGCGCGGGCATGACATGTATCCGACGTTTGACATGGCCGATCCAATGGGTGCGTCAACCTGCGTGGCGTGTGGCGAATGTGTGCAAGCCTGTCCAACCGGTGCATTGATGCCTTCCACAGTGGTTGATGAAAACCAGGTGGGTGACAGCGCGGATTTTGACAGCGAAGTAGATAGCATTTGCCCGTTCTGTGGTGTTGGTTGTCAGATTTCGTTGAAAGTCAAAGATGGCAAAGTGAAATATGTTGAGGGTATCAATGGTCCTGCGAATGAGGGTCGGTTGTGCGTCAAGGGCCGTTTCGGCTTTGATTATATCCATCATGATCATCGCCTGACCAAACCATTGATCCGCCGCGATGATGCGCCTGCAAAGGGATTGAACGTCGATCCAGGCAACTGGTCCGAGTTCTTCCGTGAAGCATCGTGGGATGAGGCGCTGGATTTCGCAGCCAAGGGTCTGAAAGATATTGGTGGACGTGGTGTTGCGGGCTTTGGGTCTGCCAAATGTACCAATGAAGAAGCGTATCTGTTTCAGAAAATGATCCGTCAGGGATTTGGGCATAACAACGTCGATCATTGCACGCGCCTATGCCATGCGTCATCGGTTGCGGCGTTGATTGAAAATGTTGGCTCTGCTGCTGTGACCGCGACGTTTAACGAGATCGAAAATTCGGACGTGGCGATTGTGATTGGGGCGAACCCAATTGAAAACCATCCGGTCGCTGCGACCTATTTCAAGCAATTCACCAAACGTGGTGGCAAATTGATTGTGATGGATCCGCGCGGCGTGGGCCTGCGCCGTTTTGCGTCACACATGCTGCAATTCCGTCCCGGTACAGATGTGTCGATGTTGAACGCGATCATGAACGTCATCGTCGAAGAGAAACTGTATGACGAGCAGTATATCGCAGCCTACACTGAAAATTGGGAAGCGGAAAAAGAGCACCTAAAAGATTTCACGCCTGAAAAAATGGCCGAAATTTGCGGTATTGAAGCGGACGTACTGCGCGAAGTGGCGCGCACCTTTGCAGGCGCAAACGCGGCAATGATTTTCTGGGGTATGGGCATTTCGCAGCACATCCACGGGACAGACAACTCGCGCTGCCTGATTTCTTTGGCCTTGATGACGGGTCAAGTTGGGCGGCCCGGCGCGGGTCTGCACCCCTTGCGTGGGCAAAATAACGTCCAAGGCGCATCTGATGCCGGGCTCGTCCCGATGTTCATGCCGGACTACCAGTCTGTTATGGATGACGGTGTACGTTCGGCCTTTACGGATGTGTGGAAGTCTGGTGATTTCAGCAACGAAAAGGGGCTGACCGTAACCGAGATTATGGATGCGGTGCATGATGGTGACATTAAGGGCATGTATGTTCTGGGCGAAAACCCGGCGATGTCAGACCCCGATGTGGAACACGCACGCGATGCACTGGCTAAGTTGGAGCATTTGGTCGTACAGGATATCTTTATCACTGAAACGGCGAACTATGCCGATGTGATTTTGCCGGCCTCCGCCTTTGCCGAAAAGTCAGGCACAGTGACCAACACCAACCGACAGGTTCAGATGGGACGCGCGGCTGTTTCCCCCCCCGGTGAAGCGCGCGAAGATTGGCAGATTGAAGTTGAACTGGCAAAACGTCTAGGATTGGGCTGGACCTATGAAAGCCCGGCAGATGTATTTGCTGAAATGAAGCTGAACATGAAGTCGCTTGATAACATCACATGGGATCGTTTGGAGCGTGAAAACGCTGTGACATATCCATCGTTGAGCCCCGAAGATCCAGGCCAACCGATTGTGTTTGGGGATGGTTTCCCGCGTGCGGATGGACGGGCAAAGTTTACGCCAGCCTCTGTGATTGCGCCTGATGATGTGCCGGATGCAGAGTATCCAATGATCTTGACGACGGGCCGTCAGTTGGAGCACTGGCACACCGGGTCAATGACACGGCGCGCCACGGTACTGGATGGATTGGAGCCAGAGGCAAACTGTTCTTTGCATCCCAGCACGTTGCGCAAACTTGGGATCGTACCGGGGGATCATGTGCGTTTGACCACCAAGCGTGGTTCGATCGAGATCATGGCGCGCGAAGATCGTGCTGTGTCACCTGATATGGTGTTCTTGCCATTCGCTTACGTCGAAGCGGCCGCGAATATCCTGACCAATCCTGCGGTTGACCCTTATGGAAAAATCCCTGAGTTCAAATTTTCGGCCGTTAAGGTTGAAGCGGTATCACAGCAGGTTGCAGCGGAATAATCCAAAGGTGCGCCCCTTTGGGGGCGCGCGCGATTTTACTTTGCTGATGAGGGGGCGTTACCCCCCTCAAACTCCCCCAGGATATTTTCGGCCTTATATATCAAACGCACCAACAATCTAGCTGATTTTCCCGGCGTTGTGAATCACAATGGGGCATGTTGGATAAAACGATAGATAGCGCGCTTTTGAACCTGCGAAAGAAGCTGATCAGGGGCGATGGTGAAGGCTTAGAACATGTTGAGGCGTTGCTCAGGCTGCGCAGGATCGACCCGCCGCGTGTGCTGCCTACAAAGCGCAATGATGCAGCAAAATGCGGCCACATGACCATGATGATAAGGGACGTTCTCAGGGATGGCCCTAAGCCCATGCAAGAGATTGCATCATATATTGTGGCTAGGCGTCCAGAGATAAGCAATGATGTAGCATATAAGCGCACAACTCAGGCTCTGGCGAACATGAAGTTTCGCGGGCAGGTGCAAAATGATGGGCGATATGGCGGGTTGTGGACAATAGCAGAACATCAGCAAGGTGTGCGCAAAATCTAACCGTGTGGCGCTGACTTTCCATTTAGGCCGCTCGTGCCTACGAAAAACAGAATGGGCCACACAGCCCCCCCTACAGGCGCTCTTTAAAGAAAATATAGCGGTTAACTGTTGCTAACTACATGATATGATTCTAAAAGTAAGAAGCCACGAAAC
>CALKXT010000216.1 GCA_938003685.1 uncultured Sulfitobacter sp. | reverse complement strand
ATTCGCGCCACGCGCCCATGCCTTGCGGATACGTGCGTTCAGAACGGGCGATTCAATCGCCGGGTTCGTACCGATCAACTGGATCATCTGCGCAGAATCAATATCCTCAATCGTGGCCGTCCCAACATAGCCAGAACGGTTACCCGCAGGCAGCTTCGCGCCATCGGTGCGACATTCAACAACGCCGCCCTGCCCTTCGATCATGACCTTCAAAGCATAGGCCGCCTCAACAGACACCAGATCACCGACCAAGCCAGCGACCTTTTTGTCCTTCATCGCGGCAGCAACTGTTGCCAAGGCTTCAGGCCATTCGGCTTTGCGCAGCTTGCCGTTCTCACGAATGTAAGGCGTGTCCAACCGCTGGCGACGCAGGCCGTCCCAGACAAAGCGTGTTTTGTCTGAAATCCATTCCTCATTCACACCGTCATGGTTACGCGGCAAGATACGCATCACTTCGCGACCTTTGGTATCGACACGAATGTTGGACCCAAGCGCGTCCATCACGTCAATAGACTCAGTCTTACTCAATTCCCAAGGACGTGCTGTGAACGCATAAGGTTTGGACACCAACGCCCCAACTGGGCATAGATCAATGATGTTACCCTGCAAATTGCTGTCCAGCGTTTCGCCCAAGTACGCAGTAATCTCAGAATCTTCACCCCGGCCCGTCTGGCCCATCTGATGAATACCCGCGACCTCTGTGGTGAAGCGCACACAACGGGTACACGAAATGCAGCGCGTCATGTGGGTTTCGACCAATGGTCCCAGATCAAGATCGGTGCTGGCACGCTTTGGTTCGCGGAAACGGCTGAAATCGACGCCATAGGCCATCGCTTGATCTTGCAAGTCACATTCGCCGCCCTGATCGCAAATTGGGCAATCAAGCGGGTGGTTGATGAGCAAGAATTCCATCACGCCCTCACGGGCCTTTTTAACCATCGGTGAATTGGTTTTCACAACAGGCGGCTGGCCTTCGGGACCGGGACGCAAATCGCGCACCTGCATTGCACAAGATGCGGCAGGCTTGGGCGGACCACCCACGACCTCCACAAGACACATCCGGCAATTGCCCGCAATCGTCAGACGTTCGTGATAGCAAAAGCGTGGAATTTCCACGCCCGCCTGTTCACATGCCTGAATGAGCGTCAACGCGCCCTCTGCTTCGATTTCCTTGCCGTCGATGATGATCTTGCGGATATCGCTCATATGCTCATTTCGCTCTTAGTAACGAACCAATCCGGCTCGATTTTTGAATCTCTGCATGTCCAAAGGCACAATAGCTTTGTGGGTCAGAAGTATCGACCCCCTTTGCCTTGAAAAATACAGCTGCTTTTGCCCGTAAACGTGCTTTGTCAGCTTTGCTGTCCGTATAGGCCTCAATCTCGGCGCTCGTATAGCCCAAAGCCTTGGCATCTGATTCTAATTTTCGGACATATCCAATGGCCTTAAACATCCGCGCACTGATAGAAGGACAGTTCTTGCGGATACGATCCGCAATACCCAAATCAAACAGTGCATCATCGATGGCCGCAACTTTGCCCAAGGGCTGTTTGGCCATCACAGGTGTTGCAAACAAACTCACGCTTACCAATGCAATCAGTACTTTACGCATATCAACTTTCCTCATCTATGCAGGGCATCTTGGCCCTTGCTGCACATGGGGATTTAGCGCGTTGATATGCAATAACATCGATCAGATCAGCAATAAGCACGCGGTATATCGCGCACCGCATCACTGTGGACATTTGCCTTGAAAGACCAGCTTGTTGTCAACAACCCGCAACTGTTCGGTATCTGGGCCAACGGACCACTCAATGTCTGAATTACCGTAATTTTCAACACAATAAGATACGCCCGCATGACGCCCCGCCTCGCGTGCGCCATCGATAGATTTCGCAGGATCTTTGACCGTCACCTGAAACACATCGCGTTGCTTATCTACTTTGCTCACCTTGGCGCGGAAGTATTTGCCATCAAACAGCACCCTGTCCTTTTTCGCAACGCAACCTGTCACCATCACAGCAGACACAACTGCCAGAACGATCAAATGTGATTTCTTCATTTCTGCACCCTTGAATGTGTCGGCACCAATGCCTCTGCCTTGTCGATCACCACAATGGAGTCGTGCACATGAACACCACTGAATTCGCGCGCCATCTCGGGCAAATGCGGATTGCCCTTGTTGTGATACCACATGTGCATGTCGTCTATCATCTTGCGCACCGTATTAAAGAAGTTTCCCGGTGCTTTAAACCCACCCCCGAAACGCGGGTAATAAGCCGTGTGTAAATCTTCGATCATATAGGTACCGCCCATGGTCAGCAGCGGGAACAGTACATTGAGTGAGGCATCAATATGGGGCATCTGGTGGCTGCCATCATCCAACACCACATCAACGCCGCCCATTTCCTCAACCACTTTGGCCAGAAATTCGGGATCATCCTGTGAGCCGATACGCACCATGCCAGACTGACCGTCATACTGCGCGCAATCGGGATTGATATCGATACCGCACAGCACCGCATCTTTGCCCAAGTAACGCCGCCACATCTGAAGGCTGCCACCGTTGTTCACACCGATCTCAAGAAACTTAACAGGCGTGCCGCGATACTGGCTGAAATAGCGGTCATAAAGCGGCAAATAGTGATGCCATTTGTGGACCTTCACCCCTTCGTTCCCGGCATAAATATCCAGCAAATCACCATCAAAGCCATAGCGGTCACGAATGTCTGCCGCCACATCACCGTCTTCGGGGAACCTAAATTTCTTCATCTTAATGTGTCCTGCTCGTGTTTTTGGGGGCATTTAGATGCCCCGCTTTATGATCTTTGTCCCCGTTATTCGACAAAACGCGGTTTCAAGCAACCTTATGCTGAGAGCATCCATGGCTTTGCCACATCTGAGCTTGCTTCAAATGCGCCCAGCCAAAGGCATAATCACTGTCGCCATTGCTGCGCAGATGTTCCAACCGGTCCAAGGCTTCCTCCAATGTTGGCTGATGCCCCACCGGCACCCACCACATCACAAAATGCATGGCCCCCAAGACTTCAAACCATTCTTGGCGCCGTTCATAGAATTGCTTGTGGATCGTGCCCCACACAAATTTCTCAAGCGTTTCAACACTTTCCCAAACTGTCAGATTAGGAACGTATTGCGCATCGCCATCAATAGCAGCATCGGTATTCCCCGTTCCCGGTGCCCCCGACCCTTCCATCATCCACACAAAACCCGGCATCCGTTTGCCAAGGCCATTGATACGATCAAGATTGTCCATAAACTCTTTGACGCGCGGATCATCCTTGTCCGCCACCAAGCGACCCACATTTAACTCTGCTAAATGCATATCTTTCATCGCCGTTTCCTATCCCTAAGAG
>CALKXT010000215.1 GCA_938003685.1 uncultured Sulfitobacter sp. | reverse complement strand
GCCTGTGCCATCGCATGATTGGACGATGCACAAGCGGTTGATACAGTAAAGGACGGCCCCTTGAGGTTCCATTCCATGCTCACATGACTGGCAGCCGCGTTGTTCATCAATTTAGGCACAACAAAGGGATGCACCCGGTTTTTACCTTCTTCATAGACCGCACGGTAATTGTCATCCCACGTCGATACACCACCGCCAGCAGTCCCCAGCACAACACCCGATTTGGCCGATAACGCACCGGAAAAACTTAGACCCGATTGCACGATAGCCTCACGGGCTGCGGCCAGCGTGAATTGGGTAAACCGATCATACAGTGATATTTGTTGGCGGTTATAACGTCCCTCAGCCTCAAATCCGCGCACTTGGCCGCCGATCTGGATCGACAGACGGTCCACATCGCGAAAATCGAGGCGTCCAATCCCGCAGGTGCCGTTTTTCATGGCTGCAAGTGTCGCATGCACAGAATGGCCAAGGGCATTGATCGTCCCTGCCCCAGTGATCACAACACGTTTCATGCGCTATGCCTGCTCGGCCTTGAGGCGTTCAATACCTATGACAATGCTGGACACCGACGAGATGTCGAAATCAGACTCAGTCGGGGTGTTGGCATTGAAGGGTACTGAAATGTCAAAAGCCTCCTCAATGGCAAAGATGCTTTCGACCAGCCCCATACTGTCGATGCCAAGACTTTCAAGGGTGCTGTCCATGGTGACATCTTGCGGCTCAAGCAAGGCTTGTTCCGCGATGATTGCGATCACCTGATCTTTGACATTCATGGGTTTGCATCCTTGATCGTTTAACGACGTGACACCGCACAGGGGCCAGAATTAATCCGGCTTACCAGATTTGAAAACCGTCTTTTTCAGCTCTGCCACCTCGCGCAGCAACCGGGGTAAACGCCGCATCGCCTTGTAGCTTTCGACCTGTCTGTCCATCTGTGTGGCAGGATAGCCCAACATCGTGCGCCCGGCGGGGACATTTGACATCAACTTTGTGCCGCCCCCTGCAATGGTGCCATCGCCAACGGTGATATTGTCGCTGACACCGGCCTGACCGCCAAGCACAACATTATCTCCTATCACGGCTGATCCCGCGATACCGGTCTGTCCACACAACAAACAATTTTGCCCCACCACCACGTTGTGACCAAGGTGCACTTGGTTATCCAACTTGGTGCCATCACCGATCGACGTGTCGCGAATGGTGCCATTGTCGATGGTGCAGCCCATGCCGATTTCAACGTCGTTGCCGATGCTAACGCCCCCAAGTGAATGAATGCGCGTCCAAGGTTGGGCTTTGGCGTCGCCTTGTTCGCCCAACGTATTGCGCACATTTTCGACCGCACCGGGTTCAGCTGTGACAAAGGAAAACCCATCCCCGCCAATGCGCGCGCCGGGTTGCGCAATAAAATTGTCACCGATGGTGGCACGCGCGCCAATGCTGACCTGCTCGCGTAAATACGCATTTTTGCCAATTTTGGTATCCATACCAACAAAACAATGGGGGCCGATCACGCTGCCTGCACCAATCTGTGCGCCTGCGGATATGATCGCCAGTGGTCCCACACTGACGTCTGCACCCAGCTTTGCATCTGGATCAATCACAGCTGTGGGGTGAATACCGGGTGCAAACCCTTGGCCTTTGTCCAACATCCGGGTCAGACCGGACATGGCAAACCTTGGCCGTGTTGGAAAAATAGCGGCCTTCAACCCCAAGGATTGCCAATCCGCACCGGGCCAAAGCATCGCCACCTGTGCATCGCCCTGCCCCAACCCATCCGCATATTTTGGATCCATGGCAAGCGCCAGTTGATCCAGCTTTGCCTTGTGTGGTTCTGCTGCGCCGATGATGCGCAGTTCCGTGTCGCCAACGGCCTCTGCACCCAGGGCCGTTGCAATCTGTTTTACCGAATAGGTCATCTTAGCCCCTTACGTGTTCGGGGCCAGAATTACCCCTGAACGCCGCCCAAGGCCACCCCCGCCTTTGACAGCGCATTCCAAATCCGACCATCACGTCCATAGATATCGTCACGATATTCTGTGTGGCCGCGCGCGTTTGTCACCGCTGTACGATAGATAATATGCACCGGCACAGGTTCAACCAGATCAATGCGCTGTTCGCGGCCGGAATTCAGGACACGTTTGAATTCACCTTGTGGATCATCAGATTGCACCGCCAACAAGGCATAGGCAAAATCAAAAGGGTCCTGCAAACGAATACACCCATGACTGAACGCGCGCACATCACGTGCAAACAGGCTTTTTGAGGGCGTGTCGTGCAGATAGATATTGTGCTTGTTGGGGAACATGAATTTCACCAGACCCAATGCATTCCCCTTACTCGGAGGTTGGCGCATTGAATACGGAAAGTTGCGCGCAGAATATTTGCTAAAGTTCACTGCGCTCCGGTTCACTTTGCGGCCACGGCTGTCCGTGATCTCAATGTGGCTGGCCGCATTTGAGTTCCGCTTGAGCGCAGGCAGATATTCTTTGGTGACAATAGAGCGTGGCACATACCAACTTGGGTTCACCACCATATGTTCCATCACGTCAGAAAATTCTGGCGTCGGGCGGTCACTGCTAAGGGCCCCCACCACAGAGCGGGTTCTGAACGTCACCACGCCATCATCAACAACTTTCGCGGTGAAATCAGGAATGTTTACCAGAATATGACGTTTCCCACGTTCGGTGTTGAACCACCGCTCGCGTTCCAGCGCGACCATCACAGATTGTAAACGCTTTTCAACACCGATGTTGATCTGCTTCATCGTGGCGGCACCGGCTTTGCCATCTGGGTTCAACCCATGCGCAATTTGGAACTGCTGAACGGCATCAACCAATGCGGCGTCATAGGTCATTGTATTTGAACGACCCAAGTAACCCATTGTGATCATGCGGTTACGCAGGGCAATCACGGCCTGACCTTTGTTACCTGCTTCAAGAGATTTAGCTGGTACAGTTTTTCCCCAGCCACCTTGGCTAAGCAGGCGTTCCATCGCTACTTTTTCTTTCAGTAGCGCGTTATATTCCATGCTGCGCGGAGGCAGCGCGCGAAAAAACGCACCCGGCTTGGCGTCAACCAAACCAGTCAAATACGCTTTTCGGTCACGATATGGGATGTCGCGTACGATACGTGCATCGACACGTTTGGGGATCAACACACCTGTTTGGATGTCGCGGGCATATTGCAAGAAGACGCGGCTCATTTCGACTTCAGCCAAACCACGATCACGCGGTGAGCGCACTGCCTGCAAGGTCGCCATCAATGTCGTAGGGTCATAACGCGAAACGGGCAAACCGTGTGATGCAGCACCTTGGATTGCGCGCAACAACTCGGCACGGCGATTGCGGTCAGCATCGCTTGATCCAGTCCAAATGGGGGCATAACCGTTTGATTGGTAGAAAGCTGCTATGTCTGTGTCGCTGGAGGCAGATTCTGCGACGGCTTGCTTAAATGCTGTGACTTGTGCGGTGACTGGCGTAGGCGCAAAAAACGCCGCCAGCGAAAATGCCACCACTGTTAGAAAACCACCGTTGCGTACTATTTTGGAATCGCGTGTCACATTATCCCCCATGATTAAATGAACCCTGTTTGTTCCGTCTTTTTTCTGGAATGTCAGCATGCGAGTCCATTCACATTCCCGAGGGTTGGCTAAACTAAGGCGAACGTGATGCGTAAAAAGCACCTGTTTTCAACGTGACCGTTAAAAGATGACCAAGATTTGCGCAAAAAATCGCCTAAATTTGTAGATAGATGGAGGTATCCAGATTCAGTTCTTGGTTCAAGAATCACGCTATGCAATAACAATGTTGCATCTGGGGATGAGATGAAGTGCCCATGTAACATCATGGGTATGTATAGGCAAAAGACGGGACGCAAGGCACATGACAGGCAACAGCTCTTCGGGTATGACCCGGCGCGCCCTTCTGGGCGCTTTCGCAGCAACCTCTGTAATAGCAGCACCGACATTTTCGAACGCAGCAGGCTTTCTGCGCGGTGCTGGTGATATTCGACGCATCCGCATGTATTCTGGCCGCACTGGTGAACGTATCGACATGATTTATTGGATCGAAGGCCAATATATCAAAGATGCCGTTAAAGAAGTTAACTACTTCATGCGCGACTGGCGCACCGATGGCGTAAAATCTATGGATTTGCGCACCGTGGACATCATGGCCGCATCACATAACTTGCTCGATGCAACTGAACCCTACATGCTTTTGTCTGGCTATCGCAGCCCAAAAACAAACGCGATGTTACGCTCAAGATCACGTGGTGTTGCCAAGAATTCGCTACACATGCGTGGTCAAGCTGCTGACTTGCGCCTTTCATCACGCTCAACCAGCCAAATGGCCCGCGCTGCGATTGCATGTCATGGTGGCGGTGTTGGTCGGTATTCAGGGTCCAACTTTGTGCACATGGATTGCGGTGTTGTGCGCAGCTGGGGTGGTTAACCAATGCCCCCTAGATATGATCTAGAAAAACAAGCGCCCTTGGGCGCTTTTTTTGTGGGTTACATATAGCCATCTACATTTAGTTTGGCAGCTAAAGCATTGATAAAACGAAATAGTCGCGCAACCTCATACTCTAGGAGTACGCGGTCACGCGACAGGCTTTAGCTATAAATTTGGTCTTAATAAATGACCGATCCGTAAATCCGAACCGGGATAATCTGGCATGTTTGGTCAGATCAAGCTGACAAAACAGTCAGGTCGCAAAATGTTCGTCACGACCGAGGAGGGAGATGAATGCGTGCAGGAATTAACACTTGAAGTCCCCGATCTATCTTAAAGCTTCGAAATAAAGCTTCTTTTTTGGCGGTAACGAACCAGCTTGGCAGCGCTTCCATAATCAGAATGGCATGTTGCCGTAACGGAAGTCATGAAAACAAAGCGAAATAAATATGAGAAATATTTCGTAAAAATTTCGGACGGATATTAGGCAATCTGATGCGATCAAGCGCATCGTCCCTTAACGCATCAAGCTGTTAGAGCTTGATCGCGAGCAGGAGAATTCCGGGCACAACCGGACAGTTAGTTTATGATGCAAGCCCAAGAGACCAAGCTTTGTGACGTGAGCATCTATCCTTATTACCGTGGCATTCCCATAGAAGTTGAGCCCGTTATAAAAAATGGCGTTGGCCGTCATGTTGTGGGCCAATTGCTAAGCCAGACCTATCACGCCCTCACCTTGGATCACGCGGACATGGTTGATGACGTGCATGTCGGCGCGACCTATAGCTGCTCAGCCGTGACCGAGGACGGCAGCGCCCTAAAGACACATTGGTTATATTGTACGTCTGTTGAGCCGGTTTTGACTTTTGGGATCACGCAAAACTTGTCTCAAAACAATAGCTTTGCACCGCTGATGCCACATATCGAAAATCCTTTGATCCAAGTCGAAGAACTCACGGATCTTGTAGCCACGTTTCCCTCCCCACTTCATGCGGTTGGCCTTGCCCAAGCCCAGATCGGGCATCGCGGGTGGTTGGTGATGACACGGGTGAATTCGCCAGATGCTATGGGGCTATCCATTGAATGCCCGTCATTGCCGCCCGCGTTTTGTGAAGGCACTGGCAACATTATGATTTCAGCAAAATCTGTGCGAACATTGCAAACAATCAGCTTTGGCTCTTTGACTTGCGTCAGTGCGACCGATCCCGCCTTGTTTTTGCAGCATGATTCATGATGTCCAGACTATTTTTTCACGTTAATGATTGTTACCATGATGGGGTTCAGACGCGCGGTATGATTCCGGATATGATCTGGAGTGGTTGCGCTGAGCAGTCAAAAGGCAATCTGACGGCATATGCTATACCAAGCTATGCGAAGAGTAAGTTGCGGATGAGGCCGGCCGGCGATGCCGAAATTGGGGTGACGTCACTTGGGCAGAACATGAGTTTAGCTTTTAGCCAAATCAGGCTTGGTAAAGCGACATATCATGTCGAAACAGAAAGCCTTATCACCGCGAAAGGTGATGAGGTCTTATTGCGTTCTCAATCTGCTATTGTGTTACGCTATCTTGCTGAAAACCTGGGCGCGCTTGTTACCCGCGATGATCTGGTGGCAAAAGTATGGCCTGATGTTGCGGTGACGGATGACAGTTTAACGCAGTGCATTTCTGACATTCGCAAAGCGGTGGGCGATAAATCCCGCTCTATCTTAAAAACTGTCCCGAAACGTGGATATATCTTGCGTGGCGATCCTATTGCCCAGCAAGCGCCTGTTCAGGAAGTACAACACATCGCTGATGCCGCGCTGCAATTCTCTGCAAAAAGAATAGCGGCCATGGCAATTGCCGATCTTTCTGAGCCGACGCAGGTTCTAATCAATCGCTTGCCCCCCGGACTGCGCCCAAGTTCAACATTGACTAAAGATTCTGGTCCGTCGATTTTTGTTTATGAAGATACTGCGACGTGTTTGCAGTCAGCACTATACATCGCCAGTGCAACCGGTTTAGCCACAGCTGTTGATTTCACTCAAGGTGACGGGCAAGAGGCTGGCGCGCTGTTAAATGTCGCGGCCAAGGGCGAGGTCCTGACCTCTCCGGACGTTTGCGCAACTGTGGATCATTTAGCCGATTTTGATTTCCACGATCTGGGTGAAGTGACATCCACAGAAGGGGCCGACAATCTACGTCCCTATCGTGTGGCCAAACGTGGCACACAGCATGCAATCATTCCGCAGCTTGATGCAAAAGATGTACTGCCAACATTGGCGATCTTACCGTTTCGCACACAATCAAGCGGGCCAGAAAATATGCTGGGTACTTTCCTGGCAGATGAAGTCGCCCACGCGATCAGCCGATCCGAAGATGTGAATGTTATCTCGCGCCTATCCACCGGGTCAGTTGGTGGGCATGTGGGCAGTCTGCGCGATATCGGGCAGCTTTTGAATGCTGACTTTATCCTCTCTGGAACTTTGTTCCAAAAAGATAACAGCGCCATCGCAATCATCGAGTTTGCAGAGACCGAAACCCAATATGTGCTTTGGTCTGACCGGATGGAGCTATCGATTGACCCTCATTTGGGAGAGGTCGAAGGCATCGGACAGATTGTTGCCCAAATCCGCAAAGCC
Organism: uncultured Sulfitobacter sp.; assembly: GCA_938003685.1. GTDB lineage: Bacteria > Pseudomonadota > Alphaproteobacteria > Rhodobacterales > Rhodobacteraceae > Sulfitobacter. The sequence continues at coordinate 8,586 of CALKXT010000215.1, read as the reverse complement.
ATCACCCTAAACGAAGTTCGCCGTGTGCGCTCTCGCCCTCTGCATGATCTAAAACTGTTCAGTGTCTTGCACGGTGCCGTCGGTCTGATGCACCGCTTGTCGCCCAAAGAATTTCAACAGGCCCGCAGTTTCCTAGAATACGTGATTTCCAAGGCACCTAAACACCCTGCCCCATTGGCATGGCTGGCCCGCTGGCATGTTTTAAGGACGGTTCAAGGATGGACGGACGATGCCAACCAAGAAGCGAATAAAGCACTAGAACTTACAGCGCGGGCTTTGGATATCGATCCAGATCATACATTGGCGTTGGTCTGTGAAGGGCAAGTGCTGGCAAATTTGGCGCATCGTTTAGATGATGCCAAAGATCGCTATGACGCAGCACTACTTTCAAATCCGAATGATGCCCAAGGTCGTGCATTGCGCGGTATTCTTGCTTCATTTCAAGACCATGGTGTTGAAGGAAAGCGTGATGCAGAGCGTGCCCTGCATTTGACCCCCCTCGACCCACACCGCTTTATGTTCCTCGCGCTTGCCGCCGGGGCAAATTTTTCTGCCGAAGATTATCCGCGTGCGGTGACCTTAGCCAAGGAATCTCTACGCTTAAATCGAACGCATGTCTCGACGTTACGTATGCTTGCTGTTGCTCAAGAAGGTGCTGGCGAACATGAACAAGCGCGAAAAACTGCAACCGAATTGCTGCGCTTACAACCCGATCTTCGTGTCAGGACATGGCTGAAAAAATCACCGAGTTCAGCATATAGAAATGGCCTTCGGTTTGCAGATATGCTGCGGGCTGTTGGTGTTCCAGAATAAACTAAAGAAACTCTTTAAGGAGATATAAAATGGGTAGCGGACCTGAAAACGGCTATAACGGTTATAATGGATACAACGGCTATAACGGGTACAATGGCTATAACGGCTACAATGGGTACAACGGCTATAATGGTTATGGTGGATCTGCTGAGAGCCCGATGATGTCCCAAGCATTAATAACGAACCGCGATGGTATCGTTGGTACACATATTGATAACATCCCCGGCGTTGTTGCTGGACTTGCAAATAGCCCAAAAAACTTGGCACGCCTTGCCCCAAGTGTACGCGCGGCCCTGTATCAATCACAGCTTGGTCCAAGCGTGGATGTGACATTCGATACTAAGAATGATCAACCTATCGCAACACTTTGGCGCAGAACCGAAGAAAACAAGAAACGCCGTAGCGTTGTTTTTGATGAGATGGTCGAAATGACCGGCCCAACGATCCCTCAATTGACCACGCAATTGAACCATGTCGTAGGTTATGCACGTATCCGGCCCGATCGCGGGGCCGAGATTGTCTCGCAGGTTGACGTGCCAGCTGCATTCTATGCCTCCATCGGGTTCATGGACCCTGCCCGCACGCCCTATACGCTGGAACTGTTGTATGCGGCTTTGGGCTTTGCCGTTAACGTAACCCATCGCATGAAATATTCGCTGGCGGTAAAGCGCCCCATCGAATTTTCACCGCAGATCCAACCAATGATTCCCACGCCCACACATGCCTCATTGCCCAGCGGTCATGCCACTGAGTCGTTTCTAATGGCCCGGATTCTATGGAAATTGCTGATCCACAGCAAAGTGCCGCAATATAATGATCACGCCTATTGGGGTGACATGCTAATGCGTCAAGCGTCACGGATTGCCACAAACAGAACAGTGGCGGGTGTGCATTTCCCGATTGATAGCGTTGCAGGTGGATTGCTTGGGTTGACCATGGCGGATCATATTTTTGCAATGTGTTGCGGTGGTGATTGGACCTCCACAACCTTCAACGCGCCTAACTTTGATCCAGCAGATGACCTTGACTGGCATCAATTTTATGCGGCCAAAAACGACCGCATGAAGAAAGAGGCAAGTTCTGATTTGGGTGTCTGGGCCGAAACCAAACAACACGCCCCTGACAACAACGCTGTTGACCCCTCACCCATCCTTGCTTGGCTTTGGGATAAAGCCTTGGATGAATGGAAAGACCTTGATCCAAGCTCAAAAGCATAGGGGGCTATTATGTCTATTTGGACATCCGAATACGACCCTGATGCATCAGAGATTATCGATCAAACCACATATTTTCGGCTTTCGCTTGGGGATTCTAATTTCCCAATCGAACTGACCGAAATTTGGTGGTCTGTTCTGATTGTGCTCGAAGATATCAGCATTGATCAGTTCGAAGAAGCAGCGTCTAAGTATGCGCAAGATATGTTGATTCCTATCGCATATGACGCTGCCGATCGCGCAAGGGTTATGCCAACACAACCAGTAACCATTTATGCCCGTAAGAAGTTAATCAAAAAGCTAAATAAGCAGGGCAATCCTTATCACGTTAGCTCTGTTGTACTTGGTGCGATAACACCTGAGCGGTTTTTGAACCATGACGCTGAATCACTCTTGCTCGAAGATTTGCAGGTTGATGATGACACGGTCGTTCAGGCCGTGATTGATGACGGTATCGCCATTGCCCATGACCTGTTTCGAACGGGTGCCACATCAAGCCGTATTCATCATGCCAGAATTTTTGAGGCAGAACCGGATGTTGCAAAATCGCACAGCAGTGTAGGGCGCAGTCTGGATAAAGCGGACATTGATGCGTTGTTGGCCGAGTGTACGTTTAACGGATTTCTTGATGAGGACTTGTTTTACACGAAGTCAGGTCAAGTTGATCTGGCACAACACGTGTTTTCAAGCGTGGCTTTGCGACAATCACACGGCACCCATGTTATGGCCCTCGCCGCCGGGCATGCCATGACTGAAAAGTGTGATAACAGGCCGATCATCTGCGCCGCTTTGCCATCTCGGGCGGTTAAGGACACCACCGGGGTTGAATTGCTGCCAACCGTGTATCTCGCCTTTCATATCTTAGTGAAACAGGCCCGCCGTTTTCGCACAAAATGCGGCACTTTGGCCCCAGTGGTTTTCAACTTTTCATATGGCAACAACGGTGGTCCCCATGATGGCACCGGCGTTTATGCAGCAATGTTTGATCACTACTTTGGTGAAAACGCCGAAACATATGATGTGGAAAAACAAAAAGTATGGCTGACATTACCGGCTGGAAATGCAAATTTGCGCAGGCTTCATGCCGTAGCTGATCCCAAGGTTTCAAATGGTGATGTGTCACTGGACGTCACTGTCCTGCCTGATGATCGCACACCAACACAGGTGCAGATTTGGATGCCTGTTTGTCCCGTAAATCACCAAATAGATTTTGCCAAAATCACAGTTTCAGCGCCATTCGGTGATCAACATGGGACCATCAACACAAAAATCGGCCAGCAGGTTTCTTTGCTCAATACCAATGGAAAACGTGTTGCTCGGCTTGCCTATGAATATGTTGGCGGTGCCACACAGCGTGGTTTGGTAACCTTAACGATCAACCCAACGTCAAACTTAGAAAAGACACGTGATCTGGCCGCCGCTGGCGTTTGGAATTTACAGATTTGCCGAAATGACGGCGCGCCCCTTGATCCGATAAATATCTGGATACGGCGCGATGAAACTATCCCTGGATTAGGTCCAGGCGGACGTCAGGCCTATTTCAGCAATTCTGATTATGTTCGGTTTGGCCCGTTTGGCGAACCACTGGCGGTTGATCCCGCAGACAGTGACAGCCCAGTGCGTCGTGCCGGTACAATCAGCGGCTTTGGGTCTGGAAAATCACCCATTGTCGTGGCCGCCTATACGGAAAAAGACGCTTTGATGTCAGGGTATTCTGCCGCAGGGCCGCTTAACCTATCGGTAAATTCGCCTGATCCACATCGTGTTGGTCCTGATGTAACCGCGAAAGGTGATGATAGCCCTGTGCTGCGTGGGGTTTATAGTGCTGGATCTCGAAGTGGCTCTTGGGTGCGGATGAACGGAACAAGCGTTGCCTCACCGCAGGTGGCGCGTGGCGCGGCGGATCACATTAAGGGATCACCCTTGGATGGCCGTGCATGGGCACGTGAAGCTACGCTGATATATCCGTTTGAACTCAACGGTGATCCTACTCCATCACGGGCGGGTGCAGGCGGCGTAGACATTCCGACCTTTGAAAAACCCTAGGAATAGGCTGCATAACACATCTTGCTCATCCGAGAAATCGGGTTAGCATTTACTAAATAATGATGAAATGGCGGACCATAGAGGATTCGAACCTCTGGCCTCTGCCTTCGGAGGGCAGCGCTCTATCCAGCTGAGCTAATGGTCCACAAGGGGCGGTATAGCTAGCCTGCCCTGCCCCTGCAATCAAGAAATCAGGCGTTACGCAAACAGATCATGCGCCAATTCAAGAGCATCCACCAACACGTCCACCTCTGCCTTGGTGTTATACAGACCAAAGGACGCACGACACGTTGCGGTAACCCCAAGATGCGTCATAAGTGGGCCTGCACAATGATGACCTGCCCGAACCGCGACACCCTTTTTATCCAAAATCGTCGATATGTCGTGGGCATGCGCCGCACCATCCAACGTAAAGCTAAAGATAGCGGCCTTGTCCGCAGTTGTGCCTTGCACCTGCAGCCAGTTCAATCCGTTCAGCTTTGAAACTGCATAATCACGCAAGACGTCCTCGTGCGCGGCGATGTTATCCATCCCCAAATCCATCATATACTCCAGCGCGACGCCCAAACCGATGGTTTGGACAATGCCCGGCGTTCCGGCCTCAAACTTCATCGGCGGATCGTTATATGTGATCGCCTCTTTGGTCACTTCGCGGATCATATCACCGCCCCCAATAAAGGGGCGCATTTCGGCCATACGATCAGCCTTGATATAGATCGCACCAGACCCTGACGGTCCGTATAATTTGTGCCCGGTGATCGCAAAGAAATCACAATCAAGGTCTTGGACATCAACTGGCATGTGAACCGAGCTTTGTGATCCATCAACCAAGACGGGTACACCTTTGGCATGCGCTGCGGCCGTGATCGTTTTCACATCAACTTTAGTTCCCAACACATTGGAAAGATGCGTAATTGCAATCAACTTTGTGTTTGGCGTGATTGCATCAATCACGGCCTGCGGATCAAGCGCGCCAGAAGCATCTGTATCCACCCATTTGATCACCACACCTTGGCGTTCACGCAAGAAATGCCATGGCACGATATTTGCGTGATGCTCCATCACGCTCAGTATGATTTCATCACCGGCCTGCATGCGCGGCATCGCCCAGCCATAAGCGACAGTATTAATACCCTCAGTCGTCCCAGAGTTTAGGACAATCTCATCCTCAGATTTGGCATTTAGAAACTTTGCAATGGTGCCGCGCACCGCTTCGTATTTATCAGTTGCCAGATTAGAAAGGTAATGCAAGCCCCTGTGAACATTTGCATATTCCATTGAGTAAGCAGTCGTGATTGCATCAATCACGACCTGTGGTTTTTGCGCAGATGCACCATTGTCCAAGTAGGTCAGAGGCTTGTTATTCACTTCACGTGCCAGGATCGGGAACTGGCTGCGGATCAGATCGATATCATACATTGCTTAATACTCCTTGGGCCGCGACCCCGATAACGGCCAGCAAGATGCCAAGCCCAAGAACTAGGCCAACAGCCCCAATAACAATCACTGTAACAGCGTGGCCGATTGTCGGCAGTTTCAGCGCTGTGGTGATGAAATTCAACAATATCCAAAGACCCCAGATCGCGACAGCGAGAGACAATAAAATTGCGATTTGAGGCAATAAGACAGTTAGAACCAACACGCCCACCTGTGCGATGGCGCGCAATACTTGAAGCCAAACCACCAGTGCCAAAACATCTGCCAATGTGCCCTGCCCGCCAACCGCCAATCCAGCCCAGTAAATCGCATGGACGTAGATCACCAATACCCCCGTCAACAGGACGTACAGTGCGAGGGGCGTATTGAAATAGCCCGGCAGCGGCATGTCTGGTTTGGCAAGTTGGATCAGCAGGATGATCACAAAGGTATTGAGGATCGCCACCAAGGCCAATGCGGTCCACAAAACATCACGACTAAGGTTCCAACCAATAATCTGTTCAGCGGCCGCACGCGGACTCCGCAGTGTGGTTTGCACCAGCGGCAAGAAGGCAGCGTTGTTCACGAGTTTCGTCCTTGGGCGGTTGCCAAACCACTGCCCCAGAACCAACCAAAGATACAAAGCCAAATGATACCAACAGCTTGCAACTGTATTCCGGGACCAATCAATCCGGCCACAAGGCCCAGTAGCAACATCACTGGCGTGGTCGCGAGCAACGACCAAAACAAGGTCAAACGAACATCAAAGCCAGTAATGTTTATCCGTGCCACCCTTGAAACCGCCCAGATCGCAGCGGCAAAGCCGTACATCAACAACGGCATGATAAATATCCACAGAAAAGCACTCCAGTATAGGCGCACTGAGAGTGGGCCATCAGGATCAAATTGCGCTTCACGTGCCTGAAACGGGCTGGCAGCGATGAAAATCATCAGACCTGACAGCAACAAGAACAACAACGCACGCACCTCATTCCTACCTTGCGACAGGAAACGCCCCATGACCTTTGACGGGCCACGATAGGTCGCAACAATATCTTGGGTCAGTGCCATCAGCCGCGGTGGCGTTCAAGCCAAGACGCAAGCCGCCCGTTGATCTCATCACGCAGGTCTTCGCAGGCGATTTCCTCAACCGCTTCGGCAAGGAAAGAAAGGGTCAAAAGGTCCGTCGCTTCTGACTTGCTGACGCCACGCGCACGCAGATAAAATAACGCCTCTTCATCGATCGCACCCGAGGTAGAGCCATGCGAGCAAGCAACGTCATCAGCATAAATTTCAAGCTCTGGTTTGGCGAGGAATTGACTATCTTCATCTAGCAGCAACGATTGGCTGATCTGATAACCATCCGTTTTTTGCGCCCCCGCTTTGACAAGAATCTTACCTTGAAACACACCGGTTGCCCCGTTGCGCAGCACCTTTTTGAACACCTGACGGCTTTCGCAATTTACCGCGTCATGGGTCACAAAAATTGTGTCGTCATGATGAAAGTCGCCATCCCCAACACAAGCCCCTGCAACATGGGCAGAGGCATTGTCACCCGTCAATTCGATCACACATTCGTTGCGCGTCAACACTCCATTGACCGTGACCGTAAAGGATTTGAACAGGGATTCAGCACCTAAGCGCGCAAAGATATGTGTGGCAGCGCGGCGTTCATGGTCACGCCCTTGAGCGCGGATGTGGTGGAATGTTGCACCATCCGCAACATCAACTTCCATCACCTTATTAAATCGCGCCGCCGCTGGACCGTTTTCCAACAGGGTCATTTCTGCACCTGCATCTACTTTGATCAGATGGTGCAGGATCACGTCAGAGGTTTCGGACGCGTGCACATAGATCAGGTTTACGGGTTTGCTAGGTGTCCCTGTCGCATGGATTAACACACCATCCGTGGCAAATGCTGTGTTCAACGCCGCCAAAGGACGTTCCACAGGCACCTGACCGTTGCTCTCCAATGTCCCGTATAGATCGCGCGCCCAATGCAGGTCGCTGTCGGCTGTAGCCAACCGTTCAATACGGATACCTTCAAGGGTCAAATCATCAGACGCATCTTCGTCAAAGACGCCATCGACAAAAACGATCTTCAAACGATCAATCTCGTCAAACAACGGCGCTTCATCAACAGCGTGGAATACAGAAGCCGATATTGCGTCGCTTTGCGTCAGCGTATCCGGGCGCGTGTACTTCCAATATTCATCACGGCGTGTCGGCAGGCCCATGCTGTGCAAACGGGCCGATGCATCTTCACGTGCGCCGCGCGACCAGCCTTTGGCAGGCATAGACAGCCCGGCAATCATAGCCCCAAGCGGGGTTTCTTTTTCAACAGCAGACATTACGCTACCTCTGCCAAAATATCAGCATAACCGTTGTTTTCGACTTCTAACGCCAGCTCTGGACCGCCAGATTTCACAATCCGTCCGTTTGCCATGATATGCACCACGTCTGGTTTGATGTGATCGAGCAGACGCTGATAGTGCGTAATCACAAGGAAACCACGACCCTCAGAGCGCAATGCGTTCACGCCTTCTGCGACCAGCTTCATCGCATCCACATCAAGGCCGGAATCTGTTTCATCCAAGATGCACATCTTTGGCTCAAGCATTGCCATTTGTAGGATTTCATTGCGCTTTTTCTCACCACCGGAAAAACCCATGTTCACCGGGCGTTTCAGCATGTCAGCGTCGATTTTCAGGTCTTTTGCCTTGGCGCGAACAACTTTGAGGAACTCAGCCGCTGACATTTCGTCTTCGCCGCGCGCCTTGCGCTGTGCGTTTACAGCCGTGCGCAGGAAGGTCATGTTACCAACGCCCGGAATTTCGACTGGGTATTGGAACGCTAGAAAAAGACCAGCCGCGGCGCGCTCTTCTGGTTCCATATCCAGCAGGTCGTTGCCCTCTAGCGTCGCGGACCCTTCGGTGACTTCATAGCCGCCTTTGCCAGACAGGACATAGGACAGCGTCGATTTGCCAGACCCGTTCGGCCCCATGATCGCATGCACCTTGCCGGCCTCAACCTCAAGATTTACGCCTTTCAGGATTTGCTTATCTTCTTCTTCAAGTTTCACGTTCAGGTTCTTGAT
>CALKXT010000214.1 GCA_938003685.1 uncultured Sulfitobacter sp. | reverse complement strand
TGGCTGGGGTGGAAGGATTCGAACCTTCGATCTCCTGTACCAAAAACAGTTGCCCTACCACTAGGCCACACCCCAACTCTGAGCCGCTAATTAGTGGTCACAGGCGCGGGACGCAAGACCCGTTTTGCTAAAATTATTATTCCTCGTCTGCATCTGTACTTAATAGGTCATCACGAGACAGTTCTGCACGTTCCTGATCGACGATTTTCTCCAACTCTTTGTCTGCTTTGGCCTCAACTTCCTGAACTGGGGCAGGGGTCGCTGGTGCTGGTTTTTCTACGGGTTTTTGTGGTTCCCGTTGGCTCGGAGCAACACCATTTAGATTCTCAACCCTGTAGGTTGGCACAGGTGCCGAAATTTCGGCGGTATCAAAAGCGGCCTGCGTTAAACGAATGGCCTCGCTACGTGCTAAGACCATGCTGGTCTCGTTTTGATCAATCCAAGCGGCCATGTTCAACGTGATCCAAAAGTCATCAACCGATTGAATCCACACCGACGCTTCTGGTGCCTTCAACACAAAAGGCAGTGCGTTCAGCGTATTTTCCGCCAATTGACGGGCTTCATCCAAGGCAGTGTCAGAGGCCACGGACAAAGCAAAGGTAAAGCGGCGTTCATTGTTGCGTGAAAAGTTCACAATGCGGCTTTTGAATACGGTCGAATTGGGGATGCGGATGTGGTTGCCATCAAAGGACAGCAGGATCGTCGCGCGGCTGGTCAGGCGAATAACTTTGCCTGTGTCACCTTCGATTTCAACTGTATCGTTTGGACGAAAGGGTTGGCGAATCGACAGCATGATCGAGGCAATGAAGTTTTCCACCGTATCGCGGACCGCAAAACCGATGGCGAGGCCGACAATCCCTGCAGCACCCAATATCCCTGACAGCAACGCCGTGGCCCCAACAAAATCAAGCGCAATGACCAGACCCGCGATGATCGAAAACAGGCGAATAATTTGACGATAGATGTCCGCGATAAAGGCGTTGGGTGACAAACGGTCCCAAGGTTGGCGCAGTCGTGCGATGAAAAAGCCCAAAAAGATGACCGCGATAAAGACCCCAAAGGCAATTAACGCCAAGGGTAAAAAAGCGACCAATTGGTACGCGCGCGCCTTAAAACGTGCAACGGCAGGGTTCAGGCGCTCAACAACATCGGTGGTTTCTAATACCTCGTTTTCAATAGCAACAACGCCTTCGACCCGCCCGACCAATTCGGCCAATTGCGCGGCCGTGGTCATGTCTAACGTGGTGCCGCGCAGCGTGACGATACCCGAGGACACCGTGACGCTGACATCGCTGTAGCCGTCAAGTTCGCCCAAAATATCGCGAATACGGTTTGCGATTTTGGCGTCTGCTGCTGCATCATCTTGAATTGTGATGGTGCCAGCAGGCTGTGTGGTGGTGGTTTGAGCAATGGCCGCAAAGGGGAGTGCGAGGCAAATCAGAAAGGCAAATAAGCGCATGTTGAAAATCCGTTGGCATAAAGTAAGCGGCCAGTTTAGGCGGCCTTAACCTACTTGGCAATTATGCCAAATCTCTCGGACTAAACGGTTCTTACCTGTCGTGGTCCATCTTTATTGTTGGCAATCAATCAAAATAGCACCGCTACGGTTGCCTGCCTCTACTGCCTCATGGGCTGCTGCGGTGTCGGCCAAGGGATACACCTTCTCAACGGGGCAGTTGAGTGCGCCATCTTGTAACGCATGATGCAAGCGTGTGATTGCGGCCTCACGCTGTGTGATGGGCAGCAAATAGATGAGCATAATGTCAATGGTCACCGCCTTGAACAACAGCGGGTAGAACGGCAGCGCCGGCTGCATTTCTCTGGCAGACCCATAGGCGGCTATACGGCCATTGGGGGCAACTACCTGCGTGTCGGTATCGATGTTTGCGCCAAATTCGACTTCGACAATCGTATCCAACAATTTGCCATCATTGGCAGCTAAGATTTGGTCAGATAAATCAGGGGCATCATAGGGCAGGACGGTATCAGCCCCAGCAGCAATCACACTATCATGGTCCTTGTTTGAACAGGTTGCGATCACCTGCGCGCCGCCCCATTTTGCCAATTGTACAGCAAGCAAGCCCACGGTGCCCGCGCCCCCTTGGATCAGCACGGTTTCACCGGCTACGCCACCTGCGCCAAATACTGCATGACATGCGGTGAGGCCAGGAATACCGAGGCTTGCACCGTCTTCAAAACCAACGCCTTTGGGCAGGGCAACTGCTTGATAGGCGGGCAGGGTAATGTGTGTTGCCCCTGTGCCAAAACCGCGCTGCCATTGACCGTTCCAAATCCACACACGCTGACCGATGCGGGCGGTATCGACGCCGGCGCCGACGGCCTCAATCTCACCTGCGCCATCGCTGTGGGGGACAACCACCGGAAACGGCGGCTTGATCACGCCGGGTCGCGTGCCTGCACGGGCTTTTACATCTGAGGGGTTCACGCCTGAAAGGGCCAGTTTCACCCGCACTTCACCCGGTTCTGGGTTAGGGCTGTCGATGTCTTGCAGGTGGAGTACATCGCGCGCAGCGCCGAATGTGTCATAAGTAATGGCGTGCATGGGGAAGTTCCTCTGATAACGATGCAGTTATTTACTGCTAAGCGTTAACAGAGCGATCCGCAAATATTGCGAGACGAAATTAATCGCGAATTTCGTTGGCTGCGACGCCCCACATGCGTGCCTTTGGTGCCCAGCCTTTGAAACCACCAGACCGCAATTCGCACCACTCAGAGCCGCAATCACCCAAGCGCGCCACAACACCCAATTCGAGGGCGGCTGTTACAGGTGCTTTTGCATCGGGGCGTGCGTGGAGTTCGAGCATATCTTTCTCAACCAAAACTGTCCGGGTGCCAGACAGAAGGGAATAATGCACCCAACCGCCCATACCATCACGATCCTCAACACGGCGCCAGTGGCCATGCTCTGCGGTGATGCGCAACGGCATGTCGCGATGTTTGAACACCCAATCAATGCGATGAGACAGGGACGGTCCACGCCGCACATTGCCCTCTGAGGCTTTCATCGACACGAATCGCGGCACAGGAAGGTTTGTCACAGGACCCTTGTCACCAGCTCCAACAGGAGATGTTGTGCCAAACGTGAACATAATTAGACACGCCAAAAAAGCGCTTAGTGGATTTCGGGTTTTCATGGTGCTGCCTGCACTATCGTTTTTTGTTTTGTTTTGCTCTTTTACAGCCCGAAGTTCTTGTGACTCGTCGCCGCTTAAGACACCATGACGCCCAAAGACAGGAACGCCAAGTGCGGGGAGAGCATAGATGTCAAAGAAACGGTTGAGTGTTGTAGTGACGCGACGGTTACCCGAAGTGGTTGAAACGCGACTATCAGAACTATTCGATGCGAAATTGCGTGATGACGATACGCCGATGACCCGTGCTGAATTGGGTGAGGCGATGAAAACCGCTGATGTCTTGGTGCCAACCGTGACGGATGAAATTGACGCGGCCCTTATTGGGCAGGCGGGAGAGCGCCTAAAGCTGATAGCGAGCTACGGGGCAGGGGTGGATCACATTGATGTTGCCACAGCACGGCAGCGCGGCATTTTGGTCAGCAATACACCTGGTGTGTTAACGGATGATACAGCTGACATGACGATGGCGCTGATTATGGCGGTGACCCGGCGTATGGCCGAAGGCATGGCCGTGATGCAAAAAGGCGATTGGGATGGATGGGCCCCAACTGCGTTGCTTGGTGGGCGCATCGGCGGGCGGCGTTTGGGGATTTTGGGCATGGGGCAAATCGGTCAAGCCGTAGCGCGCCGTGCCCAAGCCTTTGGGATGCAGGTTCATTACCACAACCGAAAGCGACTGCATGCGCAGACTGAAAGCGCGCTTGGGGCGACGTATTGGGAAAGTTTAGACCAGATGGTCGCCCGTATGGACGTGATCAGCATCAACTGTCCACATACGCCAAGCACCTTTCATTTGATGAGCGCGCGACGCTTGAAGTTGATGAAACCCGATGCGGTGATTGTGAATACGTCACGCGGTGAAGTTATTGATGAAAACGCACTGACCCGGATGTTGCGTGCTGGCGAGATCAAGGGGGCGGGACTGGATGTGTACGAGCGTGGGACAGAGATTAATCCGCGTTTGCGCGCGTTGGATAATGTCGTTTTGCTGCCGCATATGGGGTCTGCGACCCTAGAAGGGCGCATTGAGATGGGAGAGAAGGTGATCATTAACATCAAGACGTTTGATGATGGCCATCGCCCACCTGATCAGGTTGTGCCAGCGATGTTATGATCTGCCATGTTATGATCTGCCATGTTGCGATCTGCCATGTTGCGATCTGATTGAGCGGCTTTGCCGCATGCGATATTATTTTGCTGATGAGGGGGCTTTGCCCCCTCAAACTCCCCCGGATATTTGGGGCCAAAAAGAAGGAGAACAGGATGCGTTTGGTACTTTCTTTGGTTGGAATGATGTCTGCGGGAGGGGTCTTTGCGCAGCAGGCGGCTGATGCGGTTGCGCCTGAAGTTGCGGGTGTTGGGGCATTTGAAGGCATGTCACCCGCGGTCACGGCCGCATTGGATGCTAAGGTTGCAGGGCACTCTGTTGTGGCGCAAAACTGGATGGTCGCTGCGGCGAACCCTTTGGCGGTTGAGGCTGGTGCGGCAGTTTTGAAAAACGGTGGTACAGCTGCCGATGCCTTGGTCGCTGTGCAGGCGATGTTAGGTCTTGTTGAACCACAATCCTCTGGGTTGGGTGGTGGCGCGTTTTTGGTTTGGTACGACGCGGCAACTGGGGAAGTTACCACGCTGGATGGGCGTGAAACCGCGCCAATGGCTGCTACGCCGCGTCTGTTTCAAGATGCAGATGGCGAACCGCTAAAGTTTTTTGATGCCGTTGTTGGGGGGCGTTCCGTGGGCACGCCGGGCACGCCTGCGTTGATGGCTGAGGTGCATGCGCGCTGGGGCACGGCAGAGTGGGCAAGTCTATTGCAGCCCGCGATTGCATTGGCGGATGGAGGGTTTGACGTGTCCCCTCGGCTGGCGGCTTTGGTCGCGAGTGACGCCGAGAGATTGGCAAGTTCGAAAACGACAGCGGCGTATTTCCTGCCAAATGGCGTGGCAGTTCAAGCGGGTGACGCTTTGGTAAATACCGCCTATGCGGATACATTGCGGTTAATTGCTGCTGGTGGCGCAGAGGCATTTTATACTGGTGATCTGGCCGGCAAGATCGTTGATACGGTACAGGGCGCCACCAATGCGGGCGTTTTGTCAGAAGTCGACCTAGCGATCTATCAGGTCAAAGAGCGCGCTGCGGTCTGTGCGCCTTATCGGGGGCATGAGGTGTGTGGCATGGGGCCACCATCGTCTGGCGCTGTTGCGGTTGGACAGATTTTGGGCCTGCTTGAGGGTTACGATTTAAGTGCTGGACCGCAAGACGTTGAGGTCCGCCGCTTGATCGGGGATGCGTCACGTTTGGCTTTTGCGGATCGTGGTCGGTATCTGGCGGATAGTGATTATGTGCCGGTTCCCGTAACAGGCTTGCTGGACCCTGCGTATTTGGCAGAGCGGGCCAATCTGCTGGCGGGTGAGGCTGCGTTACCTGACGTCGCACCGGGCAATCCTGCCTTTGATCATGCGTTGAATTGGGCGGATGATATGGCGATTGAATTGCCCTCGACGTCACATATTTCGATTGTGGATGCCAAGGGCAATGTGGCCAGCATGACAACCACAATCGAGAATGGTTTTGGGTCACGTCTGATGGTCGGCGGTTTCCTGTTGAATAACGAACTCACCGACTTTTCATTCCGCAGCCATGTTGATGGTATGCCGATCGCCAATCGGGTTGAGCCGGGCAAACGTCCACGCTCATCTATGGCACCTACGATTGTGTTGAAAGACGGCAAGCCCGTTTTGGCCGTGGGCAGCCCCGGTGGCAGTCGGATCATTGGCTACGTTGCAGGAGCGATTGTGGCGCATTTGGATTGGGGTATGGATGTGCAGGCCGCTGTCAGTACGCCGCATGCGGTTAATCGGTTTGGGGCTTATGATCTAGAAGAGGGCACTGCGGCAACGGGATTGGCAGAGCCATTGGAGGCGTTGGGTTTTGATGTTGGCACACGTGCCCTCACGTCCGGGTTACACATGATTGCGATTGGTGATGATTTGCGGGGCGGTGCAGATCCACGCCGCGAAGGCATTGCTTTGGGAGAATAACAAAATGGTTCAGGCAACTGATTTACCTCGCAATGAGGCGGGCATCGCAACGGCGCTGGGCGTGTTGAAACAGCAGTTTGGTGAGCGGTTCCAGACCGGTGATGCCATCCGTGAACAACATGGGCATACTACCACGTGGATCAAAAACCAGATACCCGATGCGGTGGTGTTCGCACAAAGCGCCCAAGAAGTGTCTGAGATCGTAAAGACTTGCGCGGCCCATAAGGTGCCGATCATCGCCTTTGGTACGGGTACGTCCCTTGAAGGTCAGATAAACGCGCCCGCAGGCGGTATTTCTGTAGACCTTAGCCAGATGGACAAGGTGCTTGCAGTGAATGCGGGCGACCTTGATTGTCGTGTGCAGCCCGGTGTGACCCGTGAGGCGCTCAATACGCATCTGCGCGATCAGGGGTTGTTTTTTCCAATTGATCCGGGTGCTAATGCGTCGCTGGGCGGTATGACGGCCACACGTGCGTCGGGCACCAATGCGGTGCGCTATGGCACGATGAAAGACAATGTGCTGAGCGTTGAGGCGGTGATGGCGGACGGCTCAATCATTCGTACTGCAAGCCGCGCGCGCAAGTCATCTGCTGGGTATGACTTGACGCGGCTGATGGTCGGCTCTGAGGGAACCTTGGGGTTGATCACTGAAATCACGCTGCGCTTGCAAGGCATCCCCGAGGCAATATCTGCGGCCTCTTGTTCGTTTCCAAGTGTCGATGCCGCCTGTCAAACAGTGATGTCGGTCATTCAATATGGGCTACCGGTTGCGCGGATCGAATTGCTGGATGCCTTGGTGGTCAAAGCCGTGAATGGGTATTCAAAATTAACCTTGCCAGAGACACCATTGTTGCTGCTGGAATTTCATGGATCAGAGGCAAGTGTTGCTGAACAGGCGGAAACCTTTGGCATGTTGGCCGAAGAATATGGCGGAACAGGGTATGCGGCCACGTCGACCACGGAAGAACGCAACAAGTTATGGCAAGCGCGGCATGATGCCTATTGGGCGATGCTGGCACTGCGCCCGGGTTGCAAGGCCGTTGCGACAGATGTCTGCGTGCCAATCTCAAAACTTGCAGAGGCGGTGAATGCAGCAGAGGCCAAGGCCACTGAACTGGGTTTGGTTGCGCCTGTAGTTGGTCATGCGGGGGACGGTAATTTCCATGCCTCTGTGTTGATTGATATGGACAAGCCAGATGAAGTTTCCCGTGCTGAAAGCTTTGTCAGTTGGTTAAATGATATGGCGATCTCGATGGATGGGACCTGTACGGGCGAACATGGGATCGGGCAGGGCAAAAGGCCCTATCTGGTCAAGGAACTTGGCGATGCGGTCCCTGTGATGGGGGCGATAAAGCGTGCATTGGACCCCGACAACATCATGAACCCAGGTAAAATTTTACCTAGCTAAGGTGAGGTCGCGCGCAAACGGCCCTGCCAATACCGTTTTGGTGCCTCAAAAACTCCCTATTGCTGTGGTTGTTTCACCATGACGCATGAGGAGCAGGCAAATGAGCAAGATATTACTTTCCCTTGGGCTGGCGACCACGCTTGGCTCTGGCGGTATGATGTATGATTTTAACGCCCAAGCGCAAAAGAACCCGGGCGAGCTTATGGATTTGATGCAGTATGCCAGCGGCTTGCAAGGTCGTGTCACCAACTTGATGGAGCGTGAGCCCGGCCCGCGGATCGCGTCACTGCCACAAGTCAGCAGACGGATGAGTACGGCGTCCTTCAGCAGCGCACCGCGCAGCACTCAACAAGATATCAACGAATTCGTCCAAGACAGCCCACAGTTACAGGCTATGCTAAAAGTCGACAAAGCCAAGCAACGCGAAAGTTTCTGGTCGCGTGTCCGTCAAAAAGTGATGGGCGATAATG
>CALKXT010000213.1 GCA_938003685.1 uncultured Sulfitobacter sp. | reverse complement strand
GACGTTGCTGACGCCAAGCGCCCGCGCGGCACGGACATATTCAAGGTTACGCGCCCGCAAGAATTCGGCACGCACGACGCCTACCAGCGACGTCCAACTGAACAGAACAAGCAAGAACACAAGCAACCAGAAACTGCGCCCCAGTATCGCGAACATGATGATGATCACATAAAGGCTAGGGGTTGAGGACCATATTTCGATGATCCGCTGAAAGATCAGATCGGTCCACCCGCCAAAGAACCCCTGCACCGCCCCCGCAATCACCCCGATGATCGAGGCAAGCCCAGTTACAATCAACGTAAACAAGATCGACAACCGGAACCCATGGATCACCCGCGCCATCACATCGCGTTTGGTGCCATCCGTACCCAACCAGTTTTGCTCATTTGGCGGCAATGGTGCTGCACCCGGACGGTCCACAGCCGTGTTGAATGAATAGGGGATCAGTGGCCAGATTGACCAACCCTTTTCGATCTCTGCGCCAGCAATTTCGCCATCCTGCGCATCCAGAATAAATGCCTCAGGATCATCAAAACAATCTTCCAACCCACCCGTAGCGATCAAGCATTTCACTTCGGGGTCGCGGTACACCGCTTCTGTCTCAAAATCGCCACCAAAGGCCGTTTCAGGGTAGAACGAAAATATCGGCATAAAATATTCGCCGCGATAATTCACAAGGATCGGCTTATCGTTCGCCACAAATTCCGCAAACAGCGATATGCCAAACAACACCGCAAATATCCACAGCGACCAATAGGCGCGGCGGTTGCGGGTGAAATTGCGCCAGCGGCGTTGGTTCAGGGGGGATAACGCCATGATCAGCCCTCGCGCCGTTCAAAGTCGATGCGCGGGTCAACCAACACATACATCAGGTCCGATAGAATACCGACCACCAGACCAATCAAGCCAAAGATGAACAGCGTCCCAAACACAATCGGATAATCGCGTGCCACAGCGGCCTCAAAGCCAAGGCGCCCTAACCCATCAAGCGAGAATATGGTCTCAATGATCAGCGAGCCGCCAAAGAACACACCGATGAACACCGCCGGAAAACCAGCAATCACAATCAGCATCGCGTTACGAAACACGTGACCGTACAGCACGCTGCGCTCCGACAATCCTTTGGCACGGGCCGTCATGACATAGTGTTTCTTGATCTCATCCAAAAAGCTGTTCTTGGTCAGCAACGTCAGCGTCGCAAAGGCCGAAATGGTCGACGCCAATACAGGCAGCGTGATGTGCCAGAAATAATCAGCAACCTTACCAAGCGGGCTAAGCGTATCCCAATTGTCAGACGTCAGACCACGCAGCGGGAAAATCTGCCAGTATGATCCGCCAGCAAACAGCACAAGCAACAGAATTGCGAACAAGAACCCCGGGATCGCATAGGCCGCAATAATCGCGCCAGATGTCCATGTGTCAAACCGGCTGCCATCGCGCACGGCCTTGGCAATGCCCAGCGGGATTGAGATAATGTATGCAATCAAAGTGGACCACAGCCCCAGCGTGATCGACACAGGTAGCTTTTCCTTGATCAACTCAATCACACTGATGGATCGGAAATAGCTTTCTCCAAAATCAAAGCGAACATAGTTCCACATCATGTTGAAGAACCGCTCAACCGGCGGTTTGTCAAAGCCGAATTCCTTTTCCAACTCGGCAATGAATTCAGGCGGTAACCCACGCGCACCAACGTATTGTTCGTTGCCCGCTGTTACCTCTGTTGCACCTGCATCATTGCCACCGCCCGCAAAACCGCCGAACACGTCACCACCGCCCTGAATACGGGCAATAGCCTGTTCCACAGGACCACCCGGCACAAATTGTACCAAAGCGAAATTGATCAGCATGATCCCAACAAGCGTCGGAATGATCAGCAACAGCCGTCGGAGGATATAAGCGCCCATGTGCGCGTCTTACCGCAACGCGCCTGCGGCACGCAATGCATCCGCTTTGTCCTGATTGTACCACCAGAAATCGAGGTATCCCAAAGCATAGGCGGGGATGGTTTCGGGACGTTCATATTGATCATAATACGCTGTCCAATGCACATCATTATACCACACTGGGATCATAAAGAATTCATGACGCAAGGCGCGGTCCAGTGCCATTAGCGTCACATCGGTTTCTTCTTTTGTATCTGTGCGTTGAGACGCCTCAATGATCGCATCCACCAACGGACTGGCAAGCCCCGCAGGGTTGAACAGCGAGAATGCCGCCGCCTCAGAACCAAAGAACTGCTGAAGCCCTCCACCTGTGCTGAGGAACGGGATGTATTGATCAAAAACAAGATCATAGTCGCGGTCCCGCTCACGGGCCGTATACTGCGACGCATCCACTTTTTCGAGCACCGCATCAATGCCCATAGCACGCAGATTGGACATGAAGTTCTCAACCACCGCAGACAAAGTTGCAGAGCCTGAGGAGTTTAACAGAAATGAAAGCCGCAGCGCATTTCCATCGGCATCACGGCGCATGCCATCTGTGCCCACGGCCCATCCTGCATTGTCCAACAATTTCATCGCACTGCGCGCATTGCGCCGATCCAAAAGGCGCGCAGCACCTGAGGTATGTGGCACAACTGCATCTTCGTTCAACATCTCAGCTGGCACCAGGTCACCCAAGGATTGCAGGAATTCCAACTCTGCGCCCGTCGGTACACCCATCGCCATCAATGGCGTGTCTTGAACAAAGGACGCACGTGGCTTGAAAAGGCCATACTGCAAAGATTCGTTGGTCCATTCAAAGTTAAACCCTAATGCAACTGCTTGGCGGACACGGCGATCTTTTAATACCTCACGACCAAGGTTGAAAACGATCCCAGTCGGCGTGGGTGGCGACCCATCTGGTATTTCGTCTTTTACCACATAGCCCTGCTTCACTTTAGGGAACTCATAGGCGGTCGCCCACTGCTTTGAATTGCCCTCATTGCGGAAGGTGTATTCACCTGCCTTAAACGCTTCAAAGGCGGAATTCTCATCGCCAAAGTACTCGATGCGTATTTTATCAAAGTTGTTGCGGCCGACGTTGAAAGGCAAATCATTGCCCCAATAGTCAGGGTTGCGTTTGTAGGTGATGTGGCGATTTACGTCGATGTTATCGACCATATACGCGCCAGACCCGGGCGAAATATCCAAACGGCTTTCATCCAAACGTGCGCCTGTTTCCTCGTACCATTTCTTTGACCAGACCGACATACCGCCGACTACTTCGATCAAACTCCGGCGAGAAATTTCAGGGGTGAACGTGTATTTGATCGTGTGATCGTCGATTACTTCCATGCCCGCGATACGCTTGCTGACCGCATCCGCATAGGATTTCAGCCCTTGCTCCAGAATCAATTGTTGGCTGAATGCAACATCATGGGCCGTGACGGGTGTGCCGTCAGAAAACCGTGCTTCGGGGCGCATGTAGAAGATCACCCAGTTTTTACCTTCATCATACTCCAGGCTTTCACACAGCAAGCAGTAATACTCTGCATAAACATCCGCAGGGGTCGCCGCATTCACGCCTTCGCCCAACAAGCTTTCGTACATCACAGTCGATAATGCCCCACCGCGACCTTTTCGCGTGTACGGGTTCATCGAATCAAACGTGCCTAATGTTGCGATCGAAATCTCGCCACCTTTTGGTGCATCGGGATTCACATAGCCGAAATATGGATAATCAGCGGGATAGGTCAGATCACCATAGAACGAATAACCATGGCTTTTGATCGTTTTTTCACCCTCTGCACGTACTGATGCGGCCCAGATCACTGCCACCCCAAAAACCATAAACGCTATCCAACACGCCAACGCTTTATTGTGCAAAGTCCGGGTGGCGGCGCGGGTCTGTGGTTTTGTCATCAGGCACATCCTTTGTGTCGCTTCAGTAATCGGCAAGCTGCCAACTCTATATGGTCGTAAACTAGGCTAATGGCGCAAGAGGCCAAGTTACAAGTTGCGAATATGTAATCTTTGGCCAGATCGCATCAAAGATACGTCAGATACGAAAAAGGCCGCCCCAAAAACTGGAACGGCCCAAAATCCCAACAGGGATGATATCAATTGTCGAGGCTGTCGAGATACGCAATCACGTTAACCCGCTCGCCGATCTTTTTCAGACCGGCAAAACCCATTGTTG
This sequence comes from uncultured Sulfitobacter sp., assembly GCA_938003685.1. Classification (GTDB taxonomy): domain Bacteria; phylum Pseudomonadota; class Alphaproteobacteria; order Rhodobacterales; family Rhodobacteraceae; genus Sulfitobacter. Next base: position 2,182 of record CALKXT010000213.1, on the reverse strand, counting down.
TTCCGGGTGCAAAACCTTTTGGGCTCAACAAAAACTCGTTGAGGTTCTCAGCAGTCCAATCACCGGCCATATCAGTCAGAACACCGGAGTACCCAAAGCCATCTGCGGCACCGATATCGCGATTAACAACACCATATAGATAGGGTCCAACAGCATTGTTGCCCTGCTCTAGCTTGTGACAAGCGCTACATTTCTTGAAAGTCTTCTCGCCCTTGGCGATATCGGCTGATGCCAAAAGAGCAACCAGATCGATTTCTTCTTCCTCAACCGCGTCACCTGCGTCAGCAACTTCGATCACATAAGACGGGTCGCCGTGTGCCTCAGCGTGATACATTTCTTCACCGGCCCATTTACCGAGAAGCAGGATCAGCCACGCCCCGAGCAGGCCAGCAGAAATTTTGGTGATGGTCATCGTGTCGAACATGGGCTTTGGTCCACTACTTGGTGTCATGTATTCTTTCCAGCGTTACTATTGCTTTCCCTTGGCGCGGGCAAGGTGTAGTTACCGCGACCAATTGCCCAACCTACCAATAAGGCCAAAGTCCACCCCTTTTTACGACGGAATCTGTTCATGAACGCCCAAACCACCCCACGCATCGCCTTTCAGGGGGCCTTGGGTGCCTACAGCCACGAAGCCTGTTTGCAAGCCCGCCCCGAGATGATTCCCGTGCCATGCACCACGTTCGAAGGCGTGATCCGTGCTGTGCGCGAAGGCCGTGCTGATTTGGCAATGCTCCCTGTCGAAAACACGACCTATGGCCGGGTTGCTGACATTCACCGCCTGCTGCCTGAAAGTGGCCTTCATATCATTGGTGAGGCGTTCGTGCGGGTGCGCATTGCCCTGATGGCCCGTCCCGGTGTTGCGCTAGGTGATGTAAAACATGTCCGCGCGCATCTGGTGTTGCTGCCCCAAGCGCGCAGTTTCTTGGACCAGCATGGTATTACATCGGAACCTGCCGCCGACAGCGCTGGTGCTGCCGCTGAATTGGCCGAAATAGCTGGGTCAACTGACGGTGTGCTTGCCAGTGAAGTGGCCGCTGATATTCATGGACTTGAGGTTCTGGCACGCGATATCGAAGACCTAGACCACAACACCACGCGGTTTCTACTGATGTCGCCCGAAATTGACGAAACCCGTCGAGGCGGCACGATGCTGACCACATTCGTCTTCGAAGTCCGCAACATTCCTGCCGCGCTGTATAAGGCGATGGGGGGGTTCGCGACCAACGGGATCAACATGACCAAGCTGGAAAGCTATATGGTTGGCGGGTCGTTCACCGCGACACAGTTTTATGCAGATATTGAAGGACATCCCGAGGACGAAGACGTCGCACGTGCATTGGAGGAGCTGGGATATTTCACCAACATGTTGGAGGTGTTGGGGGTTTATCCGGCGAGTGATGGGCGGGGGTGAGGAGACTATGCTCGTAAAGCTAAAGGACTATGAACGCATCTATCAAATCATAGCCTCCATTGTAAAAAGTGAAGGTGTCGACCCCGCACATGCGTGCACATTCTTTAGCGTGTTTGGCAGTCATCTTTTAACTTCACATTATAAAATTGAAGCAATCCCACGGTGCGGCCTTGCTGCATTTTACGTTGGTGGTCAGCATGAAGTTTTATGCTTCGGTAATTTAACAGAACGTGGCGTAAGTGCTCAAGGGGAGAATTTTCATTGCTGGATTGAAGCCGGTGATTGGTTGATTGACTTTATGGCACCAGAGTTTCCCAAGTTGTTTAAGACTGAATTCAATATCACGCCAAAGATGTTTCAAAAGCGCAAGACTGACATGGTATCTGATGTAAATAACATGGCAAAAGAAGGTGATTTTTTCTTTGCCCAGCATCCAGAGCTAGCAGTGCAACGTCTAAGCCAATTTTGGGAAAAGCCCGTTTATGGCGATTTGGCAGAAATATGTACTGCTTGGTTCAAGAAATATCCAAAATCAATTTCACCAAACTGTATCACTTCAAACGGCAAAGGTAGCTATACAGATGTTAAGCTATCTGGTGTTTCAGTTAAGAGTAGATGGTAGCCCCATCAAACCATCTTCGAATATCGCTCTTCCATCCCCTTAGCGTACTCCCCGACCCGCAATTTATACTTCCGCGTCAAGGACGCCTTGGCCAGCTTCATCGACTGCACCAACAACCGCGAGGAAAGCGTCAACGGCTTCACTTC
>CALKXT010000212.1 GCA_938003685.1 uncultured Sulfitobacter sp. | reverse complement strand
GCGGTTTGAACATCAGCAGCAGCGCGCGCCATGTCCCAACCCGGCTCAAAATCCAATGTTACAACACCGCTGCCTTCGCGCGATGTGCTTTCTGAACTTTCCACACCTTCGACAGCCAGCAATGCAGGTTCTAAAACCTGTACAATCGCTGCATCGACATCCTCGGCTCCTGCCCCCGTCCACGTGGTTTGGACCGACACATTATCAATGATCACATCAGGAAAAAACTGCGCACGCATGTTCGGCGCTGCCGCAAGTCCAGCGACCAACAGCAGTACCAACAACAGGTTCGCCGCAGTCCGGTGCCGGGTAAAATACGACAGCAATCCACCAGCCGCTTTTGGGATGTTACGCGCCATATCTAGCCCCCCATGCGACCTTCGATCCGCGCGATCATTTTAGCAGGGACTTGGGGTTGCGAAAGTTGGGCCAACACCCGTTCCTTTGCAGCCTTTGGCATCCGCTTGTTGCCCTCGACAAAAGCGACCAGTTTATCCCGGCGCTCTTGTGTCAATTCTATCATTTCGGGTTCTTCGGGGGCTGCACCCTTGCGCAATGGTTTCACAGCAATGCCTGCGCCCAACAAAGGCGAACGCGCCTCAACCACGTCACGGCCTGTAATAGGGCCCCGCACCAAAACATCATCGCCCTGACGGCGCAATATTTCAACATCAACAGCCTCTAATCTGTCGCCTTCTCCTAAAACCAACACTTGGCCCCGCGCATCTACCGCAGCAGACGGCAAGCGTACGACATCACGCAACAGAGGTTCACGAACTTGAACCGTCACAAAATCACCTGGCTTGAATCCAGCCGCCTCATCTAATGCCGCAAAAATCAGACGGCCCGTCGCACCGGAACCCGCGGCGGCACTCGCGCGTGTGACCTTGCCAGTGGCTTGTAGGTCAATCCCAGCGACATCCAAAGTAGCCGCCACATCCGCCTTGATCATTGCACCCTTGTCATCAAGCAGACGTGCATATTGTGCTGTGGACACACGAAACGACACTTCAAGGTCATCGGGATCAATCAGTTCTGCCAAGCGTTCGTTCCCCGTCACCAATCTGCCCACGACGACGTTCGTAGCAGACAAGGTTCCATCAAACGGCGCGGTAATTGTGGTATCCTCCAACCGTCGCTCAGCCTCTGCATAAGCGATGCGGGCACGTGACAGCTTGGTCGCGGCCTGGTCGACACGGGCCTCGGCCTGAACCGCCGCTTGGCGACGCGATAAAACAGCTTGGCGTGCCGCGGACGCGGCAAGTTCAGTTGTTTCTGTCGCAATCGCCGTGCCAACACCACGTTTGCCCAGATCAGTTTGCCGCTCAAAGGCGCGGGTGCGCAGATCAGCCTGTTCTTGCGCAGCGCTCAATTCATCACGCGCCAAATCAAGACCACGCGCCGCATCGCGCCCTTCCGCCTCAGCGTCAGCAACGTCACTTTCGGCGCGATCCACCGCTGATTGCATATCCGCAGGATCAAGACGGACCAAGACTTGTCCTGCACGCACCACGCCACCATCTTCGAACCCGTCTGCGATATCGATGATTTGACCACCACCACTGGCCCGAAGTTCCAACAGCCGTCGGCTTTGCACTTCGCCAAATGCTTGTAATGTGGGTGTTATATCCTCTGCGACGGCACGCTGCACATTCACAGCAAACACACGTTCGCGCGCAGGTGGGGCAACGGATGTATCGGACATGCGTTCCTGAACGGCACCCCGAATTAGGTTGCCCGCAAACACCAGCAACCCCAATGTGAGCGCAGCCAGAAACAGACCAATCATACTTTGACGCAAAAACCGCATCTTCTTCCGATCATTAACGCGCGACAGATCACGCCTAGATTAATCTAGCCGACTGCCCAAAAATACCAAGTCACGATTATGAAACGTCGCACATCAATATTTCCGTCGCACTATTTTCATTGTTCCAAAAATATCGCCGGGGGTTTGGGGGCTGGCCCCCATGTAACACGGCTCATGTCACTTGCGACGCTGATGCTCATCAAGACGCGGCATGATTTCGACGAAATTGCACGGCCGATGCCGATAGTCCAATTGCTTGACCAAAATAGCATCCCACGCGTCTTTGCACGCCCCCGGACTGCCCGGCAAAGCAAACAAATACGTACCATTCGCAACACCACCAGTGGCACGGCTTTGCACCGCTGAAGTGCCAATTTTGTCCATCGACACAATGGTAAAAACTGTACCAAAGGCAGCTATTTCTTTTTCATAGACGTCGCGGTGCGCCTCAACTGTCACATCACGGCCCGTCAACCCGGTGCCGCCTGTGCTTATCACCACATCAATTTCGCCGTCCGCACACCAACTGCGCAATTGATCCGCAATCAGCGCGCGTTCATCGGGCATGATGTGGCGCGTTGCCACCACATGCCCTGCGGCCTCAATTCGCTGCACCAGAACATCACCTGATTTGTCTTCTGATGCGCTGCGAGTGTCTGAAACGGTCAGGACCGCGATCCGTACCGGGATAAATTCTTTGGTTTGATCTAAGGTGCTCATGCCCGCTCCAATACTGCCAATCGCGCGGCAAGTGCCACGAAAATACCACTGGTGATCCAGCCCAACGCACGGCTACCGCGCGCCATACGTCTGCCAATGCCACCAGCAAAAATGCCAACCGCGCCATTGATGAAAAACCCACCAAGACCCAAAACAGTGCCAAAAATCAGAAATTGTCCCAGAACGCTACCAGCCTCGGGCACGACGAACTGCGGCACAAAGGCCAGAACAAACAAAATCACTTTGGGGTTGGTAAGGTTCACAATAAACCCCGTCCCAAAGGCCCGCGTGACACTCATGCCAGGACCATGTTGTCCGGCAGCCCCAGTGCCGCACCACGCCTGATAGGCCAGATACAGCAGATACAAAACGCCAATCCAGCGGATCACATCAAAGGCCCAAGGCAAGGCAGCCACCAACGCCCCAAGGCCAAGCCCCGCTAGCGCCACCTGCACCATACCGCCAAGTGCGATGCCGCCGCTTGCCGCGACCGCAGCCCGAGGGCCAGAGCGTAATCCCTGCCCGAGACAAAACATCATATCAGCCCCGGCGTCAGGTTTAGCGCCAAAGCAGCAGGTACAAATGCGGCCAATGTCAGCAGATCAACCATCGCGCAGCTTTGCCTTAAGGCTTAACAAATCTGCCCAAGCCTCGCGTTTGAATTCAGGACTGCGCAGCAAATACGCGGGATGGAACATCGGCAATGCGGGCAGCCCTGCGGCTTGTGTCCATTCACCGCGCAAACGTGTGATCCCGCGTTTGCCAAGCAACGCCTGACACGACCAATTGCCGACAACGACCAACACTTCAGGTTTGACCAATGCGATGTGACGCAGCAAAAACGGTTGCATCATCGCAATCTCATCTGGTTTTGGATCGCGGTTTTGCGGCGGACGCCATGGCAACACATTTGTGATGTACACAGGCGCATCTGCCCGGTCGCGCCCCATACCAATCGCTGCCAGCATCTTGTCGAGCATTTGTCCGGCACGACCTACAAACGGTTTGCCTGCTCTGTCTTCCTCTTTCCCCGGCGCTTCGCCAACGATCATGACTTTCGCACCCGGTATCCCGTCAGAGAACACCAGACTGCGCGCACCTTTTTTCAAATCACAGTGTTCAAAGGCACTGACGGCTGCGCGCAATTCATCCAATGTTTGGGCGCCAGCCGCTGCACGTTCGGCCACAGCCACGGCATCGACTTTGACAGGTGCTACAAAGGATGGGCCGGTCTGCGCAGCAACGGCTTTTGGCTTTTCGACAACAGCAGGCACATCATACCTGTCGATCGGTGCCTCGCAGATTGCCTCTGTCGCGCCCAATTCGACCTGCCATTCTAGCAGCGCGCGGTCCGCCCAATATGTATTTGCCGATTCCATGGACCTAACCTATGCCCCTTACGCCACAATCTAAATCCCTTGCGGCCAAATGGGTCATATTCATCCACCAAACCATCAAAGTTCTTTGCGCCCAGCGCTTGCTGTCCAAGTCCCCGCGCGCCTATAAAGCGTTGAACTGCAAGGGTCCGCACATGTCATTCCCCCACCGTCACCTTTTGGGTATCGAACAGCTTTCTCAAGGCGATATCACCACGATCCTTGATCTGGCTGATACCTATGCTGATCTGAACCGCCAGCCTTCCAAACACAGTGATGCGCTTAAGGGCATGACCCAGATTAACATGTTCTTTGAAAACTCGACCCGCACACAGGCGAGTTTTGAGATCGCTGGCAAACGTCTGGGTGCGGATGTGATGAACATGGCGATGCAAGCATCCTCGATCAAAAAGGGCGAAACCCTGATTGATACGGCGATGACCCTGAATGCGATGCATCCTGATCTGTTGGTGGTGCGCCACCCACAATCCGGCGCGGTCGATCTTCTGGCGCAAAAGGTAAACTGCGCGGTATTGAATGCGGGCGATGGTCGTCACGAACACCCAACCCAAGCCTTGCTGGATGCCCTAACAATCCGCCGCGCCAAAGGTCGATTGCACCGCCTGAGCATCGCGATTTGCGGCGATATCGCACATTCACGGGTGGCAAGGTCAAACATCATGCTATTGGGCAAGATGGAAAACCGCATCCGCCTGATTGGCCCGCCTACCTTGATGCCCAGCCAAATTGATCAATTCGGCGTGGAGGTGTTTGATGATATGGCCGAGGGCCTGAAAGACGTCGATGTCGTGATGATGTTGCGCCTGCAAAAAGAACGGATGGACGGGGGCTTTATCCCCTCAGAACGTGAATATTACCACCGCTACGGGCTAGACGCCGAAAAGCTTAGCCACGCCAAGCCGGACGCGATTGTCATGCATCCCGGCCCGATGAACCGCGGTGTTGAAATTGACGGCACATTGGCCGACGACATCAACCGCAGCGTTATTCAGGATCAGGTGGAAATGGGTGTCGCGGTGCGCATGGCCGCGATGGACCTGCTGGCGCGCAATCTGCGCAGTACAAAATAGATGCCGCAATTTACCGTCCCCAAAGGCGAATACGGCAAACTGCGGGTTTTCGCGCTATCGCTTTCAGATGATGCAGCACAGGCGCTGCATGACAACGATGACATCAAATCAGCCGATGATTTACACCCTCAAGAACGCGCACTTGGCACAGGATTTGTTGATGCCAATCATGTCGAGGTGTTTCGTGTATCCGATCTGGATACGCTCGGTCTGGTTGGTTATCTGCGCGATGGCATTGATGCGAACGAGGCCGAAATCGCGCGCGACGCTGCAAAACTGGCTGCCGTTGATGGCTGGGTCATGTTGGTTTACTCCATGGCGTTTGGCGGCGCAGAGGCGACTTTGAGTCCAATTCCTGAACTCACCCTCATCGGGACCTACACACAAGAACAGGCTGACCGCGCCCCGATCCCGCTAGAAAGTGACGCCGCCGCACCCTACACGGGGGCACCCACCGCATCACCACCGATTCCGCCTAACGGGCGCGCGGGTGGATCATTGGTTGTTGTCGGGCTTGCCGTACTGGCGGCACTGATATTGTGGTGGGCGTTTAGCTAACCCACTGGCCCCTGAACACTCCATGGAATAGAACACCCTCATGCAAGAACCAAAACCTGATCCCAAAATGTCTGGCCGCATCGCAATGATCGCGCTGATCGTGGCCTTTGGTGTTGTGGGCCTAATGTTCTGGGTTGGTTGAAATGACCGACACCGACGCGGCCAACTACCTAAGCTGGGCACCACAAAAATCAGTATTCATCCGCCGCGCGTTAACCGTTGGTGCCTTTACCTTTGTGATGCTCTTGGCCTTAGGGCTTTCTCTATCGTTTTATTTTGATCTGGCCATAATGTGGGCTTTTCCAACCGCATTAATATTCACAGTCGGGTTCATCTTTGACGACACGATGCGCTGGCGAAATGCACAATATGACCGTTGGCAGATCAGTGAGGGTCACTTGATACACGAAGGCCAGGACGGCAGCGCGCGCATCCCACTGACCGACATTGACAGTGCCTTCAGGCGACTTGGCAGCAATGTTGTGGTGCAACTCACATCAGGCCAGCGCATTGTTTTGCGCTACCTGCCCTATCCAATTGAGACCACCGATCAGATCAACGCGGCATTACCGCGCTGAGTTTTTCCACCATAAACATACAATCGCCCCTTGGTTCACAACCTATTTTCGGGCAAGACGTCTTGAACAATTTGTATCCCGACCAAGAGGCCCGCCATGACGCTGCATTTTATCAATGCCAAGCTGATCGACCCTGAAAACGGCGTCATCACGTCTGGCACCCTCAGCGTGGACAGTGGCAAAATTAGCAAAATATCGACTGATATGGCCCCCTTGCCCAAAGATGCCAAAGTCGTCGACTGCAAGGGCAAATACCTTGCCCCCGGCATCGTTGATCTGGGCGTCAAAGTTTGTGAGCCCGGTGAGCGCCACAAAGAAAGCTATCGTTC
>CALKXT010000211.1 GCA_938003685.1 uncultured Sulfitobacter sp. | reverse complement strand
ACCGACGCGCCACTTGAGTTCAAAGGTTGGGTGCCGCGTATCGTGCAGAAGTTTGTAGACATTTAAAGGCGTATTTCAGACGTCTGGTTTGTTCAGCGGAACCACATTGGCTGCTTCTTCTGGCGTTAGTTCTTCAAAATCGAAATTGTCCAAACGCGCGGCACGTTTGCCTGCGCGTTCTGCCGCGGTGCTGATCCCATCCAGATCAGCGCGCGCCTGCCCAAAGTGGGTGTTCAATTTATCCACCCGCGTTACCACCAGTTCGACATCGCGGTGCAACTGCTTGAGCGTCTTGCGGATCGCGCCTGCCTGTTCACGCATCCGGGCGTCTTTCAAAATCGCGCGCATGGTGTTCAGCGTTGCCATACAGGTGGTGGGTGACACGATCCAAACCCGGCACTCGAAACCGTACCGCACCAGTTCGGGGAAATTCGCGTGCAGTTCGGCATAGACGGCTTCGGACGGCAAAAACATCAAAGCGCCATCTGCTGTTTCGCCCTCAAGAATATATTTTTCCGAAATCGCATTGATATGCGCGCGCACGGAAACTTTCATTTGGGCAGCAGCAGCCTTGAGTTCTATATCCGTTTTCGCACGCCGTAATGCCTCATAGGCTTCCAGCGGAAACTTACTATCAATGACAATCGGCCCCGGAGGGTTCGGCAGATGGATTAAGCAGTCTGCACGCTTGCCGTTAGAAAGGGTCGCTTGCAGGGAATAGCTGTCTGTTGGTAGTGCCTTGGAAACAATATCGGTTAGTTGGATTTCACCAAAAGCCCCACGTGTCTGTTTATTGCTCAAAATATCCTGAAGGCTGAGGACATCACCGCTGAGTTTGGTGATATTATCTTGTGCTTTGTCGATAGCTGCAAGGCGTTCTTGGAGTTGCGTCAGGCTGGTCGTCGTTTGTTTGGAAGACCCATGTAAACTCTGGCTCATCCTTTCCTGCATTTCAGCCATCGAACGCGCAGATTTCGCAGCATTATCCGCCAGACGGTCCTGCATGTTTTGCTGCACCGCCGCCAACCGGGCTTCCATGCTTTGGATCATTTGCGTCTGTGCGTTGGCTTGGGTGTCAGATACTGTCTGCAAGCCGCCGCGCAACTGTTCCTGACCCGCGCCTAGCTGTTGCACATGCCCGCCCATGATCTGCATTTGTTGGCTCAGTGGCGCGGCCATGCTCGCAGAGCGACCTGCGGCACGCACAGCCATGATCAGTAAGATCACAATCAACAATACTATGGCCACGCCGGCCAACACAGCGATAGCAATGGGATCATCCCATGTGTAGCTTTGTCCAGAAATCTCAATCATGTGCGTCCGAACAGCCGTTCAATATCGGCCAGCTTGAGTTCAACATAGGTAGGGCGACCGTGGTTGCATTGCCCTGAATGTGGGGTTGCTTCCATCTCGCGCAGCAGCGCGTTCATTTCCTCGCCGCGCATCCATCGGCCTGACCGGATGGAGCCATGACACGCAATGCGGCTGAGAATCGCCTCGATCTTGGCTTGCACAATATTGCTGTCATTGTGGTCCGCCAGTTCGTCCAAAATATCAAGGATCATCGCGCGGGCGTTCACTGTGCCAAGGATCGCAGGTGTTTCGCGCACAGCAATGGCGCTGCCCCCAAAGGCTTCGATACCCAGACCGAGCCGACCAAGTTCAACCGCCAATTCAAGAAGTCGCGCACAATCATTTGCGGAGAGTTCGACAATCTCGGGGATCAACAAGGCCTGTGCCGAAACACCGTTTTCCGACATCTGGTTCTTGAGTTTTTCATACACCAGACGTTCGTGCGCCGCGTGCTGATCAACGATCACCATCCCTGTCGCGGTCTGCGCGATGATGTAGTTTTCGTGAACTTGGCCGCGTGCGGTACCCAGTGGATAATCTGGGGCCGTTTCGCCACTTTGCACAACCTCATCAGCAGGGGTTTCTACACGCCCCCACATGCCCGCCGTTTCGGCAAAGCCGGGTGATTGTGCATCATATGCAGCGGTTCGCGCGCCCTGACTGGGACGGTCCATCTGATAAACACGCGCGCCAGTTGGCTCAGGGTGCATCGCGCCCAATGTCGCGCCCGCAACGGTTGTCGATGCGCGATGCCCTGCCTCGGCCAAGGCATGTCGCAGAGCAGATACAATCAGGCCGCGCGCTAATCCGGGGTCACGAAAGCGGACCTCAGACTTGGCTGGATGCACGTTCACATCTACCAAAGTCGGATCACAATCGAGGAACAACGCCGCAGCAGGATGGCGATCCCGGCTGAGAAAATCAAAATAGGCGCCGCGCAAGGCACCGACCAACAGTTTGTCCCGCACCGGGCGACCATTCACGAACAGATACTGCATCACAGCCGAGCCGCGCGAATATGTTGGCAGTGCGGCAAAACCCGTCAGGTGCAATCCCTCGCGATTTGCATCAATCGGCAGGGAATTATCCGCAAATTCGCGCCCCAGAACCTGTGCTAAACGACCATGCAACGCATCGAACATTTCGCCTTGCTCTGCTGTGGCACGAAACACCTCACGACCTGCACCGTCCCCTGACACGTCACGCAGCACGAACTGCACAAAAGGTTCCGCCATCGCGAGCCGCTTGATCACATCCCCAATCGCCTGCGCCTCTGCCCGGTCCGTACGCAGAAACTTGAGACGCGCAGGTGTTGCAAAAAATAGATCACGCAAGGTCACAACCGTACCACCATTCAACGCAGCAGGTCGTACAGGGATCACTTGCCCACCGTTCACAGCGATTTCAGCGCCATCGTGCCCCGCAGCGCGGCTGCTGATTGTCAAACGACCGACAGCGCCAAGGGACGGCAATGCTTCACCTCGAAAACCAAAAGTGTGTATGTCCAACAAGTCGGTGCCATCAATCTTGGACGTCGCATGGCGTGACAAGGCCAGCACCAGATCATCGGGTGTCATGCCGCATCCATCATCGGTCACACGGATCAGGGTTTTACCGCCATCGCTGTATTCAACAGTGATCCGCGTAGCACCTGCATCAATCGCGTTTTCAACCAATTCTTTAACGGCAGACGCTGGGCGTTCGACCACCTCGCCAGCCGCAATGCGATTCACGGCGGCCTCATCCAATTGGCGGATCACGGGCTGCGTTTCGCGTATATTGGGGTTGGGGCGTGCCATGGCGCTAGGACTAGCACGCTTAGTTACGCCAGTTCTACCCGCCAGTCAGAGTTATCCCCGTCTATTTCGACAAGTGCCTTAACCCCAGACAAGCCAACGGGCCGTACCCCCGAGGGGCCGGCCCGTTGCCAGAAAGGCTGCTTTGCGCGCTGTGTTTTTTATTATCCTGGAATTATCAGGCGCTGGCCAATCTGAATACGATCAGGGGATTTCAAAACGGAACGGTTGGCTTCGAAAATACGTTCATATTCGCTGGGCCGTCCGTAAAACTGCAACGAAATGTAGGCAAGGCTATCGCCAGATTCGACCACATAAATCCGTTCACCTTTGACTTTGCTCGTCTTCGCGCTTGATGCAGCAAAGGCACGTCGGCTCATTTCACGTGCAGCTTCTGCACCCTCTGGCGTGCCGTCTTGAGCCAATGACGTCTGAACTAGGTTAAAGATGAGCGTATCGGCGTCGAAATCACCATCTTCAGTACTTAGAGATTCAGGCAGTTCGATCTCACCATTCGCAGCCGCTTGTCGAATAAGATCAGCGGCTTCGTCTTGAGAAACATTAGCGTTCGGCATCCGCAGGCAGAGCCGTTGTTTTCCGTTTCGTTTGACAACCTTCACGCTGAACGTTCCAGCAAGGACACCTTCACGCAACATACGAAGCTTGTTTCGGTTCAAGATATCTTGATCTTCTTTGCCCGCTAGCTTCGGTGAATTTGGGTCGCCTGGGGCAGGTGTCGGTGAAAGACCTTTGAGTATTTCACTCATCGACAGCTGACCAGGTTGCGCGCGTGACATCGCCCCCGTGGGAGTAATCAAATCTGTACCGGAATATCGCGTCACATCTTGCTCAACACTCGCCTCGACGAGATTTGCCAAACTGCTTGCAGAGGGGGCAGCCCCTGAGAGGACTTCACCATTTTCTTGGGCCAGATCGCTTTTTGTTGCTGTTTCGGCCTGAGCAATTTGCCGAGGACCCATAAATTGCAATGTAGTCATGATACCAAGTAAAAATGTTAAAACTGCAATAATGCTGACCGCTACGATTGTCCCGTTAATGCCAGGAACGTCGGCGCGGGGGGTGGAGTATTCCTGTACCGTTTCAGGGATTACATAGCTGTCAAAGGTCAACCGCGGCGATACCGGGTCGGTGTAGCGATCATTACTCATAAGTGCTCTCTTCAATACTAAAGCCCAAGACTGACCAAACCTGCATGCCGCCCCGGTAATAACGAATTTTTGCCACCGGATAGCCCGCAGCCAATAGGTTGTTGATCAAAGCACCAGCGTCATCCGTGCTTGGCCCATTGTCATAGACCAGCAATTCTCGGGCGTCGGTAAAATTGAAAACACCATCAAATTCGCGGGCACCTAGGGCTTTCAGAATGTCTTTTTTGAAATTATTGTCAGGTTCTAGCGTAGCAAAAGGCAGGTTGACTGTACCCGGGATGTACCCGCGCGCACGCGATTTCGGCATCCGCGCGTCAACCATCAAACCGCTGTTGCCCGCAACTTTTTTGACCAAGAATTCGAGAACGTCATTTTCACCAAAAGTGGCCACACCATCGGCAACTTGCATGGGCGCAATACAGGGTGCCCCGCAAGCATCACCGCTGGATGCAAAATGCGTGACAAAACGGACCGCCTCGGGGTTATCTCGGGTAATCTGTATCCGTTCCCCGTTAAAGATGAACGATGCCTTCGCCTCGGTCAGGTGTTCTTGCGCGAACCCAGCGCCTGCGGTCAGGCAAGAAACGGCCAAAAGCGCTGCTGTCAGTCTTGACATTTTTCTGTCCCCCCAAACGTCCTACCAGATTTAGGTATGCGAACTGGCAGGCCGCACACCTGTTGGATAATGAGCTACATATAGGCAAAGGATGATTCTGAGGTCAAAGCAAAAACGAATCACTTGGCCAAAAACATCGAATCAGGTTCGATATGAGTCGAATCAGCCATCGATATTCTCGTATTTCGGGAAGTTACGCAGTAGGGGCAGCAGCGCCACGCAAACGATGCGGGCCAATCAGCGCCGTTATGCCTAGGATCAGACCGGATACAGTCGCAATCATTCCCGCAGCTGAAACACTGTCAGCAAAGCCAATCCACAACGGCCCATACCCCGCCAAAACATAGCCGATAATCGCGGCCAACGCGGCAAAGGCAACCGACCATCCAACTTGATGTTCCAATCTGTTGGTCATCAATCGTGCTGCGGCGGGCGGACAGATGAACATCGCAATCACAATAATGCTGCCAACCGCATCAAAGGCCGCAACCGCCGCAATGGCCGCCATGATCACCAAAGCCAAACCTAATAGGTTGGTCTGCATCCCAATCGTGCGCGCGAAACCTTCGTCAAATGTGCTGATTTTAAGCGGCCGCCAAAAGATCGCGATGAACAGAGCGACAACCACCAAAGTGATTGCCATCCGTGGTAATTCTACGGGCAGGCCTGCCAATGCCTCAAGGTCCCACAATGACGACCATCCCGTCGCATCAAGCCAGATTAAGCTTTCAAGGTTGCCATATAGCGCATGTTCCACATCCAAATGTACGCTACTGGTGTCGGATTGTTCGAGCAATAAAACCCCACCAGCAAACATCGCTGTAAAAATAACGCCCATGGCCGCACCCGCTTCTATCTTACCCAGACGTCGCACCGCTTCGATCGCAACAACGGCCACGATGGCGGCACCAGCGGCACCCAGCAACATCGGCCACGTCGAGACCACGCCTGTCAGCAAAAACGCCACGACAATTCCGGGCAGGACAACGTGGCTGATAGCATCACCTATCAATGCCTGCCGCCGCAGCACGAGAAAATTACCCGGCAACGCGCAGGCCACCGCGACAAAGATACCTGTGAGCATTGGGACCAGCGATAGGGGAACAAATTCTGAACCATTCATGCCGGCACCGCCCCACGTAGATCAATGCGGCTGTCTATTTCCATGATTTGGTCGTTTGTCAGCACGGTCTCAATCTCAGTCAGCCCATCATACAGTGACGCAGCCGCCTCGTAAGCCGGATCACTGCGAATGATGTGCCAGCGGGTTTCGTCACGCAGCGCCTTGATGGCACGCGCACGCCCGTCGCTCGTGGCCACTCCATCTGGGCGCGCCCAGCCTTGCGTCTGCAATAAACGGAGCGTCAGGCGTTCGTAAATTGGTTGCCCATGCGCCAGCGCAAGCAACCCTTGGCGCAGATGCACGCGGCGTTGATAGGCGCTGTGGCGCAGCAGCGCGGAAACCACACCACGACCGGGCGCCAGCAGCAGCGACAGTGCGAAAAAGCCAAAACCAACCAAGACAATGATCGGACCAGTCGGCATATTTGGTAACGCGGCTGAAAGAGCGGCACCAATATAGGCAGACAGACCGCCCAGCACGCCCGCGATGAGGACGACGTGATCGGTGCGTTCGGTCCAAAAGCGTGCCGTAACGGGGGGAATGATCAACAACGCAACGATCAGGATCAACCCAACAATCTTTAACCCAACAACTGTCACGGCCAACACCAAACCCATCATCGCCAGATCGGTGCGCGTTACATTTTGGCCGGTCGATATCGCATAGTCAGGGTCAAAGGACGCCAGCGTCAGCGGACGCCGCATCAACAACACCAAGGCAAGCGTGACCGCCGCAGATCCAGCAATCACCAGTGCGTCGTTGCGCAGCATGCCAGCAGTCGAGCCGAGCAAGAAGCCTTCTAATCCGGCCTGCTGTCCCGCACTCATGGTTTGGATCACGGTCAGCAGCACAATGCCAAACCCAAAGAATACCGACAGGACAGAGCCAATTGCGGCGTCTTCGGCAAGACGTGTGTGCGTGCTCAACCATGAAACAAGCAACAGACCGGCAGCCGCCGAAATTGCCGCCCCCCCCAGCAAGCCAATCAAGTTACGGCCATCCCCGCCCAGCGCGACCATCACCATAAAAGCAAGCGCAACACCGGGGAGTGTGGCATGACTGATGGCGTCACTGACCAACGCGCGTTTACGCAGAAATAGGAATGTCCCCCCAACACCAGCCGCCATGCCCAATAACGCCGCGCCGATAGTCACCAACGTCGCGTTGTAGCCAAGTTGCAGTGTGAGGGCGTCCCAAATCATGACGTTGATGCGTCTAAGGGTGCGAGGCGTAGGGCCTCCATCTGTGCGCCTGCCAAACGGCCACCATAAGCATCTTGCAAAGTTTGCGTGACGAATGTTGACGCAACCGGGCCTTCGGCCACACGCCGTGTATTGATTAGAAACACATTGTCGAAATATTCGGCCACGGTACTCAGGTCATGATGAACCGCCACAACCGTTTTACCCGCATCGCGAAGGGATTTAAGCACCCCGATAATTGCCTTTTCTGTCGCGGCATCAACACCGGCGAAAGGTTCGTCCAGCAGGTATAAATCGGCATCCTGCGCCAAAGCACGGGCCAGAAACACACGTTGTTGTTGTCCGCCAGAAAGCTGGCCAATTTGACGTGTTGCGAAATCCTGCATCCCAACGCGGATCAGGCAATCATTCGCTTTGGCCCGGTGCATGGGGCGCACACGACCCAAAAGACCCAATTGTGGATACAGTCCCATCAACACTACATCGATAACCCGTGTCGGAAAATCCCAGTCAACCGAGGCGCGCTGCGGTACATAAGCGATGCGGTGACGTTGTTCACTCACGGATTTTCCGTAAACAGTGGTTGTGCCAGCAAGAGGTTTCAAAATGCCCAGCGCCGCCTTGAGCAGCGTTGATTTACCTGCACCGTTCGGACCAATGATAGCTGTCATTTTGCCCGGCTCTACCGTCATGTCGACCGAAAACACAGCTGGCTTTTGACCATAAGAAACCGTCATACCGCGTATCGCCAAGGGGCTTTGTGCGCGGTTAATATCAGATGTGGATTGCCCCGCGACCGCGGCCAGTTCAACAGTCATGACTTAGCTACCTTGACCTAACTTACCCTGCATTCCGCCAGATGGAATATCCGCGCCAAGTGCTGTGGCAATGGTTGTGACATTGTGATCAATCATCCCAATATAGGTGCCCTCATAGGTACCGTCAGACCCCATAGCGTCACTATATAGCGATCCACCAATACGCACATCATGGCCCTGTGCGCCCGCACCTTCGATCAACGCACGCATATTTCGATCTGATACAGAAGTTTCGACAAATACCGCGCCAACTTCACGGGTTACCAAGTCATCTACCAACTCGCTAATCCGGTTCAGTCCGGCCTCACTAGCCGTGGAAATCCCCTGGATACCGATCACCTCAAACCCAAAGGCACGCCCGAAATAACCAAAGGCGTCATGTGCCGTGACCAGCACGCGCTGATCTTGTGGCACTAGGGATAACGCCTGAGCCGCAAAACTGGCCAACGCAGCGAGTTCTGCATCATAGGCTTTGGCATTTTTCAGAAAAATATCGGCATAATTAGGACGTGCAGCCGTTAATGCAGCGGCAACTTCAGCCACAACACCGCGCCACGTTGTTGGATCCATCCAGACATGTGGATCATATCGGCCATCGTAATCAGCATGGCTGAGCAACTTATCTTTGGGCAGGCTTTCAGCTACCGCAACCACAGTTCTCTTACGCCCCAGTTCTTCAAAGAAACGCTCCATCTGCGCCTCAAGGTACAGACCGTGCCACAGCACAAGATCAGAGCGGGTCATTGCCACGATGTCGCTACGGGTCTGACGGTATCCATGCGGGTCCACGCCCGGCCCCATCAGTGCGCGCACGTTGACCAGATCGCCCCCAATGCGACGTGTCGCATCGGCAATCATACCAGTGGTCGCCACGATGTTCAGCGTATCTGCTGCGCGGGCCAGTGATGCCGTTCCGATCACTGCCATCCCTCCGAAAAGAGTGACGCGGCGCGTTAGAAACTTAGCGGTTAGATTATTGTCCATAGGAACTATATGAGATTGGTTCGCAACTAAGTCAATCTAGTTGCGAATTATTCGCATCCTAATTGTCTTAGAATGTGATATCAAACCTTGCGCCTTGTGCAGTTGGAATAAACTCAATTTTGCCCCCATGTGCGCCCAGCAAGGCGCGCGCGATAGACAGCCCCATGCCTGTGCCACCCTCTTTGCGGGTCGTGGTAAAGAACGGATCAAACAGACGTGACTGATTGCCCTCCGCCACACCTGCGCCGTTGTCACTGACCGAAAGAGTGCTTTCCTCACACCGCAGTGTTAGGCGTGTCGCCCCATGCGCCGCCGCGTTCTGTGCAAGCTGGGTGAGGACCGCCCGCAAATCATCCGTTGAAATAGGTAAGGTGCCCTCTTGGGATACGACAACATCAATACCCTCAACCATTGATGCCGCGTCCTTCAAATCTGTCTGCCCACCTACACGTTCAAGCCCCGCTGCCGCATGAGCACGCATGTCACTTAGCAAATGTTCCATCCGTGAAGCGGCGTCTTGAATTGTCTTGGCCAGTACCGCGCGATCGGATTTGTCCATGTCGCCCTGCAAAAGTTCCGCCGCACCGGTGATCGCAGTCAGAGGTGATTTTAGCTCATGTGTTACATGATCCGCATAGGCCCGCAGACCAGACGCACGCGAGTTGAGCGTTTCACCCATATCAATGACACTTTGCCCCAGATCGCTGAACTCTGGCGTACCAAAATACGCGGGCAACGGTGTATCCACGCGCCCCGCTTTCATCGCGCGGGCATGGGCGGTCAGGGCATAGACGGGGCGCAGCACAAGCCGCCACAAAAGAAACCCAAGGATGGTTGTTGAGATGATCGCCATCCATGCAATCAGCCACGCTGTTTCAGCCCACCCCAGAATATCACCCGCGACCTTGAAATATCCAATACCAACAAGTGGCACGCCCAGCACCCCTGCCAATGTGCCCCCCACCACCAGTGCCAGTGGCGGGCGCCATTTGCGCCTTACGTGCTGCGGCATGCGCCCATCCTGATCCCAACGCCATGCACGGTTTCGATGGCGTCTGCACATCCAGCATCCGCTAGTTTAGCACGCAGGTTGCGCAGGTGGCTGTCCACTGTTCTATCCGACACATGAATATGCGCGCCGTAAACTGCGTCGGTTAAGGCAGGTCGGGGCGTGACCTGATCAGGGCGCGCCATCAGATGCGCAAGAATACCCATTTCGCGGGCCGTCAGGGCAACAGATGCTCCATCAACCAGGCAGAGATGCCGTGTTGGATCAATTTCTAGGTTGCCAGTTTGCAAGCTCGCTTTCGTGGCCTCTGCAACCGCCCCACCGCCACTACGTTTCATAATCGCTTTGATCCGGGCCACCAATTCGCGGGGCGAAAACGGTTTTGTCACATAATCATCACCACCCAGTTCAAACCCCAGCACGCGATCAATCTCATCATCACGGGCCGTCAGAAACAGAATCGGCGTGTTATCAGTCGCCCGCAAGTTGCGGCACACCTCAAGCCCGTCCATTTCCGGCAGCCCGATGTCCAGCACGATCAGGTCAAACCGACCCGAACGCGCTTTGGCCAATCCTTCGGCACCATCACCCGCCTCTGAAGGCTCCATTCCAGCTTGGCGCAGCGCGATGCGCAGCACGCTGCGAATTTGCGGATCATCGTCTATGATCAAAATGTTGGGCTTCACGGAGTCACCTCGACTTGTATCGCAGCCAAGGTATTGCGCGCGCGCCAGTTGCGAAAGCCCCATTCGCGCCAGTCACGTGGTGCCCTGATCTGGTGGCGGCCAGTACAAATACGCTGGCCTCGCTCAACTTCTGCTGCGGCTACAATTGGCTGTGCGGCATCACCAAGCCAACAAAGGTGATAGGTGTCCTTCTGTACAGGATTGTTCAGGTTATATTTGGCAATCACCGCATCGAAGCTGGTCCAAGCACACATGTACAGAACTACGCCTGCCATCGCCCCACCGCGCAGCATCAGCCAACCGTTGCGATGGCCCTGCTTGATCTGCCACAGGATCAAAGCCAGACCGCCCGCAACCAGCCCCATCCAGATCGCTGCCGAAACCCGCAGATGGGTCAAACCGTAGACCTCAACATACAGTTCAAGCCGTACCAGCGAGCTAACAACCAGCGCCACGTTTTGGGCAACCCAAAGCATCAGCAAGGTGCGCAGCATCTTGTTGCCATCCGTCCAACGCCGGGTGAGCAGGGCAAAACCACCGGCCAACAGGGCCGTGATGACCAAAGGATAGGCACCGCGATGCGCATATTCTGCGTAGGTGAGGCCATCGGGCAAGCCAACACCGCCATAGAGATAAATCACGTCCATCGCCGTTTGCAGGGCAAAGATCGCGTTGAACATAATCAGCGCGCGTGTCACCGATGCCGGATTAACAATGCCCTCACGTGCTGGCCCCATCTTGCGCAAACGTACCGTCCCACGCAGACGTTCGCGCATTCTGGTGATTGAAAGCGCGGTCCAAGCAAGCGGCACCAAACACAACCAGAATAAAGCGCGGTCTGTGTCGGGTAGGTTCATGTCTATTTGCCACAGTGCGTCTGCCCAACCTTGGGCAATCGGGTTTGCCTCAAGCAGCAGCAACACAAACACAAGCCCAAGCATGACGGGCAAAAACCAACCCATCAGCATTCGTTGCATCATCGCTGGAAAACCGCGCGTATCATTGTACCTAAACAAACCTGTTCCATCATCACAGGTCTGACGCAGCCCCATGGGCCAAAGCCGCAAAGCGCCACCAACAAGCTCTGTTGGTTTTAACCCCGCCAACAGCGCCAGCATTGCCGACACCCCGCAGACTGCAATCAACAGCGATAACGGCTGGACCAATTCGACCAAGGGCAGCAGCGCCAACAGGCTCCCTCCAGCCACCAATGCCAAGCGTTGCCCTTTGATTTTAGTACCTGCAACCCAAAGTGCCGCCAGAACAATCGCAGCGCCAAACACCGCCAAAGACAACCCGGGCAATACCTGCCACACCAGTATATCGCCCAGCGCGATAAGCGGGATAAGCAACGACAAGCGCCCCAATTCAGGCGTCTTTGCTTTGTCATCGCGCGTGGGTTTATCACCGCTACTATCCTCATTCATCCACCAGCCATCTTGCTGCATCGCCAATGGCACACCTCGTATTAGAAAAGTTTTCATCTGCCCGTATCCCTCTTGCTCAATTCTCTGAGTTCGCTTTTGCCAAGCAGGGGTGCAGGTGCCGGGGTGCGTTTGTGCAGTTTTTGCGCAAATGACATCGCGGCAGAGAACATTTGGGACATTGCCAAAGGGGGAGCGCACATGTCACCCTGTGGGTCTGACTGACGCCGGAGAAGCCCATGGCCACCCAACTCACCCCTGCTCAATCTGCTGCTGCGACCACAACCGGTTCGCATCTGCCGCAAGTGACGGAACCGCGTAATCCCGGCATGCCGCTGGACATGAACTGGGTACGCTCTGTTCAGGCGAATACCTCAGCCATTGAACGGCGCGCTGCGTCTTTGCCTGCCCGGCGTTCAGTAAAGAAACAACATCAGGCCGCGTGGCTGTTGCGTGCGATTACCTGCATTGATTTGACCACGTTATCTGGTGACGACACGGATCGCCGGGTTGCCCGTCTATGTGCCAAGGCACGCCAACCTATTGCACCTGATTTGCTTGATGCGTTGGGCATGGGACCGATCACCACCGGGGCAGTCTGCGTTTATCACGAAATGATCCCAGCCGCGCGCAAGGCGCTTGAAGGGGCCAACATCCCCATTGCTGCCGTTTCAACCGGGTTCCCTGCGGGCCTGTCACCGCTGGAACTGCGCATCAAAGAGATTGAAATGAGCGTCGCCGCAGGTGCCTCTGAGATCGATATCGTGATCTCACGACGCCATGTTTTGTCAGGTGACTGGCAGGCGCTTTATGATGAGATGCAAGCATTCCGGGCGGCATGTGGTGAAGCACATGTCAAAGCGATCCTTGCCACAGGCGAACTTGGCAGTCTGCGCAATGTTGCGCGCGCATCGCTCATTTGCATGATGGCGGGGGCTGATTTCATCAAAACGTCAACGGGCAAAGAGAGCGTTAATGCGACCCTGCCTGTCAGCCTTGTGATGATCCGTGCCATCCGTGATTATTATGACCGCACTGGTGTGCGTGTCGGGTACAAACCTGCGGGCGGCATTTCCAAGGCCAAGGACGCAATTACCTACCTGGCTTTAATGAAAGAAGAATTGGGCGATCGTTGGTTGCAACCTGACCTATTTCGCTTTGGCGCTTCATCGTTGCTCAACGACATCGAACGCCAGTTAGAACATCACATCACCGGCAACTATTCTGCCGGATACCGCCACGCGACAAGCTGAGGGTCACAACATGAGCGTTTCCGAGATTTTTGAGACCATGGATTACGGCAAAGCCCCTGAATCTGCCGCGGACGCGCTGGCTTGGCTGGTTGATCAAGGCAGCCGCTTTGGTCATTTCATTGATGGTTCATTTACTGACCCCGTTGATGGTTTTGACAGTAAAAACCCTGCGACGGGCGAAGTGCTGGCAACCCTCACTCAAGCCACGCAAGTCGATGTAGATGCTGCCGTCAAAGCCGCCCGCAAAGCACAACCCAAGTGGGAAAAACTGGGTGGTCACGGCCGCGCGAAATATCTCTATGCACTTGCCCGTTTGTTGCAAAAGCACGCCCGCTTGTTTGCTGTGCTCGAAGTGCTTGATAACGGCAAACCGATACGCGAGGCGAGGGATATCGACGTACCGCTAGCGCAGCGGCATTTCTATTACCACGCGGGCATGGCGCAACTGATGGAAAGCGAACTGCCCGACGCTGAGGCGCTGGGCGTGTGTGGGCAAATCATCCCGTGGAACTTTCCGCTTTTGATGCTGGCTTGGAAGGTCGCTCCGGCGCTTGCGATGGGTAACACCGTGGTGCTGAAACCTGCCGAGTACACGTCACTGACCGCGCTTTTGTTCGCAGATATTTGCCGTCAGGCGGGGCTGCCTAAAGGTGTGGTGAACATCGTCACAGGTGACGGCGCTGTTGGCGAAATGATCGTGAACGCTGACGTTGATAAAATTGCCTTCACAGGTTCCACCGCTGTGGGCCGTCGCATCCGCGAGGCAACCGCTGGTACGGGCAAGGCACTGACTTTGGAATTGGGCGGAAAATCCCCCTACATCGTGTTTGATGATGCTGATCTAGACTCAGCCGTCGAAGGGCTGGTCGATGCGATTTGGTTCAATCAGGGCCAAGTTTGCTGCGCCGGGTCACGTCTGTTGGTGCATGAGCCCGTTGCAGATGCGTTCTATGCCAAGCTACGCACCCGGATGAGCAAACTGCGCGTTGGTGATCCGCTAGACAAATCCATCGATGTCGGCGCGCTGGTTGATCCAGTGCAACTAAAATCAGTGAGCGAAAAGGTTGATGCCAATACAGCAGGCGAAAAGTTTGTCGCGGACACGGTGATCCCTGAGAACGGCTGTTATTACCCTCCGACCCTGATCACTGGGCTGAACCCCGCTGATCCGTTGATGCAAGAAGAAATATTCGGTCCTGTACTTGTTTCGACGACCTTCCGCACCCCGGAAGAGGCTGTGCAACTGGCCAACAACACACGATACGGTTTGGCCGCGACAGTCTGGTCAGAGAACATCAATCTCGCGCTGGATATTGCACCAAAACTGGTGGCCGGCATCGTCTGGATCAACGGCACCAACTTAATGGATGCTGCTGCCGGATTCGGCGGTGTGCGCGAAAGCGGCTTTGGTCGCGAGGGTGGCTGGGAAGGGCTAACGGGCTATACAAAACCTGAAGGCACCCCAAAGCCGTTGAAAACAATCGAACCGATGACAGGCGACGGCGCACCGATCGATACAATAGACCGAACTGCAAAGCTGTACATCGGCGGCAAACATGCGCGTCCTGATGGCGGGTATTCCGCCCCTGTTTGGGGGAAATCCGGGGCTTTGCTGGGGCACGCATCGCTTGCCAATCGCAAGGATGTTCGCAACGCAGTCGAGGCCGCACACGCCGCCAAAGGCTGGTCCAAAACCACAGGCCATACACGTGCACAAATTTTGTACTACATTGCCGAAAACCTTGCCGCGCGCAGCGATGAATTCGCGGCACGGCTCGACGCTATGCAAGGTGGACGCAGCGGTGCAAAGGAAGTTGCGACAAGCATCAAGCGCCTGTTCACCTACGCGGCGTGGGCCGACAAATACGATGGCCAAGTCCACGGCGTACCAATTCGGGGCGTGGCCATGGCCATGAAAGAGCCCGTCGGCGTGATCGCAGCACTTTGCCCGGCTGAGGTACCATTGCTTGGGTTGATATCCTGCATGGCCCCCGCCATCGCGATGGGCAACCGCGTGATCCTCGCCGCCTCTGAACCCTTCCCACTTTCCGCGACAGATTTCGCACAGGTATTGGAAACATCCGACGTACCGGCAGGTGTGGTTAACATCCTGACAGGTCCGCAGACAGATATTGCAGAACCAATGGCGCGTCATATGGATATCGACGCGGTCTGGTCTTTTGGCTTGGGCGAGTTCAGCAAAACCATCGAATACGCATCGGCAGGCAACATCAAACGCACATGGGTCAACAATGGAATGGCGCGTGATTGGATGGGACAGGCGGGCGAAGGAAAAACCTTCCTTCAAGCCGCAACAGAGGTCAAAAACATCTGGGTGCCCTACGGCGAATAACGCCGTAGGGCTGGTGCTTTAGTTTCCAGCACTGGTTTCTAGACCACCGGGCTGGCCGACGACAACGAAATGCAAACCCTCAGGGTCTAGCAGTTCGCCCGCGACACGCTGCACATTAGCCAATGTCACGGCGTCCACTTTTTCGTTGCGGGTCGCGATGTAATCAATCGGCAAGCCCAACATCTGCATCCCGACCAGTATACTCGCAATTGGCGCATTACCGTCAAAACGCAGTGGATAGGACCCGGTTATATAGGTCTTGGCATCGCGCAGCTCGTCCTCTGTCACGCCATCGCGCGCCATTTTGGCCCATTCATCGCGGATCACCTCAATTGCTTGGCCAATCCGGTCATTTGCGGAACTCACGGACCCCATATAGGTTTCCGCCAAATCGCGCGGAGCAAGATAGGAATAAACCCCATAGGTCAGGCCGCGCTTTTCCCGCACTTCGTTCATCAGACGACTTTCGAACGACCCGCCACCCAATACGTGGTTCATGATCGTTGCAGCAAAGAAATCTGGATCGCTTTGTTTGAGACCATGCTGGCCAAACAAGGCGACAGACTGTGGTGTTGCAAAGTCCACGATTGTTACGCCTGAAGGAATGCTTACCTCTGCGACCGGAGGCATTGGTGCGCCCGTTTCGGGCAGTCCACCCAGCAGTTCGTCCACCAAGCTGCCCAGCTGTTCGGGGGTGATGTCGCCCACAGCGCCAATATAGATACGGTCCCGGGCCAGGACGGCCTGATGCGCAGCGACCAAATCATCGCGAGTCAAAGCAGCGACACTTTCCAATGTACCATTCAAGGACGATCCATAAGGATGATCCCCGAATGCGATTTTGCTAAAGGCTTCTCCAGCGATGTCATTTGGATCTTTTTGATCTGACTGAATGATCGAAAGCACCTGCCCACGCACCCTTTCAATCGCTTCGTTGTCAAAGCGTGGTTCTTGCAAGGCAGCGCGCAGCAGTGTTATTGAGGCATCCCGATTTTCAGTCAAAAACCGAGCTGAGATTGAAAGTGAGTCACTGGAAACATCAAAGCCAAAGCTGGTCGCCAATTCCTCAGACGCTCGGCTGAAGGCGCGCGCGTCCATGTCAGCAGCCCCTTCTTCCAACAGCCCAGTCATAAGGTTGATGGCGCCACGTTTGCCCGGCGCATCCAAAGACGCGCCGCCGCGAAAACGAATCTCAAGCGCCACAAAGGGAATTGAATGTTCCTCAACCAGCCATGCGGTTAATCCGCCGGGGCTGGTCACAGATTGAATATTGACCTCGGCGTGCGCAGGGAGTGCTGCCGCAAGCGACAGGATCAATGCATAAATCAGTCTCATTGTGCGGCCTCCTCTTTCATCAACCATCCCGTAACCGAAGCACGGCGGTCAAAGACCTGCGCGGCGGCCTGCATGATATCTTCTGCTGTCACAGCCTCCAGAACATTGGGCCACTCCTGAACGTCCTGCACTGTCAATCCAATTGCTAAGGCGCGGCCATATCGGTTGGCAACGCCTTCTGCATTGTCACGACCATAAATCTGCTCTGCACGGATTTGCAATTTGATCCGATCTAGCTGCACTGGATCAACACCGTCCTTCATGAACTCAGCAAGTGCGGCATCCATGGCATCCTCGGCCTCTTGCAAGCTAACGCCTGCGGCTGGAACCACGACTAAGTCAAAGGTCGTATCATCCAACGTACCGCCCCGGTAAAATGCACCAGTATAGGTAGCGGTTTGCGTGTCAAATTGCAGCTTTTCAGCCAGATAAGATGTGGTGCCCCCACCCAAAATTTCACCCAGCATCGTTAACGCTGCAGCCTTTTCTTGCGCGCCCGGATCACGTTCGGGGGCCAGATAGGACCGACTGACATAGGGCTGTGCCACACGTGGGTCACGAAAAATCATACGACGCTCAGCGGTTTGAGGCGGCTCTTGGGTCCGCAAGCGTTCTGGTAAATCGGGATTGGCAGGGATAGCGCCATAATATTTATCAGCCAAGGCTTTGACATCGTCTGGCTGCACGTCACCGGACACCACTAGAATCGCATTATTTGGTGAATAATAGAGTTCATAGAAAGACAGCGCATCTTGCAGGTCCAACTCTTCCATCTCGTGCTTCCAGCCGATCACTGGTGTGCCATACCGTTGGTTCAAATACTGCGCGGCACTGAGTTGTTCGTTAAACAAAGCGCCGGGGCTGTTCTCAACACGCTGGTTGCGTTCTTCCAAGATCACGTCACGTTCAGTTTCAATGTTTTCTGGCGTCAGGCGGATGTTTTTCATCCGGTCGCTTTCCATACTCATCATCAATTCAAGGCGATCTGCCGCTACACGTTGGTGATAGGCGGTGTAATCATAGCTGGTGAACGCGTTGTCACGCCCGCCATTCGCGGCAACCGTGGCGGAAAATTCGCCTGATTCCATTTTGTCGGTCGCTTTGAACAACAAATGTTCCAGAAAATGCGCGACACCTGATGACCCTTTTGGCTCATCCGCTGATCCAGCGCGATACCAGACCATTTGCTGAACGACGGGGGCGCGGTGGTCTTCGACCACAACGACCTCCATGCCGTTATCTAAGGTGAAATAGGTAACTGCCTCATTGTCACTGGCCATGGCTGAGGCAGGAAGCAAGGCAATCGCAAACAGGGCCGCGAAAATCGGCAATCGGAACATTGTCAGTCCTTTGGTATGTATCGTTACGCTTTAGGTACGCCCTTGGGGCGCACAATCAAGCCAATACGCGAAAAAGTGAGCGACGCGGCGCTCACGAAGCCATTAGCGGTTTGAAGGGGGGGACGACGGCGTGCGTGCGCCTGCGCGACGCCAGCGGACTGCTTCTGCCTCCGCATTCAGCGTTTCGCGGCGGTATGCTTGGCTGTAGCGATCTGTTGGGACAATGCGGAATTGGGTGAACCGCGCCTTACGCTTGCGAAACTTTGCATCCGTTTCTGCCAAATCTTGACGCACGCCCGGTGTTACACCCAAACGGCTGGCGTGTTGAACCAAAGCACCATCACTTGAAGGGATGCCGCCACCTGCTGTTTCGGGGCGACCACCAAACGCTGTGATGCCTTCATTGATAGCAGAACGATCCGTCAGGTTGGCTTGACCCGGTGTCGGCGTTGGCAAACTTGCATAATCCGTTGGTGCTTCCAGCGGCTTGGACGGCGCAATTAGAAACTCATCCGGGCCATTGGCATTGGTATTCAGCTCTCTCAATCCAGTGCTTGCACAAGCAGCAAGGGTCAGCGGAATCAGGACTAATATGAGCGTACGGCGCATGGGTCGTCTCCTTTGGGTCTGCCCTTCAATATCTCAGGCAAGTGGTCAATGTCACTGCCGTTTTTTCACAGCGCGTTTGACGGGTGGATTTTTGTCACTGGTAAAGAGGATCAAGCCCAATGCACCGGCGAAGATAAAAATGTCTGCGACGTTGAAAACAAACGGATTATTGATGCCGCAACAGGACATATTCAGGAAATCGAGCACATAGCCGTAAATCAGTCTATCGACCACATTTGCAAGTGCACCCCCCACTAACAAGCCACCGCTAATTTGCGCCCAGAACCCTTGTTTTGATCGTTGCAGCCAGATTGTGACTGCTACGCAGATGACAACAGCAAGGCCGATCAAGACCCAACGCATCAAATCAGAGCCACCGCCAAACATACCAAAATTGATGCCACGGTTTTCGCCATAGCGAAAATTAAGCAGAGGCGGCAGCACATCAATCGAGCGGATGCGCGACAGTTCCATCATGTGGATCACGACGTATTTGCTGACCTGATCCAAAAGAAAGGCAGCGAACCCCGCCCAGACAAAATTGCGCATCATCTGCCCCTATCAATGTCGAAAGTGGCGCATGCCGGTGAACACCATCGCCAAACCAGCCGCGTCAGCCGCTGCAATGACTTCATCATCACGCATGGATCCACCCGGTTGGATGAGCGCCGTTGCGCCCGCTTCAGCGGCGGTGATCAGCCCATCTGCAAATGGGAAAAATGCGTCAGAGGCCACAACTGATCCTTGCGTCAGCGGTGCAGGTAACCCCATTGCTTCGGCCATATCAATCGCCTTGCGCGCGGCAATCCGCGTGCTGTCCACCCGGCTCATCTGGCCTGCACCGACGCCGACGGTTGCGCCATCTTTGACATAGATAATTGCGTTGGATTTCACATGTTTTGCAACGGTCCATGCAAACAGCAGATCGCTGAGTTCTTGTTCAGACGGCGCACGCTTGGTTACCACCTTGAGGTCATCACGAGTGATCCGACCCACATCTTTGTCTTGCACCAGATATCCGCCGGACACCTGACGCACGGCCAATTTGGCAACGGCAGGGTCAGACAGGCCATTTGTGGTCAGCAACCGTAAGTTCTTTTTCTTAGCAAAAACCGCAACGGCATCTGCGTCAGCACCCGGTGCGATCACAACTTCGGTGAATATACCGCTGATTGCTTCGGCGGTTTCGCCGTCCAGCACTTGGTTCAACGCAATGATGCCACCAAAAGCAGAGGTCCGGTCACAATCAAAGGCGCGTGTGTAGGCTTCAACCATCGTTGTACCTGTCGCCACACCGCATGGATTTGCGTGTTTGATAATCGCGCATGCCGGGCCGTTTTCTGGGGTGAATTCACTGACCAATTCAAACGCAGCATCGGTGTCGTTGATGTTGTTGTAAGACAGTTCTTTACCCTGATGCTGGGTGGCTGTTGCTACGCCGGGGCGGTCACTGTCGTCTGTATAAAACGCCGCATTCTGGTGTGGGTTTTCACCGTAGCGCATGGTTTGTTTCAGCGTGCCGCCAAATGTACGGCGGCGTGGGGTTGCATCCACCTGTGCAGCCATCCATGTGCTAACAGCCGTGTCATAGGCGGCGGTACGTGCATAAGCTGTCTGGGCCAAGCGTTGGCGCAATGCGTATGTGGTTTGCCCTGCATTGGCTTCCATTTCAGCAATGACTGCTGCGTAATCCTCGGTATCGACGACAACATTTACAAAGCCATGGTTCTTGGCCGCTGACCGGATCATCGCAGGCCCACCAATGTCGATATTTTCGATGACTTCAGCATATGCCGCGCCCTTGGCAACAGTTGCCTCAAACGGATAAAGGTTCACAACAACCAGATCGATTGCACCGATGTCGTGGGTATTCATTGCCGCCACGTGATCGTCGTTGTCACGCAAGGCCAGCAACCCGCCATGCACCGCAGGATGCAGAGTTTTCACGCGGCCATCCATCATTTCAGGATAACCTGTCACATCCGCAACATCGCGCACCTCCAAACCAGCATCGCGCAGCGCCTTGGCTGTGCCCCCTGTGCTGAGTAATTCAACCCCATGCGCGGCCAAAGCGTGACCCAGATCCACCAATCCGGTTTTATCAGAAACAGAAAGAAGGGCGCGTTTAACGGGGTGTAGGTCAGGCATGGGCAGTGGTCCTTTGGTCAGTCTTCGTCAGCATAAGGATCGTCACGCGACAGATCCCGCACGCCAATCGCAGTTTCTTGGGCTTTGGACAAGGACCACCTGACCCTAGTTGCATAAGTAAAGGCCATTCCCGTCAAAACAATCTGCTGTGCTGCACGTGGTTTAAGGCGTGTGGTTTCCAGATAAACACCCGGTTCCAGCTTTAGATTATGCGTGCCATCATGGCGAAAGACCCAGATTTCACCACTTTTAAGCGCCATTGAGATGGCCGCGCCGCCCAGATCAAGGGTTGCATCCACGTCAGGATGTAAATGAAACCGGATATCAAACTGGATACCCTTCAACTTGCCCGCATCTAACGCACGATCAAAGCGGCGCTTTTCGGCCTCTTCCATCGCCAGCAGCATATCTTCGCCCGCCAATCCGCGACCGTCTAACGTCAATTCCAAGGTGCGGGCGTGGGTCAATCCATGGGTCAACGCATAGCCATCATGCCCGCCTTGAAAGCGTATGCCATCATTGGCTTGGCTGATTTCAACAGGCACGTGGGTTGGCGCATCAATCAGTGCTTCGTGGCCCGTGTGGCTATCCGGCTCAGCCAAACGCGCGCTTGAGTATCCCCCAAGTGACAATGCAGAATGTGAGGGTGTTGCGCGCCCTGCCCTGCGCCATTCGATCCCGAATGAAGCCCCTGATCCACAATTCACCACCAGCGGCCTGCGTCCAGATGTCAGTTCAAACGCCAATGTTGAGGCGTGGGCATTGTCAGACGCGGCACCTGTTGGCGGCGTATCTGCATCAATGATCACGCTGGTGCGGCCCGCAGATAGCCGTGCATAGCCCATCGCCAGCCCATCAGGCTGTGACGCGCGGACATTTGACGCTGCTAGCGCATGATCAAGCCATCCTTCGGCCCCACGACCGCCACCATGGAACCGCGCTAGTGCGCCGTCAGAATGGCGCAAACTGCGCAGTGTCGGCGCGATACGTTCGATCGCTGCCAGATGTTCCTTTGGGGCGCTGCGCCCTGCATCACTCAGCGCTGCCGCGGCCCATGTCAGCAGGGTGAAAACGGCAAGCAATTCTTCAGGGTTTCGTGTTGGCAAACCGCCTTGCACATCGATCTGAAGTGTACATTCGCGCGCCAGTGCCTTGATGGCAGGATCGGCCAGTTCTTCTTGGCCTTCCAGCGACAGCCCTGCGTATATCAACCCAGTCAGCGCCTCAAAACGCGGCAAACCGGGGGCAGCGCCACGCCAGCGTCGTGATAGGAACTGTGTTTGTTGCTCCAGCGAACGGTAGAACGCTTTACTTTGGTCTGATTCCTGTCCTCGCAGCACAAACAGCGCATGGTTGATCCACCGGATCAGGCGACGTCCTGTCAGGTCAGGTGTCCACCCCGGCCCACGCCCTTTGCCATAGGTATCGATCCATTCCCACACCCAAGATTGGGCCGCAGCGCGCGCCGCGGCGTCGCCAACTGCGGCCAGATCATCCATCCATGCAAAGCCATGTAATTCTTCGGCATAGGCCGCATCAGGCGGTGCGACACCCCACAAGGATGTGCCCGGTTCGTTCAATAAAGTACCTGCAAACAGATAATTACCCGCCACTAATTGCCGCCCACGCGCAAACGAACCAATCGTGCGCGGTTCTGGTGAGGACACAAATCCTTTTACCTGCGCACGGGTGCGGGTCGCGGCCTTTGCGTGCCACAGGTTGAGAAACCGCGCCTT
The DNA here is from genome assembly GCA_938003685.1 of uncultured Sulfitobacter sp. Taxonomy (GTDB): domain Bacteria; phylum Pseudomonadota; class Alphaproteobacteria; order Rhodobacterales; family Rhodobacteraceae; genus Sulfitobacter. The sequence continues at coordinate 5,155 of CALKXT010000211.1, read as the reverse complement.
GCGCGCCTTCAGGCTGGTGGTGTTGAACATATCTGCTGCCCTTGACGCTCTGATGGCGTTTGGATCAAGCATAACCTGAGTATTGACCCAAGTCACCGCATTTTGATCAATTTTACGTCAATCGGCGGGTTTGGTCGCAAATGCCGTGTCGGTAAGGTAGGCTAAGACACAAAGTCAGGCCAAAAATAGCCACAGGAACCTCAGTATGATCGCCAGTTTGATGATGTATATACGACCTGAGCTCGACAGTGCGCATGCGCGGTATTGGGCGTTGATCCGTGACGCATTGGCTGCGCGTGGGATCGATGCACCGATAGCACTTGATCAAGATGGTGATGAATTTGCCGTCTGGAATGCGCCTGATTTAGTTCTTAGTCAAACTTGTGGGATGCCCTATCGTACATGGCTACACGATAAAGTGACGTTGATTGGGACGCCTGACTTTGGTGTGCCGGGCTGTCCGGCGGGATATTACAAAAGTGCCATAATCGTGCGCTCCGATGACCATCGCAAAGCATTGGCCGACTTCAAAGACGCCCGCTTCACCTATAACCAGACGTTTTCACAATCTGGCTATGCGGCACCTCATGCATTAACCAAACCCCTCGGTTTCTGGTTTGCAGATCGTTCTCAAAGTTACGGCCACCTAAATTCTGCCCGCACAGTGGTGGAAGGTAAGGCCGATATTGCAGCGCTTGATGCTGTGTCTTGGCGTTTGATCCAGCAATATGAACCTTTTGCAGACAAGCTACGCATCTTGGAGTGGACACCCCCAACTCCTGGCCTGCCTTATATTGCTGCGCTTGATGCTGATCAAAAGGCCGTATTTTCATCCATTAGCACAGCTATTGCAGCGCTGACCGACGCTGACCGCAATACATTGGGGATCAAGGGCTTAGTTGCCATTCCCAAGGATGCATATTTAGAAGTCGCAAACCCGCCTGTCGGCGATAAGTGATCAACCTGCTTTGCGCAAACATACGATGTAAAATCCGTCCATTCCACCATGTTCGGCCCAATAATCAGGGCGAAGACGCAAGCCGCCTTCGATCGTATGCCAGCTTGGATTGACGCCCGGCACATTCAATGCAGCCACATCTGTCGACATGTCATCATGACGTTCCAGTGCTTCATCAACCTGCACTTCACCTTCATCAGGCAGCAGGGAACAAGTACAAAACACCAGCCGCCCACCGGGTTTCAGCAACGACCACGCGTGGTCAATTAGTTCTGCCTGCAACTCGATAAGATCACCAAATTCTGAGCCGTCTTTCGCATATGGCAGATCGGGATGCCGACGGATCGTGCCGGTGGCCGAACAGGGTGCATCCAGCAAGATGGCATCAAATTCACCTGTGACATCGCGCGCATCCTGTACGCGGGTTTTGGCAGGCAAATGTACCCGCGCTAGGTTTTCCTTAACCCGCGCCATACGTGACGCTGAGGCGTCAACCGCCGTGACCTGCGCGCCCAACGAGGCCAACTGCATGGTTTTTCCACCGGGAGCCGCACAAAGATCCAACACAACCTCCCCTTTTTGTGGGGCAAGCACCTGTACAGGGAATGCGGCAGCAGCGTCTTGGACCCACCAATCGCCCTCAGTAAAACCGGGCATGGTCGATACTTGGCCTGCATCTTTGATGCGAACTGACCCATTGGCCAAAACAACACCGCCCACAATGTCAGCTAATGCTGTAGGATCACGGCGCGCGGTAAGGTCGAGCGGCGCGCCTGCAAAATGCGCCGCCTCCATCGCGGCCATTGCATCTGCACCCCATGCTTCAGTCAAGGGGCCGCGCAACCATTTCGGCAGACGTGGCGCACGCAAGGCGTTCCATGCTTCGGGGCCATCAGTGGCGACTTTGCGCAACACTGCGTTGGTCAACCCTTTTAGATGGCTCAAGGTCCGGTGCCCCGACACAAGGTTTACCATCGCATTAACCACGCCGTGTGCAGCTCCGCCTTGGCACAGTTCAATCGTACCGACACGCAGGACATTGCGGATCGTCAGCGGTGGGTAGGTTTTGAGGTACTTTTGCAGCAGACGGTCTGCGCGTTCGATGCCACGTAAGGTTTCAAGCGCCAGACGTTGCGCACGAGCGCGATCATCTGGTGGCAGCTTGTCTAAGACACCGCTTGCCAAAAGTTCAGACATCAAAGGCGGCTCTTCGCCCAATATCTGATCCAACAGATAAACAGCACTTTTGCGGGCTTGTACGCCAGTATCTGCCATTCGATCGCTTTCTTATTGAGGCCCCAAATCTGGGGGCATGGGTTGTCTGCGGCTATTTGGGGCGTATATCAAGGCGTAAGATGGCTCAAGAGGGCACCATGTCTGAACAACGATCAACAGAAACGTCCGATATACCACCAGCAGCACAGCGCGCGTTGGCAGAAGCCGAGGAACGTCGGCAAAAGGCCAAGGTATTGGAATTGCCGACTGAGTTGGGTGGCCGCGATGGCCCCGAACCCGTGAGATACGGGGATTGGGAGAAAAAAGGGCTGGCAGTCGATTTTTGAGAACCGAGGGTTTTTATAAAGGGGCTTGGGTTGGCAAAACTTAGCAATAAGCCCGACTTGCGACGATCAACGCAGCCGGAATACAGCCGAATCCCCAGTACCTTTGTCTGATGTGATGCGCACCTTTGCGCCGTCTGCTTCGACTGACTGGCAATTATAGCCCAAATCATCGCCTCCCCACTCAAGGCTGCGGCACAAAAAACCGCTTTTCCACTGCCATTGCCCACTTACGGCCCATGCAGCGCCTTTACCAGAAATCCGACCGTCTGGCGTGACTTGAAGGTTCACCAAAGGGCGAGTCAGAGACTTGCCAGCCATAAGCGCCATGAAGTTATCTTTGGTTGTAACCTTCTCATAATCTGCAAGCACGGGTGAAGCCAGCACGAGCGCGGCTGCACAAAGAGGAACAAATAAGAACTTCATAACGACACTCCTTAATCCAGATTGATAAAAGAGATACGTTGGTCAGGCTAAATTGGTTTCATTTAAGTGCAAAAAATTTGCAGGACGTGTTATTCGGACAGGCCCAAAACATCCAGCATATCATATTGTCCCGGTGCGCGTCCCTGACCCCAAAGTGCCGCCTTAAGGGCACCTCGGGCAAAGACGGATCGATCAGAGGCAACATGGCGCAACGTGATGCGTTCGCCTGCTGCGGCGAACATGACGTCATGTTCACCCACAATATCGCCCCCACGAATCGCCGTAAAACCAATGTCACCGGGTTTGCGTGCGCCTGTCATACCATCACGACCTCTGTCAGAGACATCAGCCAATGAAACACCGCGGCCTTCTGCTGCGGCCTCCCCTAACATCAGGGCTGTGCCAGAAGGTGCATCGACCTTTTGATTGTGGTGCGCTTCAATAATTTCGATGTCGTAGTCTTCGTCCAATGCCGCAGCGACCCGCTTGGTCAATTGCGTCAACAAGTTCACACCAAGGCTCATGTTGCCGGCACGTACGATCACCGCATGACGCGCAGCGGGTTCAAGCGCTGCAATCTCTTCATCTGTCATACCCGTTGTGCCGATCACATGCACCGCGCGAGCCTGTGCTGCCAATGCTGCGAATTCAAGCGTTGCTTTGGGGGCAGTAAAATCAATGATGGCTTGTGCAGGGGCAATCGCCTCTAGCGGGTCATCTGTCACAATAACGCCGACAGGTGCGCCACCCATGGCGACACCAACGTCTTGCCCCACCCAAGCATGGCCGGGCCGTTCGATTGCCCCCACAAGCTTGATGCGATCATTGGCAGAAACCTGCGTGATAAGCATCTGCCCCATACGGCCAGAGGCACCTGTAATTGCGATACCGGGGATCTGGGTCATGCTTTAGCGCTCCTGCTTAAATTTCCGCCTCGGTTTAGCTTGCATCGCCTGCCTTGGCAAAGGCTTCGCAACGCCTTAGATGAAAACCATGGCAAAGAACAAATTTCATGATGGACCCGGTCCGTCGCAGCGGCAATTGCGTGTGGGTGAAACAATCCGACGCGCCTTGTCTGACGTTTTGGCGCGTGGCGATGTCCATGACCCGGAACTTAACCGTATGTCGATCACCGTTGGTGAGGTGCGCGCATCCCCTGACCTAAAAATTGCGACGGCCTATGTGTTGCCGTTGGGCGGTCAAGGGCAGGACGACGTACTCAAGATACTTGCTCGCAACAAAGGTGAGTTGCGCCGCATGGTGTCAAAGCAGTTGACGCTAAAGTTTGCGCCTGACTTGCGGTTTCAACTAGATCGTACATTTGATCAGATGGATGAAACCCGGCGGATGTTGTCCCAAGACATTGTCCGTCAGGACGCAAATGCGCCTGACATAGAACCGGACGAATGAAACACTTTGCCCTCCTGATGCTGGTGTGTTTTGCCGGATCGGCAGAGGCGGCAACATGTCGATCAGAGACTTACGCAGATAATAAATATTCAATCTGCGAAGTCGACCTGACCCAAGAGAACCTGCAACTATTTTTGAAAGACTCTGACGGTCAAGTATATGGGCATTTCGGCAATGTTGATACGGATTTGGGCACCATCGGTTTGCGCCTTGGTTTTGCTACAAACGCCGGCATGTACCATGAAGACCGCGCGCCCGTAGGGCATTACGTGGAAAATGGTCGCGAATCGCAGCGTGTGATAAGCAGCGATGGACCGGGCAATTTTGGGCTGCTTCCCAATGGCGTGCTATGTCTGCGTGACGGACGTGCCGATGTGTTTGAGACACTGACGTTTCTGGATCAGCAGCCCGATTGTCATTCGGCAACGCAATCAGGGCCAATGTTGGTGATTGATGGTGGATTGCATCCAAAATTCCTACGCAACAGCACCTCAAAATATATCCGCAACGGCGTCGGTACCAGCGCTGACGGGACGCGCGCGGTTTTTGTTATTTCCGATAATGTCGTAACCTTTCATGCGTTTGGCAGCCTATTTCGTGATCACCTAAAACTTCCCAACGCGCTTTATTTTGATGGAAACGTGTCCCGCTTGCGCGCCCCTGATCTGGATCGCGATGATGTGGGCTTTTCTGCGCTGGGGCCGATCATTGGTGTGGTTGAGCAGGTCGAATAGACACAACAGTTCATGTAACGCGGTGAACTTGGGTCTAGGCAGATGCGAACGAGCGCGGTATGGGGCCA
>CALKXT010000210.1 GCA_938003685.1 uncultured Sulfitobacter sp. | reverse complement strand
ACCGCGTTCAAACATCAAACGGCCATCACCACGACCCTTGATGCCCATCACGCTTTCCACGTTCAGACCCAGCATTTCCCATGCCAGCGTTGGCACCAGATCAAGGCGCGTTGCCCCTTGGTTGCCATAGATGAAATCATCTCCTTGCAAGGCTGTGGCGCTCATGCCGTCCATCTTTGCAGCACCTTCGGGCGTAAGATAAGCAACTCCGCCAGTCCCAGAGGCCAGAACGACATTCCAATCGGCATAGTTGTACTTCACGCGGGGATCACCCAGCAAAAATGGGAATTGCGTGGAGCCTGACGAGCCAAAGATCAGCGTGCCGTCGTCATATTCCTGTTCCTGAAAGAAGTTCGCGCCCTTTGTCGAACCCGCACCGGGCATGAATTTCACAACAACTGTTGGCGCGCCGGGCAGGGCCTCGGACAACAATGGGGCATAAAAATTGGCCCATTTGGCTGATCCACCTGTTTCAGAGAATGGAATGATCCATTCAACGGTTTTGCCTTCCAGATCGATACCGTGACCACCAGCGTTGGCAGATACGGCAAAACTTGCGGCGGCTGCGGCGACAAGGCCAAGCGCCACACGACGTGTGGTTTTGAAAGTGGACATATGTTCCTCCCTTAAACACGACCCCTTTCGTTGAAGGGGCCAAAATAGAATCACGAGGGGGTGTCCGCCCCCTGTTGATGTCTCTTGTGTGACCTGCGAACCTTGCGTGAAACTTGCATAGCTGAGACTTTTCCATGCGCATCACATTGGTTGAAGACAACATTAGCCTCGCAAAGGGCATCTGTTACCGCCTAGAAGACGTTGGCCATGCTGTGGATGTGCTGGGAGATGGGGATGCGGCTGAAAGCTATTTGATGAGGGATGGGTCGGACCTGATCATTCTTGATATAAACCTACCGGGCATTGATGGTCTGACCCTGCTCAAGCAAATGCGCAAACGCGGTGACACGCGCCCGGTGATCTTGCTGACGGCGCGCGCGGATACCAAGGACAGGGTGATAGGCTTGGACGCAGGTGCAGATGATTATCTGATCAAGCCGTTTGAGATGGACGAATTAGAGGCCCGCGTGCGCGCCCTGTTGCGCCGACGCGCGATCCCACAACAACAACTGCACCCCATCGGTGCGCTGATGTATGACGCTGGCGCGCGACAGTTGTTTGAGGGTGATGTAGAAATCGAATTGCCACGCCGCGAGATGTCTGTGTTTGAATGTCTGTTTGCTGCTAATGGCCGTCTGGTGCCAAAGGCCACTGTGCTTGATCACGCCTATGGCGTAGGGGCGGATGTGGCCGATACTGTGGTTGAGGTTTACGTGTCGCGACTGCGGCGCCGGCTTAGTCCACATGGTATTCAGATAAAGACGCAACGCGGAATGGGTTACCAACTGGTTGTCGAGGCCGCGCAGTGACACCGCGGTCACTTCGATCACGTCTGATCTGGATCATTCTTACACCGTTGCTCTTGATCGCCCTTGTAGCCAGTGCGTGGCAGTTTCGAAACACCACGCTGAGGGCTGAAAGTATCTTTGATCGTGGACTCCTCTCTGCTGCGCTGGCGATTTCGCGCGATATTGCGGTTTCGGATGGTGACGCGCTGAGCCCGGCCACGCGCAGGTTGATCAACGACACGTCAGGTGGCGAATTATTCTACCATGTCTATGCGCCTGACGGTGTCTTTGTGACCGGGTATTCCACACCACCCGTATTGCCCAAATCAGCGCCAAGTGATCAAGCCGAACCGTTTTATTACAACGCGCGCTATCAAGGTCAGGACATGCGTGTTTTGCGGTTCCAAGACGGAACCACGATCAGCGGCGTGAGCGGGCTGTTCAACATCACAGTATGGCAAAGCGCGGATGTGCGCCGTAATTTCGTACGCGATGTTGCCTCGCGATCCTTTGCTGTGATCGCCCTGTTGGTTCTGTCCGTCGCCTTTGTTGTTTGGTTCGGTGTCGCGGTGGGATTGCGCCCGCTATTGGACCTTGAAAAAGCCATCGCCAAACGCACCCCAACAGAACTTGAGCCCATTCGCCGCGCCGTCCCGATTGAGGCCCGCAGAATTGTGGATACGCTAAATGCTTTACTCGATAGGGTTTCGCGCAGGATCAGTTCTAAGGACGAATTCATCTCAAACGCTGCCCACCAGCTTAGGAACCCGGTTGCGGGTGTGCTTGCCCTTGCTGAGGCAGTTCAAAACGCACCAAATGCCGCAGCGGCCAAAAAGCGTAGCGCAGAACTGGTGTTGGCCGCACGAGAGGCGAGCAACCTGACAAATCAACTACTGTCGTTCGAACGGGCAGGCGGGGCCGATATAGAACAATCAAGTGTCGTCTTGGATTTCAAGGCGCTCGTCCAGCAAGTCGTAGACACTTTTCTACAGCAAAACGCGGCGCAAGATGTCAAAGTTATTGTGAACATGGTCCACGCCAACCTGTCCGTTCGTGGTGACGCAATCATGCTTCAAGAAGCTGTATTGAACCTTTTGACCAATGCTGTTGTGCATGGTGGTCCAGATATGTCCGAGATAAAGATTGATCTTTCGACGGATGTAGAACACGCAATTCTGTCGGTAACGGACAACGGTGTTGGCATTCCTGTCGAAAAACACATCGCAGCGATCAGTCGGTTTGGGCAGGCGAATGGCGGCAAAGGCAGTGGCTTGGGTCTGCCTATTTCTGCACGGGTCATGAAAAACCACGGGGGATCGCTTAAGCTGGTTGAATATAGCGAGGGGGCTAAAGTGGTTGTTGCTTTGCCACTGGCCCATGAGGACGTCTAATTCAGGTTGGGATGCACATCATCCAAGGACAGACAGCCAGAACCAAACGCTTAAGATCGAACTGGCTGTTGCAATCAGAACAGAAGTGGCTGCAACCCGGCGGGCACGTCCATACATGTTTGCAAAAATATAGGCGTTGAAACCCGGTGCCATCGCAGCGGTCAGCACCCCGGATCGAAATGCATCTTGGGGCAGGTTTAATGTTGTTCCAAAGGTCCATACCAATGCAGGATGCACCAGCAAGGCAATGGCGCAGACCATCGCGATGGCTTTCATGTCCCCTTCGGGTTTGTATTGGATCAACACACCACCAAGGGCAAACAATGCGGCTGGCAGCGCGGCGCGTACAATGAGCGATAAGGCATCATCGACAACACTGGGGATTACGAGACCAGATAGATTGACGAAAAAACCCAATAGAATCGCGATCACAAGCGCATTTCGGAACATTGCCCGCAAGACACTGCGGGCCAACACAGCACGAGACTGTCCTTGGTTGCGCGCGATCTCCATTACAGTGATGCCAAGTCCGTAACAAAACGGGGCATGAAACGCGATGATGGCAAAGTTACCCGCCAATGCATCAGTGCCATAGGCGCGTTCAGAAATTGGCAGGCCTAACAGGACAGAATTCGAGAACAAACAGCAAAACCCAATGGCAATGCAGTCTTCCCAATCACGTTTGAACAGAACACGTGCGCCAAAGATACCAAGGGCAAAGCATATAGTCGCCCCGGTATAAAAGCTAATCATCAGGCGGGGATCAAAGGACGCAGATAGGTCAAGGCGCGCGATGGCTTGGAACAGCAAACAGGGAATGGCGAAGTTCTGGGTGAATTTCATCACCCCATCAATGCCCGACACCGGGAACAACCCGCGCCAGACTGCGACATAGCCAAAGCCAATGACCAGAAAGACGGGCAGAATGACGTCAAGCAGGGTTTGCACAAGCAGGCCTTGGGTTGGGTAGAGAGGGCAACGCAGCGGGGGGGTATTGGGTTAGATCAAGGTTAGGGGAGTGGGAAGGTGAGCGTGAGGCCGTCATAGGCAGGTTGGATATGACCCGGTGTTTCTGCGGCAACTGTCGCATAATCAAGGTCGTTGTGCATGTTTGTCAGCACCGCAGTTTTGGGGGCGACCTGTGCAATCCAATCCAGCGTTTGTGACAAATGGCTGTGCGTGGGATGAGGTTCTCGGCGCAACGCATCCACAATCCAACAGGTCAGCCCATCAAGGTGCTGCCAGATGTCATCAGGGATTGATACCACATCAGGCAGGTAGGCCACGTCGTTCATTCGAAAACCTAGGGCATCCATGCCCCCGTGTTTGACTAGGAATGGCGTAAAGGTCAGCGCGCCACCGGGGCCATCAATTGTCACATCGCCGTCGATGTCGTTCATATCCAGAATGGGCGGGTACATTGACCCTTCTGGTGTGACGAAAGCATAGCCAAACCGCTCTAACAGAGCGGCGCGTGTAGGGGTATCGGCCCAAACCGGCAGGCGCGCGCGCATGTTGATCACGATCATCCGCAGATCATCTAACCCGTGCACGTGATCCGCGTGGGCATGGGTATAAAGCACCCCGTCCAACCGCCCGGTGCCTGCATCCAGCAATTGATTACGCATATCAGGCGAGGTGTCGATCAGCACGCTGGTGGTGCCTTCTTCCGTGACACGTTCAACCAACAGCGAACATCTGCTGCGCCGGTTCTTGGGTTCAGATGGGTCACAATCGCCCCAATGTCCGCCCAAACGCGGCACACCACCGGACGATCCACAGCCCAATATGGTGACACGCATGTCGGCCATTACGCTGGGGCCTTGTAGTCAGCGGCTTTGGTGAAAAGGCGTTCAAAGTTCGCCTGCGTTTGGGCGGCGAAATCAGTATAACCCATGCCAAATGTCTCAGCCGCTTTGCGGGCGGTGTGGGCGGTGTACCCTGGCTCATTGCGTTTGCCGCGGTGGGGCGGTGGTGCAAGGTAAGGCGCGTCTGTTTCGACCAATATTCGATCAATCGGCGCGCTTGCAAAGATATCGCGCAGG
>CALKXT010000209.1 GCA_938003685.1 uncultured Sulfitobacter sp. | reverse complement strand
AAATATGCAGGTTTGCCGTGGGAAATGGGCCTGACCGAAGCGCATCAGGTTCTCAGCATGAACAACTTGCGCGACCGGATTACACTGCGCACCGATGGCGGTTTGCGTACAGGGCGTGACATTGTCATGGCGGCGATGCTGGGTGCCGAAGAATACGGTATCGGCACGGCAGCGCTGATCGCAATGGGATGTATCATGGTGCGTCAGTGCCAGTCCAATACATGCCCCGTGGGTGTCTGTACTCAAGATCAAGCGCTGCGTGACAAGTTCACAGGTAATGCGGACAAAGTGGTCAACCTGATCACCTTCTACGCCACTGAGGTGCGTGAGATTTTGGCAAGCATTGGCGCAAAGTCGTTGGATGATGTGATTGGCCGTGCCGACCTGCTTACGCAAGTCAGCCGTGGCTCTGCGCATCTGGATGACCTCGACCTCAACCCACTATTGATCACCGTCGATGGCGCACATCAAAACGTATATGATCGCGACAAACCTCGTAATGTGGTGCTTGATACTTTGGACGCTCAGATCGTACGCGATGCTGCGCGGTTCCTTGAGGACGGCGAAAAGATGCAGTTGAGCTATGCCGTGCAGAACACGCATCGTACAGTCGGCACCCGAACATCCAGCCACATAGTCCGTAACTTTGGCATGAACAATTCGCTGCAAACAGATCACCTGACGGTCAAACTAACTGGGTCTGCGGGGCAATCTTTGGGGGCATTTGCCGCCAAGGGGCTAAAGCTGGAAGTATCCGGGGATGCCAATGATTATGTAGGCAAAGGACTGTCTGGGGCTACAATTATTGTGCGCCCACCAATGGCCAGCCCGGTTGTAGCCGCTGATAATACGATCATTGGGAACACCGTCCTGTATGGCGCGACTGCGGGTTATCTGTTTGCCGCTGGTCGTGCGGGTGAACGCTTTGCGGTGCGCAATTCGGGTGCAAAAGTTGTGATCGAAGGCTGCGGCAGTAACGGATGTGAATACATGACCGGTGGCGTTGCCGTGATCTTGGGCAGCATCGGCGCAAACTTTGGCGCAGGCATGACCGGTGGCATGGCCTATCTATACGACCCAAATGGGGAAGCATCAGCGCTGATGAACAACGAAACGATTGTGACTTGTCCTGTGACCGTCGATCTCTGGCTGGGTCAACTGGAAGAATTGTTGGAAACACATCTGAAAGAAACGGGAAGCCGCAAAGCCGCTGATATTTTGCAGCACTGGGACAGTGAAAAACATAACTTTCTTCAGGTTTGCCCAAAAGAAATGTTGGCACACCTACCTGCCCCATTGAGCAATGATAATGCGGCAATACCTGCTGAATGATAGCATACGTTAACTAACAATAACCCGCTCACCTCACCGCGTCGGGGTGGGCGGACACACTACATAGAAACACCGCTGTTTTGACATAATTGATTTAGATTTTGCCGTAATACGCACCAATTCCCCCCGCATACCTACAATTGTTTCCAATTGAGGTGCGCAGATGCCCACGGCATACGAAGATCAATTCTATACAATTGACCCCGGTAACGCACCGGTTGGTGGCACCCCTGTTACGTTTCAAAGGGTCGAGTTCATCGACACAGATGACGATGGGCTTATCCGGCCAAATACTGGCGATACCTACAACGGCGTACAAGTCACCAGCGTTTGGCAAAACGATACATTGACCATCAATATTCCCGGTGTGGGCAATGTTACCTACACAGGGGTGACGTTTTATCTGGCCACAGGTCCAGCTGTGTTTACACCAACAGATGGGCAAGTCTTGCAGGACGGGACATTCGTCAGTTCGACATTCGTAAATACCAGCACACAAACACCCGTTGGGTCTTTTGGGCCCACTTGTTTTACGCCTGGCACCTTCATCGAAACCCCTGATGGTCCACGGCTGATCGAAGACCTCCAAATTGGCGATATGATCACAACGCTGGATGATGGCGCACAACCTGTCCGCCTGATCACCCGTGATCGTTTCCGAGCGAGCGGAAATTTTGCCCCGATCCGTTTTGCCATTGGCGCAATAGGTAATGACGTACCTTTAGTCGTTTCACCACAGCATCGGATGTTGATCACTGGCTGGCAGGCAGAATTATATTATGGGCAGGATGAAGTTTTGGTCGCGGCCAAGCATTTGGTAAATGGCGATACAGTGACACGTGTTCATGGCGGGATGGTCGAATATATCCACCTCTTGTTTGACCGTCATCAGATCATCTATGGTGGCGGCGTTCCATCAGAAAGTTATTATCCAGAACATGCCATGACAGCACAGGATGCGGACGTGATGGCAGAGGTGTTAGCATTGTTTCCTAATCTCAAGGCCAATGCAGACGCAGGTTGGGAAACCGCGCGTCCAATCATAAAGCGTGTTGAGGCACAGCTACTGGCAGCGTGATCTTTACCTTGGTCCTCATTGGCCTAAATTAACCACATGTTTATTAACAACCACAATACTGCAGCGTTCAATAAACTGCGCGCCTACCTCCTGCTCCCAATAATCACCTTCGTTCTTGCCTGCACAGATCAAGCACCACGCGGTGGCGGAGATGTTTTGGTCATTGGTGATTCAGTCATGGCATGGAACAGATCAGCAAATGCGTCGATACCAGATGTGATGGGCCAAGTATTAAACAGAACCGTCACTAGCAAGGCCGTTCCCGGCGCGCAGTTTGATAATGCTTCAGGTATCGCTGGTGCTGTTGGCTTTGATATTCAGCAACAATTACCTGCCGGACGTTGGAATTGGATTGTGATGAACGGAGGTGCAAATGATTTGGGCGCTGACTGTGGCTGTGGCGCGTGCGGACCTGTTGTTGATGCATTGATCGGGCTCGATGCGAACAGTGGCGCAATCCCTAAGTTTATACGCAAAGCAAAAGCCAGCACTGGCGCGAACATTATTTGGATGGGATATTATGCTGGGTCAGGTATGGGTTCTTTCGCAGGTTGTCGCGATGATCTGGTTCAGATGGAAGCCCGGATCGCGCGCTTTGCGGCATCTCAAAGAGGCATATATTTCGTAGATTCCGAGGATGCGATCAATCGAAAAGATCGAACATTGTTTGCCTCCGACAACACACATCCTTCTGCCAAAGGGTCTGCCTTGATAGGCATCTATTTGTCGGATCAAATCAAATTACACCAGACACAGAACACCACAGGCGGGTAATCATTGAGTTCACAAGAGTTTTTAACCTATAGCTAGGCATGGCCAAACGCGCAAAGACATCAAAACCAAAGACGAAAAGCACTGGAAAACCGTCTATCAAACGGCGGATTACTCGGCTTTTGTTAAGGACGATATCAGTTGTGTTTGTGCTAGCTGTATTGTTGGTCATTCTAGGTGCCTTCATCAATCCACCCACCAACATCTATATGTCATCAGAAAGCCGGCGTTTGGGTGGGGTCAAACAAACATGGGTCGCGTTGGAAGATGTAGCCCCGGTTATGGCCCGATCTGCAGTCGCGGCAGAGGATGCTAATTTTTGCCAACACTGGGGTTTCGACCTTGTTGCAATCAAGCTCGCCATCGCACAAGGATCATCGCGTGGGGCATCAACACTAAGTCAGCAAACGGTCAAAAACGTCTATCTTTGGCAAAGCCGGTCATGGGTGCGCAAAGCGATGGAAGCACTAATAACACCCCTCGTTGAAGCAATTTGGACAAAGCGGCGCATCGTTGAGGTCTATATCAACATCGCAGAATTTGACGAAGGTGTGTTCGGCGTTGAGGCCGCAGCGCAACATTACTTTGGCGTGAAGCCGTCACAGCTTACAGCGACACAAGCCGCGCGCCTCGCAGCTATCTTACCCTCCCCCAAAACACGCTCTGCCTCGCGACCCTCAAACGCAGTTCGAAAGCGCACGCGACAAATCATCAGCGGTGCGGCAACGATTCGCGCGGATGGTCGCGCAGAATGTTTCGAGAGTTGAATTGCTTAGCAATACGGGGCATTGAAGGGGACAATCCCTTTTGCTCCGAAAGCTGACCATGGCACGCTTGTTTCACGTCCCCCTTTCCCCGTTTTGCCGTAAAGTGCGCCTGAGCCTTGCGGAAAAGAAGATTGAAGTCGAACTGGTCGAAGAACGGTATTGGGAACAAGATCCAGATTTCATGCGCCGCAACCCTGCGGGTAAGGTGCCCGTGCTGCGACTGGATGGTATCATGATGTCAGAAAGCGCTGCGATCTGTGAATACATCGAAGAAACCCGGCCCGAGCCATCCCTATTGCCTACAGACCCTGCACAGCGCTTAGAAGTCCGTCGTTTGGTCAATTGGTTCGATGACAAGTTTCATTCAGAAGTGACATCAAAACTGTTGTACGAGCGCGTGAACAAGAAAGTGATGCAACAAGGCTATCCCGATAGCACAAACGTAAAAGCTGGTGCTAAGGCGATCAAATATCACTTGGATTATATGGCCTGGCTTTTGGACCATCGCCGTTGGTTGGCAGGTGATAAAATGACGCTGGCCGACTTTGCTGCCGCTGCTCATTTGTCATCGCTTGATTATATTTCAGATGTGGATTGGAACCGCAGTGAAGGGGTCAAGGATTGGTATGCCAAGATCAAGTCGCGTCCTGCATTCCGCGCGCTATTGGCGGATCAAGTATCAGGCTTTCCACCGCCCAGACACTATAATGACCTTGATTTCTAAGCAGTGACCACTGGGGGTTTCCCTCAGACTCCAAGAGTTTATTTGGCTAGATGATTATGGAACAACGCCTGAAAGACAAATTGGTCGCACAGGCGGTAACCGAAGGGTTTGTTTCCTGCAAAATTTGCAAACCATGGGATGTGCCAGAAGTACCTGATCGCCTAAGTGCATATGTCGATGCTGGATACCACGGACAAATGGGGTGGATGGCAGAACGTATGGCATGGCGCGGTGATCCTGCGGCGCTCTGGCCTCAGGCTAAGTCTGTGATCATGTTGGCCGAAAGTTACGCCCCGGAACACAACCCACTTTCAGTGTTAGAGCAGACTGAAAAGGCAGCTATTTCAGTCTATGCGCAGGGCCGCGATTACCATGATATTGTGAAAAAGCGCCTCAAGCGATTAGCGCGGTGGCTGATTGAACAAGAGGCCTGTGAGGTTAAGGTTTTTGTCGATACGGCACCTGTCCCAGAAAAGGCATTGGCACAAGCATCAGGATTGGGATGGCAAGGCAAACATACCAATGTGTTAAGCCGAGATTGGGGCAATTGGGCCTTTTTAGGGTCTATTTTTACTACGCTAGACTTGGAAGCTGACACACCCGAAATAGATCATTGCGGCAGTTGCACATCTTGTCAGGATATCTGCCCAACAAACGCTTTTCCTGAGCCCTACCAGCTGGATGCCCGTCGCTGTATTTCGTATCTAACGATAGAACATACCGGGCCTGTTGATCTGGATTTACGCACCAAACTGGGCAATCACATTTATGGTTGTGATGATTGTCTCGCAATCTGCCCGTGGAACAAATTCGCGGTCACCGCAAGCGACATGCGCTATCATGGGCGCGATGTAGAGCCATCTGATTTGGCGACATTGGCCGTGTTAGATGACACCACGTTTCGGGCACGATTTTCTGGATCTCCGATCAAACGCATTGGCCGCAATCGATTTATCCGAAATGTCCTGTACGCGATTGGAAACTCCAAAAAACCAGAATTACGACATATAGCTCAAAACTTGACGAACGATCCAGATTGGGCCGTTGCAGAGGCAGCGCAATGGGCCGTGCTGCGCCTTTCTTAATCTAGCGTTAAACAGGCTGGACCTGTCACAGATAATCTCTAAACCTCACATCAGTTTTATAAGGAGAAACCTGTGGCGTTGCTGTTGGGTGTTGATACAGGCGGAACATATACCGACGCGGTTTTAATCCGTGACGAAGACACTGTGATTGCAACAGCAAAGTCACTGACCACGCGACATGACCTTGCGATTGGCGTGGGCAGTGCTGTGCGCGCTGTGTTGGCAGAAGCGGATGTAAAGCCGGGCGATGTTTCTATGGCATCACTGTCGACAACGCTCGCCACCAACGCATTGGTTGAAGGGCAAGGCGGGCGCGTTGCCCTGATTTATATCGGCTTCAAAGAACGCGACTTGACCGCGCATGGGTTAGCAGAAGCCCTGAAAGGCGATCCATACATCGTGCTCGCTGGCGGCCACAATCACGCTGGTGGTGAAGCAAATCCACTAGATGAAGATGCACTCATCATATTTTTGAAAACCCATAAGGATGATGTAAGCGGTTTTGCAGTCGCCAGCCAGTTCGCGACACGAAATCCAGCTCATGAGCTGCGCGCCGCCGCTTTGGTTGCAGAAATTACTGGGCGCCCCGTATCATCCTCACATCAACTTTCAGCAAAGCTAAATGGGCCCAAACGCGCCATGACTGCAGTTTTAAATGCTCGTTTGATTGGGATGATCGACCGTTTGATTGGCCGTGCAGAGGATACGTTAAAGGATCTGGGCATCACTGCGCCCTTGATGGTTGTTCGCGGCGATGGTGCGCTGATCTCAAGTGCGCAGGCTAGAGAGCGACCCATTGAAACGATCCTAAGCGGACCTGCTGCATCCCTCGTGGGCGCAAAATGGCTGACGGGAATTGACCACGCCTTGGTCAGCGATATCGGTGGCACAACAACAGATGTCGCATTATTGAAAGATGGGCGACCCGCAATTGATCCAGCAGGTGCGCGTGTGGGTCCATACCGCACCATGGTTGAAGCGGTTGCAATGCGTACAACGGGCCTTGGTGGAGATAGTGAGGTTCACTTTATCTCCGAAGGGTTAACAGGTGGCGTAACACTGGGGCCAAAACGGTTATTGCCCGTCTCACTGATCACCATGGATGCGCCTGACGTTGTACACAACGCCCTTGATGCCCAACTGCGCAGCGCCACTCCCAGTGAACATGATGGTCGATTTGTCCGAGCCGTTCCCGGCCAAACCCACGAGGGCATAGGTGCTAGAGAAATCGCGCTGTTGGATAGAATTGGCGACAATGTGCATCCGCTTGGTGATGTCTTACGCGCGCGGATCGAACATGGCGCACTAAAGCGATTGGTCGAGCGTGGATTAATCCAAGTCGCTGGCGTGACGCCATCAGACGCCAGCCACACCTTGGGCCGTGTGATGCATTGGGACGCTGGTGCTGCACGCAAAGCGTTACTCTTGTTTGGCCGCAGGCGCACTGGGGCTGGAAATATGCTCTCTACAAGCGCCGAAGCCGTCGCAGAGATGGTGATTAATCAACTAACACATCAGACATCTCTAGCTTTGTTAGAGACTGCTTTTGCAGAAGAAACCCCTGCATTTGATTTGCCGCCCGACGTCCTTGCCAATCATGTCCTTATGCAACGTGGTATGAAAAACCATCGCGGTTTGGTCAAGTTAGAGACTGGTTTAAACATTCCCGTGATTGGTTTAGGTGCCTCCGCACCCAGTTATTATCCTGCTGTTGGAGAGGTTGTTGGGTCAGAAATGATCTTGCCCGAACACGCAGGCGTGGCAAACGCTATTGGTGCGGTAGTGGGCCGCGTTACCATGCGCCAAAGCGGGACAGTAACATCACCAAGCGAAGGAAAGTTTCGCGTCCATCTACAAGACGGGCCACGCGACTTTGGCGACAAAGAAAGCGCAATGGATATGTTGGAAACAGCCCTGCGTGACACAGCTGAGTCAGACGCACGCGACGCCGGAGCCGCGGACATCCAAGTTAGCGTAACACGCGACATTCGCAAAGCAGGCGTGGAATCGCGTGAGGTCTTTATTGAAGCAACAATCACTGTCGAGGCAACAGGACGCCCACGTGTGGCAGAAGGGTAAGGCGAGGTATTCCTTCGCCTGATTAGGTCACTCAGCAGCGGCTCGTTTCGGTAAAACCCAATCCGCACGTGGAAAATGGCAAGTGTATCCGTTTGGAACACGCTCAAGATAATCCTGATGCTCTGGCTCAGCGTCCCAAAAATCGCTGACGGGTTCGACTTCTGTCACAACCTTACCCGGCCAAATACCTGACGCCTCGACATCCGCGATGGTATCCAGTGCCACAGCTTTTTGATCCTCGTCCACATAGTAAATTGCAGAACGATAGCTCATGCCGCGATCATTTCCCTGACGGTTTTCCGTTGTTGGGTCGTGGATTTGAAAAAAGAACTCTAGCTGCTCACGGTATGACGTCTTTGTGGGATCAAAAACAACTTCGATCCCTTCGGCGTGAGTACCGTGATTACGATACGTTGCATGTGGCACATCACCACCTGTGTACCCCACACGTGTTGAAATTACACCGGGACGCTTGCGGATCAAATCTTGCATACCCCAGAAACATCCACCTGCCAGTACTGCGCGTTCGGTTGTCATGCTACGTCCTCCACTTGGTTCAAATATTCGCCGTATCCTTCGCCTTCCATATCATCACGATGCACAAACCGCAGCGATGCAGAATTGATGCAATACCGTAGCCCCCCGCGATCTGCTGGACCATCTGGGAACACGTGACCCAAATGACTGTCGCCATGGGTGCTGCGCACTTCTGTACGTACCATACCAAGTGACGCATCACGCAGTTCCGTCACATAAGCTGGTTCAATCGCCTTGGTAAAACTGGGCCAGCCGCATCCAGATTCGTACTTGTCTGAGGACGCGAACAAGGGCTCACCAGACACGATATCAACGTATATGCCGGGATCTTTGTTCTCCAACAGCTTACCTGTGCCGGGCCGCTCTGTTCCGCTTTCCTGCGTCACATGGAATTCTTCTGGCGACAGGGCTGCGACGGCATCGGGGTGTTTCTCGTAACGGGGCATGGCGTTCCTTTCGCACTATGTTGTTGGGTATTAGATGGGGCGGCGCGCAGAATATCAAAGGGTTTGTTATATTCGTGCAACTCTCTGTGATGTACCTTCGTATATGTACCAAAGAGAACTATGTAAGATAGATGATGATGCGCTGGATTTTGGCAACCGCAGTAGGGCTGTTTATGGTAAATAACAGCATGGCTGGTACACAATACATAACTTTCCCGAACATTGATGGCGGCACACATAGCCTCTCACAATGGTCCGGTCAGCCTATTCTTGTCGTCAATACCGCATCACAATGTGGTTTTACCTATCAATATGATGGCTTGCAGACGCTTTATGACCGATACAAATCACGCGGTTTGGTGGTGTTGGCTGTTCCCTCCGATGATTTCAATCAGGAACTAGCGAGTGCGCAAAAAGTCAAAGAGTTCTGCGAGATCAGCTTTGGTTTGGATTTGCCCATGACCGACATCGTGCATGTACGCGGTGACAACGCACACCCATTCTACAAGGCGGTCAAAGCGGATATTGGTTTTATCCCCAAGTGGAATTTCAACAAAGTTCTAATCGGACCTGACGGAGATGTTGTTGCGACTTGGGGATCATCAACGCGCCCGCAATCAGCAGAGATTTTGGATGCGATCAAACCATTGCTGAAATGAATGACCCTGCGTAGGCTCTCCTGAATAAGGAGCTTGCAATGGCCGACCAAAAACCAAATCTGAATGCCGCGTATGCACTGAAAACACCTGACGACAATCGTCGCCTTTATGCGGATTGGGCGGCCAGTTATGATGACAGTTTCGCAAGCAACATGGATTATCAGCTGCCAAAGATGGTAGGCCTTATCTTTTGCGAAGCGTTCAAGGGTTTGGGTCCAGTTCTAGATGTTGGCGCAGGAACCGGTCTTTTAGCGCAGAACATTCCGATACGTGGGATGCTAGAAATTGATGCGTTAGATGTGTCGCCAGACATGTTAGCCGTTGCTGATCAAAAGGGATTATATCGTACCACGATTGTAGCCGATCTAACGCAACCTTTGAATATTGCGGATGAAACCTATGGTGTCATCCTCAGTTCTGGCACGTTCACCCATGGTCATGTTGGGCCTGACGCATTGGACGAGCTTATGCGCATAGCAAAAACCAAAGCCATCTTTGTATTGGCCATCAACGCAGAACATTTTGAGGCACGTGGATTTACCGCAAAGTTCGCCCAATTAGAGCCTGATATTGAAGGCTTGCAACATCATGATGTAAATATCTACGGCGCAGATGCGGATGCCGCACACAAAGATGATTTGTCGTCCATTGCCGTATTTCGAAAACGATAAGGCTCTATCAGCCTTAGTTAGAGTCTATTTCTTAGCGGCATCTGACCACAATACCTTTCCATCAGATGCTTCCATCCCCGGCGGAATACCAAACGCCGAACGATAGCTTTTTGAAAAATGCGACAGCGAACGAAATCCACAGGCGACACAAACATCAGTCACTGAAAGGTCCGTTTGACGCAGCAGATTACGCGCCTTTTCCAACCGTAGATGCAAATAATATCGCTTGGGGGAAGTGTTTAGGTATTTGGCAAACAAGCGTTCAAGCTGGCGCGTTGAGAGCGCAACAACGTCTGCTATTTCATCCGGGACCAGTGGATCTTCTAGGTTATTTTCCATAATCTGCATCGCGAGCAACAACTTAGTGTTACGCACTTCAGGGCGTGATTGCAGTGACATTCTTTGGCCGTGACTGTGCGCGCGCGGCACCGTGTAAACCATCTGATCAGCGACCCATGTGGCCATATCGACACCGTAATCCGCGTTGATCCGATGTAGCATCATATCCATCGATGCGGCCCCACCCGCAGAGGTGAACACACGACCATCGACAGAATAAATCGTGTCTTCCATGATTACGTCCGGCAACATCTCGGCTAGTGCCGTTTTATATTCCCAATGCGTCGTGACCCGTTTGCCACCAATCAAACCCGCCAAAGCCAATGTGTAGGTGCCAGAAGAAAGCGCGCCATAATCCATGCCTTTGCGAACTTCGCGGCGCAACCAATTGAGCAATGTCTTGGTACTCCCTTGCCCTGCGTTCTCTCCAGCACATACGATCAATGTTTCTTCACGCCCCAGTTCGGTCAATCCAGTGTCAACCGCGACCGTTACACCATTGTAAGCTGCGACAGGCTCACCCGTTTCAGAGATTAATCGCCATTTATAGAATTTCTGGCCTGATGGATGGTGATTTGCCAAGGACAATGCATCAAGCGCGCAGGAAAAACCCAATGTCGAAAACCCCGGCACAAGCAAGAAAGCATATGCTTTAGGGGCAGGATACGTGTTTATAGCGCATGAATCAGTCATGACGATAACCTAGACAGGTTTTGCCAACCTGTGTGACACCATCCAGCGGCATGAAATGTCGTCTTTCGATCTTAACTCTGTTTTTGGCGCGATATCTGTACCGCTAGAATACCACCAGCAATGATGAACACCCCCAGTATGTCGCGCGCACCAAGTTTTTCACCCAGCAATAGTGCGGCGACTGCCACACCCAGAAACGGGTTCAAAAAATGGAAGGTAGACGCACGTGTCGCCCCGATACGATTGACCAACCAAAACCAAACAACTGTCGCTGCGAGGCCGGGCACCAAACATGTATAAGCAAACGCGATAATCAAAGGCCAGCTTGGGTCAATTCGCGGCGTTTCAAACAACAAAGTCGCAAGTGAGAGCGTGACGCATCCAAACAGCATTTGTAGACCCACGATCATCATGAAATTGCCGCCCGATGTCGCACCCCGCACCAGCAATGTTGCAATCGTCAGTGCAACAACACCTATGGCGCATAACATCACGCCAAACATGTCAACGCTGCCATCAAGCCGGGCACCCATGATCAACGCGACCCCGACAACCCCGGCAATCAATCCGGCCACGCCAAGCAAGCGCAATTTTTCACCCAAAAACAACCAAGCAGCCAATCCCACTAGCAATGGCATCGTCGATGCGATGATGGCCGCCAATGACGCCTCAATACTTTGCATTGCGACAAAATTTAGACCCAGATAAACAGCGTTCTGTAATATACCAAATATGATTGTCGCCCGCCATTGTGCGCTTGTTAGCCTCCAGCTTTGACCAAGATAAAGCGCAATGCCAACGCCAATCAGACCTGAAATGAGGTACCGTAACGATAGGGCCAAAAGTGGCGAGGCATCTGCCACGATAATACGCGCTGAAGTGAACGCAGATGACCACATCATCGCAAAAGCAAGGCCCACTAAAATCGCACGAATGTCCATGTCTGCCCCTGCACTGATATTATCTAAAATGACACTTCAGCAGATCGGGTCCAAGGGCAAGAGCAGAGGTATCGCAAACGAAAAAGGGCCGCCCGAAGGCGACCCCTTATAATCTCATAGTATGTCAGACTTAGCCGTTAACGCTGTCTTTCAACGCTTTGGCGATGGTCATTTTTACAACCTTGTCTGCGTCTTTTTTGAACTGTTCGCCTGTCGCAGGGTTACGCACCATACGCTCAGGACGTTCGCGGCAATAGATTTTGCCAACGCCGGGCAGGGTCACTGCGCCGCCGCCAGAAACTTCACGTGTGATCAGGTTGCATACTGCGTCAAGCGCGGCGCCGCCGGATTTTTTGTCTACGCCCATTTCATCTGCCAGTGCGGCGACGAGCTGAGTCTTTGTCATTGGTTTGGTTGCCATCTTTTTATCTCCTTAGACTGCCCGAATTTAGGGCCTCACTCGCGGAATGTAACGGTATGTAGTGGCATAACACAACGAATAGTGGACGGAAAAATGCGAAAACCTGCGTTTTTCTGCTGTTTTACACCCTTAAAGAAAGGCGGTTTCGTCAAATGAGCGTAATTTCCGGCTATGGATACGTTCAAGTGGTGTGCTACGCAACATTTCCATGGCCCGGATACCAATCATCAAATGCCGCGAAACTTGGGTTTTATAGAAGTCTGACGCCATACCGGGCAGTTTCAACTCACCATGCAGCGGCTTGTCTGACACACACAGCAACGTCCCATATGGCACGCGGAACCGATAACCGTTGGCAGCAATTGTTGCGCTTTCCATGTCCAACGCGACAGAACGCGATTGGCTTAGACGCTGAACGGGGCCTGATTGATCACGTAATTCCCAGTTGCGATTATCAATAGTCGCCACTGTTCCTGTACGCATGATGCGCTTTAACTCGTAGCCTTCTAACTGAGTGACCTGAGCAACGGCCTTTTCCAGTGCAATCTGAATTTCAGCGAGCGCCGGGATC
Organism: uncultured Sulfitobacter sp.; assembly: GCA_938003685.1. Classification (GTDB taxonomy): domain Bacteria; phylum Pseudomonadota; class Alphaproteobacteria; order Rhodobacterales; family Rhodobacteraceae; genus Sulfitobacter. The sequence continues at coordinate 6,877 of CALKXT010000209.1, read as the reverse complement.
GGCACCCACACTGGCAGGTCATCATCCAAAACATGGTCTTCGCGCAGATAAGCGTGGGCAAGTACAAAATCGCCCAAAGCTTGTGTATTGCGCAGGCCGGCACAGTGACCAACCATCAACCAGGCATGTGGCCGCAGAACAGCAATGTGATCCGTCGCAGTCTTGGCGTTACTAGGACCCACGCCAATATTCACCAAAGTAATCCCAGACCCGTCTGCACGTTTTAAATGGTACGTCGGCATCTGCGGTGTCTTTACAGATGCTTCAATCACAGTATCGCCATCCGTGATCTCAACATTTCCAGTTGAAACAAAAGACGTGTAGCCGCTGTCAGGGTCGTTCAATTGCGCACGGGCGAAATCTTCAAACTCCGTCACATAGAACTGGTAGTTCGTAAACAACACGTGACATTGGAAGTGTTCCGGGTCCGTCGCCGTGTAGTGTGCCAACCGCGCCAGCGAATAATCCACACGTTGGGCCGTAAAGGGCGCAAGCGGCCGCACATCATCCACCGGCTTGTAGGTGCCATTGACGATGTCATCATTTGTGGTGCTAAGGTCAGGCACATCGAACACATCTCGCAATGTGAAATCGGCAGCACCATCTTGGGGGATATTAATCGCGGTATCACCCGTCATCGCAAAATGCACCGGAATTGGCGTATCGGATGGGCCGATGAAAACAGGCTGGCCGTGATTTTCAATCAGTAAGCCAATCTGTTGGATCAAATAATTTCGAAAAAGGTCAGGTCGGGTGATCGTCGCCGCAAATGTGCCCGGTGAAGAAACATGGCCAAAGGATAGGCGGCTATCGACATGCGCGAAACTGGAAGTCCGAAAACGGACCTCAGGATAAAAGGCGCGAAACCGAACATTTGTTGGTGCCTCAACCATCACTTCGTTAAACTGTTCTCGCAGAAAGGTCGTTGCCTCAACATAAAGTTCGGTCAACCTATCTACGGCTGCGGTTGCGTCATCAAATCGTTCTGAATTTGCAGTATTTGGGGTGTGTATTTTTGTCATGAAAGCGGCTCTAATAAGGGGATAAATTCAAAAGTACGCACATCTACGAGGCCAAGATCGGATATCCGCAGTTCGGGAATCACAACCAGTGCCAGTAAAGAATGTTGCATATACGCATTGTTTAGGATGCATCCACAGTCACGCATGGCTTGCATCATTTGATCGGCCTTTGCAGCAACTTCGGTGGCAGGGCTGTCTGACATCAGACCGGCAATCGGCAGCTTAACCAATGCCAGCTCTTTGCCATCGCGGTAAATGGTGATACCACCGCCAACCTCGCGCAGACGGTTTGCCGCCAGCGCCATTTGATCAGAGTCTGTACCAACAACAATCATATGATGGCTGTCGTGCGCGACCGTAGATGCCATAGCCATCGTGCCGTCGTAACCAAAGCCCGAAACAAAAGCATTCACCACAGTTCCAGTGGCACGATGTCGTTCCACCAGCGCAATCTGGCAGACTTCGCCCGTGCCCTGAACGCGTCCTTCGGTGACGGGCAGTTCAAACTTTAGCGCTCTGGTAGGCGCTTGATTTTCAACAACACCAATCACGTTCGCGGTGACGGCGTTTGCACCCTCAGGTGCTGGAATATGGAAATCTTCTGCGGTCAGGGTTTTGCCCATGTTCACCGTTTGGCGCGCAGTATCAGGCCAATCAAAATGCGGGCAGTCAATCAGACATTCACCATCTTGAGCCACGATTTTACCGCGCGCAATAACGGTTTCAATTGGTAGCATTTTCAAGTCAGACGTCAGGATCACATCCGCGCGCCTTCCCGGTGTGATCGACCCAATATCACGCTCTAACCCAAAATGCGTGGCCGTGTTAATCGTCGCCATTTGCAGGGCGACCAATGGATCACACCCGCACTCAATGGCGTGCCGCACAACACGGTTCATGTGGCCGTCATTCACCAACGTACCAGAATGGCAATCATCAGTGCACAGGATCATATTGCGCGGATCCAGACCCTTTTCAGTAATCGCAGTGATCTGGGTTTCGACATCGTACCATGCAGACCCCAGCCGGATCATCGACCGCATCCCTTGGCGCATCCGGGCAATCGCATCGGCCTCACAGGTGCCTTCATGTTCATCCGCCGGACCACCCGCAACATAGGCGGCAAAGGCATGGCCAAGGTCAGGTGAGGCGTAATGCCCACCAACCGTTTTACCCGCGCGCTGAGTCGCAGCTATTTCAGCCAGCATTTGAGGGTCTGCATTTATCACACCCGGAAAATTCATCATTTCACCTAGGCCGATAATGCCGGGCCACTTCATTGCCTCAGCAACGTCCTCGGCGGAAATCTCAAATCCAGTGGTCTCCATCCCCGGAGCAGAAGGTGCGCAAGACGGCATTTGAGTGAAGATGTTGATCGGCTGCATCAGCGCCTCATCATGCATCATCTTAACACCACTCAAACCCAGTACATTGGCAATCTCATGTGGGTCGGTGAACATCGATGTCGTACCATGCGGAATAACGGCGCGAGCAAATTCAGCAGGAGTTAGCATCCCAGATTCAATGTGCATATGCCCGTCGCATAGGCCAGGAATCATGTACCGGCCATTTGCCTCTATAATCTGTGTATCCGCGCCACGACAATGACTGGCATCTGGACCCACAAAGGCGATGCGCCCTGAAACGATGGCTATGTCATGATCAGGCAGTGTTTCACGGGTGTGTACGTTGACCCATATACCGCCAGTTATAATTGTATCGGCTGGGGTGCGTCCGGCTGCGACATTCACCAATTGTGCGGCGACATCGGGCCATGATGGAAAAATTTCTTGTGTCATAGCCAAGGGTGTCACAGTGTTTGGCAAGGTTCAAGCGGGTGCGACGCAAAGGAAGGCCAATGGATTATGAAACGGTTAGCGCAGAGGACTTTGGGGCTAGTCTACGCGGGATAGGACTCAACCTATTGGTAAAGGATGTGAAACGTGAAGTAACCTTTTTAGAGACTATTTTTGACATGGAATCGCACCGCGTAAGTGTTGATTTTGCGATTATGACCTATGGGGACCAAGTTTTTCAGCTGCATAGTGATGGCACCTACCATTCGAATCCTTTGCTGGGACTCATACCAGAGAGCCCGCCACGTGGTGCCGGCATCGAAATCAGACTCTATGAAAGCGATCCTGAGGAAGTCTGCGCCAAGGCTGAGACCGTGGGTGGGACGATTCTACAAGGGCCAACTGACAAGCCCCATGGCCTGCGCGAGGCCTATATTTTGTGCGAAAATGGATATGCTTGGGTTGCAAGCAGACCGCTTTGAACAAGGAAAAACGATATGAGTGTGACGCAAATCAAAACAAATATGGATCACTGGCAAGAGCGCGTTGACCTTGCGGCGGCATTTCGCTGGACCGCACGGTTGAACATGCACGAGGGGGTCGCAAACCACTTTTCCTTGGCTACAAATGACACCGGAACGCAGTTTTTAATGAACCCAAATCAGGTGCATTTCAGCCGGATCAAAGCCAGTGACTTATTGATGGTCGATGCCAATGATCCTAAAACACTTTCTGGCCCGAATGCGCCCGATCCAACGGCATGGGGGTTGCATGGTGGTGTGCATCGCGCCTGTAAACATGCGCGGTGCGTCATGCATGTCCATTCGATCCACGCCACGGTTTTGGCCTGCCTGCAAGATAGCCGTCTGCCGCCAATCGACCAGAATTGCTGCACCTTCTACAACCGCGTTGTCATTGACGAAGACTACGGCGGTTTGGCTTTTGAAGACGAAGGTGCCCGATGTGCCAAACTACTTACCGACCCAAAGCAAAAAGTCATGGTCATGGGCAGCCACGGCATTTTGGTGATTGGGGATACCGTCGCGGACACATTCAATCGTCTCTACTATTTTGAACGTGCCGCTGAAACCTATATCAGAGCATTACAAACCGGACAGCCGCTGAGGCATATTTCTGATGATATCGCAGAAAAGACTGCGCGCGAGCTAGAGGAATACGCAGAGCAAGACACACGCCATTTGGCTGAGCTAAAGGCGATACTGGACGATGAGGGGTCTGATTATGCCAACTAATTCCCATGACTGAGCGCAAGGAATGGAACCACGAACCCACGTTGCCGATTGCGGTTTCCCCACTTTGGCAGTGGCCCCCAAAACCTTTGATGGCATTGAAATGGTATGCGGATGGCTGGTTTTTTCTGACGATCAATATGGCTATTCTTGGTCTGGCTTGCGCAAGCTATCTGTGGGCCAGTCCATCGCTTGATCAGACCCTAACCTTTGATTTTTCGTGGGTGTTGATGATATTCGCGCGTAATTTCATTCTACTGCTCTGCGTCGCTGGTGGCCTGCACTTGTGGTTTTATACCTACGCCAAGCAGGGAACAGATAAGAAATATGATCCCCGCCCCTATCCCCGAAACGGCCGCATGTTTAGCTTTGATGCACAGATCAAAGATAACATGTTCTGGTCACTCGCCTCTGGCGTGACAATATGGTCCGGGCTTGAAGTGTTGCTTTGGTGGGCATTGGCAAACGGATATGCCCCCACAACCTCATTCAGTGCGACACCCATCTGGTTCATCGCATTCTTCTTATTAATCCCAGTATGGGAGAGTTTTTATTTCTACTGGATACACCGGTTACTGCACACAAACCTGTTCTATCGGTTTCACGCACTGCACCACCGCAACACGGATATAGGTCCATGGTCTGGCCTTTCGATGCACCCTGTTGAACATCTGTTTTATTTCGGAACGGTGATCATCCACTTTGTACTCCCCACGCATCCTGTCCATTTGATCTTTCACCTCATGTTTTATGCTTTGCTGGCGGTTACCTCGCATACCGGGTTTGAGGGGCTTTGGTTTCGCAACATCAAACGCGTGAGTTTGGGCACTTTCCATCATCAAATCCACCATCGGTATTTCGAAGTGAACTACGGAAATTTGGACGTCCCTTGGGATAAACTGTTTGGCTCGTTCCATGATGGCACACCCGATGGCAAAAGGCGGATGAAGGAACGCTTGAAAACACGCAAACGCTGATGGCATTGGAGCGTTGCTAATCATCCTTTGCTTTGGTTATCTGGTGAAAACCAAAATCATAACAGGCGACCCCCAATGAATTTCCTTTTTGTGCATCAGAACATGCCGGGCCAGTATCGCGAGTTGGTACAATGGCTTGCCACGCAACAGACGCATAAAATTCACTTCTTAACGCAACGCAAGAATGCACCAAAGATACCTGGGGTTAAGACGCAGCTGTACAAACCGCACCGCACGCCCACACCCGAATCCTACGGCCTGTCTCGCGTGTGGGAAGAGGCAACAGGTGCCGGTTTTGGTGCCGCAATGGCCGCCAAGCAGATCGAAATCCAAGAAGGGTTCAAGCCAGATATCATCATTGGGCACGTGGGCTGGGGCGAATTGACGTTCTTCAAACAAATCTGGCCTGACGTGCCAATCATTGGGTTCTTTGAATTCTACTACAACATCACTGGTGGAACAGTTGGTTTTGACCCTGCTGATCCGCCATCTCAACACGCACCTTTCCTAATGCACGCGCGCAACGCGATTCCACTTGCCAATATCGAAACCGTTGATCAGGGACATTGCCCTACGATCTGGCAACGCGACCGCTTTCCCACCAGTTTCCATGATCGGATGTATGTCTGTCATGATGGCATTCGCACAGACCGCCTACTGCCCAATCCTAAAGTTAAATTGGGGCTTGGCCGAGTGGGGCGTCAGATGACCCGTGATGATGAAATCATAACTTATGTCGCCCGAAATCTGGAAAAAACCCGCGGTTATCACATCTTGATGCGCGCACTGCCACGGATCCTAACAGAACGTCCAAACGCGCGGGTGTTGATCGTTGGGGGGAACGACACCTCCTATGGCGGCAAAAGCAAACATCCCGGTGGATTGCGCGCTGAGATGGAAGCAGAGGTTGGCAAAGGTGTTGATTGGGATCGTGTGCATTTTCTGGGTCAAGTGCCCTACCCCGATTATCAAAAGCTTGTCCAAATCAGCCGGTGCCACATATATCTGACAATGCCCTTCGTTCTGTCATGGTCATTGCTTGAATCCATGTCGATGGGCGCGACGATCGTTGCCTCAGACGTGGCACCTGTGCGCGAAGCAATCACTCATGGTGAAAACGGTCTTTTGGTTGATTTCTTTGACCACGACGCATTGGCTGCGCAGGTGATTGATGTTGTGAAGCGGCCCAAGGATTTTGAACACTTGGGGATCGCTGCGCGCAAACATGTTGTGGAAAACTATGATTTTCTAACCAAATGCCTGCCAGAACACATCGCGCAAATCAACGCGTTAGTGCCAAGCGAAAAACAGATCAAAATACCTTAGTTCGACAGGTTATTCGCCGCACCAACCAGACCAAACCCAGCACCAACCAAGCTTAGGACTGTGCGGGTGTTGTTGATCGGGCTTTCCGTTGCCAAGACCAAATCGCCAGACTGAATGTGGAAATTACGCGCTGAAAACAATCCATCTGATGTAGTTAGATCTAGCGTGAATACCACACGAGTTTTACGCGGACCGCGTGTGCCTGCACTGATCGCACTTGGTTTATATTCACGTAAAATCAATATGCCCTGCGGATCGGCACGTGCATCATTCACGCCACCAATAATTGCCAAGGCATCCAATGCAGAAACATCATCACGGTTGAACGGATGCTGCGCCTCACGACCAGCAGCACCAAGCGATAGGAAATAACGACGATCATCTTCGACGATCACTTTGTCACCACCGCGCAGACGCGTATCAAGCGTTGGATTGTCGTACAGGCGATCAACCGATGTTGCATAGATGTTATGACCACGCACCAATTTAACTTGCGGGTTTTCCAT
>CALKXT010000208.1 GCA_938003685.1 uncultured Sulfitobacter sp. | reverse complement strand
CCCGAGGGTCTGTTGGATGGCAGTGTATCCTGCCACTATCGGTTCCTGCCACTGCTATATGCGCGCGAAAGCGATTTGGCGGTTGAGGTGTTGGAAACCGTCGCGGCCCCCAACAAGTTAAAGAAAGTGCTTAAAGGTCATGATGCGATCAAACGGATGATCTATCAGGGGCGCGGTGAAAAAGTACGTGCCCTCTTTGATCAAGAAAACCTGCCCCGTAAGGAGCAGGCCATTCGCAATCGCATCAAGTCCGAAGGATTTTGGATGCGTTAAGCTTGTGTGATCAAGCCGCTTTTTCAAGCAGGGTATAGGTTGAGATCAACGTGCCCTGCACCTGTGCGCGGGCAATCTTGCCTTTGTCGGTACGTTTACTGCGCGCACCAACGGCCTTTTTCACCAAACGGCCAATTTGCTGGTTCAGCGATATGCGCGCACGTTCCGCAGGACGGGTGCCAATCGCATCCTTTCCACCAAGGGCCAGTGCATATTGTGCTGCGAACTCAGGATCTTCTGCGGCTTCTTTAACCACATTCAGAATGAAATGTTCGTCGAACTTACCTGCTGCATCCATCTCACCAGCCAATGTCACGGCATAGCCAATAACATTACGTTTCGCGGCCAAACGTAGGGCCAATGCATCATCTTCCGGGGCTGCGTTGATCACGTGATCCTCAACCAGTTTTTGCATGTAATGGGTCAGGTTCATGCCTGCCGCCTTGGCCTGTGCATCAATAAAACGGCGCACTGGCAGTTCCAGAGTAAAGGTCACGTTGGTCGCTTTGCTAACGCTTTCCATACGTACGGCGCGACGGGTGGCCTGATCCAACGGTGCTATTACTTTGCCTGATTTGATTGTTTCTGATTTGCCCATTTTTCGGGTCTCCTTTGCAAAACATACTTTCTATGTATGTGTGTGGAAAATTTTCGCCAACATACTTTTATACTATGCTGACAGCAGAGTATTCTGTCCGTCCCCCGTATAATCGTCAGTTGAGAACCCACCCGTTTGCCCCTAGAGTCACGCGCAACATTCCCCAAGGAGGATACTTCATGACCGACGGCCCAACATACGGCTTTGACACACTGCAAATTCATGCAGGCGCACGCCCTGACCCCGCCACTGGCGCACGCCAGACCCCGATTTACCAAACAACGGGTTATGTGTTTCGCGATGCCGATCACGCCGCAGCGTTGTTTAACCTGCAAGAAGTTGGGTTTATCTATTCTCGTCTGACCAACCCTACCATTGCCGTGTTGCAAGAACGTATTGCCACGCTTGAGGGCGGTGTTGGTGGTGTCTGTTGTTCCTCCGGTCACGCAGCACAGATCATGGCGTTGTTCCCATTGATGGGTCCGGGCAAAAATATCGTGGCCTCAACGCGCCTTTATGGCGGTACAGTCACGCAGTTTAGTCACACAATCAAACGCTTCGGCTGGAGCTGCACATTTGTCGATTTTGACGATCTTGACGCGGTCAAGGCCGCCATTAATGACGACACCCGCGCCGTCTTTGGTGAGGCGATTGCAAACCCCGGCGGCTACATCATGGACGTGCGTGCCATTGCAGATATCGCAGATGAGGCGGGTATCCCGCTGATCGTTGATAACACCACGGCCACGCCGTATCTGTGCCGCCCAATTGACCTTGGGGCCACGTTGGTTGTGCATTCAACCACCAAATACCTCACAGGCAACGGCACTGTCACAGGTGGCTGCGTTGTGGATTCGGGTAAATTTGACTGGTCTGCGAATGACAAATTCCCGTCCTTCAGCCAGCCAGAGCCCGCCTATCACGGTCTCAAGTTCCACGAGACCTTTGGTAACCTTGCCTTCACCTTCCATGGTATCGCCATTGGCCTGCGTGACTTGGGCATGACGATGAACCCACAGGCGGCGCATTACACGTTGATGGGCACAGAAACCCTGTCCTTGCGGATGGACCGCCATGTGGAAAACGCGGCCAAGCTTGCAGAGTGGCTCGAAAAGGACGAACGCGTTGATTACGTCACCTATGCAGGTTTGAAATCATCGCCCTACTATGAACGTGCCGCCAAGGTGTGCCCCAAGGGCGCGGGTGGTTTGTTCACCTTTGCCGTCAAGGGCGGCTATGACGCCTGTGTCAAACTGGTCAATGCTTTGGAAATCTTTAGCCATGTTGCCAACTTGGGTGACACACGGTCATTGATCATCCACGCGGCCTCAACCACGCACCGTCAATTGTCCGCAGAACAACAAGAAGCCGCAGGCGCAGGTGCCAGCGTTGTGCGTGTGTCGATTGGGACAGAAGATGCGGATGATCTGATCGCTGATCTGGATCAGGCGCTGAGCAAAGCGTCAAGCTAAGCCAAACGCCCCACCGTCTAAAGTGGCGGTGGGGCACGTATTTAAATAGTCCCCTACAGACCCGGTGTGATCGCAAAGACCATTGTGACCTGCGCCTGCACATCAACCTCACCGCCTGCAATAGCGTCATTGATGCTGGATCGCGCCGCGGACATTTCCATCATCATTGGCGCACCACCGCGGCTATTTTCGGTCATGCGTATCACACTGCCAAGGCTTAGCGCGGCGGCCTGTGCCAATTCTTCTGCACGCGCCATCGCGTCTTGAACCGCAAGCGCACGCGCTGCTGACATGGCTGGCCCCGGTTCTTGCAAACCAAAGCTTAAACCATTGAAATCATTTGCGCCGATGTCGATGACAGCATCCAGCATGTCACCCAGCACGGTCAGGTCGCGCACCATCACAGTGACGGAGTTGCCTGCTTCATAACCGTTAACCTTTTGCGGTGTGCCGCTGCTGTATGATCCGCTTGCATATACCGGGTTCAGATAGAAACGGCTGGTTTGGCGATCCGATTGCGCGACACCCAAATCATCCAGTATTGCTAAGATGTCGCTTACAGAATCTGTGACTTTGCCCATTGCTTCTTTGGCGGTTTTTGCATTCTCACGCACGCCAAGGGTGATTGTCGCCATGTCAGGTGCCATAGAAACACGGCCCTCACCGGTCACAATGATCCCTTGTTCATGCGATTGTGCCAATGCCAAGCCAGCACATATTACCCATAGCATCGCGGCCCATTTTAACGCTTTCACGGCTATTCTCCTGATAATTCACCATTAACGAGACCCCAACTTGCCCGCTGCCTCGCCCCGTCACAAGGTTGGAATGACCGCTTGCCCTTTTCATGAGCAAAGTCCCGCGCTATTCTAATCCCGAATAGGGCCAATATGTTAACAGGCCCGCCCCCGTGTTAAAGTCGTAACGATGAAGCCAAATTTTGCACTATCTCTATCCTTTGAAGGCATCCGGCTTTTGCACCGCGCAGCTGGTGGTTGGCGCGTTGTTGGCGAAGTTGCCTTGGACGCTGGAGATATGGCCACTGAATTAGCGGTATTGCGGCGCACTGCGGCTTCACTGGAACCGGGTGGTGTGCGCACCAAGCTGTTGATTCCAAATGATCAAATCAAATACCTAACAATCGACACCAAAGGATTGGATGATGCGGCCCGGCTAGAGGCCGCGCGCATTGCCCTAAATGGGGCCACACCCTATCTCGTCGATGATCTGGCCTTTGACATCAGCGCAGACGGCCCGCAAACGCATATCGCCGCCGTGGCACGTGAAACTTTAGCCGAAGCCGAAGCATTTGCCGCAGAACATAAATTCTATCCCGTTAGCTTTGTCGCAACGCCGGGTGATCAGCCATATTTAGGCGAACCGTTCTTTGGACCAAGTGCCGCAGCGCATGAGTTGCTGGATGCGGATGAGACCGTAGAACCAGACGGCATCGCAGTTGTCGCAATCGGCCATATGATTCACCCTGAACCAGAGACTGAGGTCGAGGTCGAGCCAGAGTCACAGCCTATCCAAGAGCAAGACCCCATTTCAGAGCCAGCGCCTGAAGCTAAGGTTGCTGAGGCATCCGAAAAGCCGCCAGAGCAGGTCAAAGAACCGGAACCGACTTCTGAGGTAAGCGCGCAACCTGAACAGGGATCTGAGGTTAAATCGCCGCCCGAGCCTAGCATTGAGGCTGAGGCTGAGGCTGAGGCTGAGGCAAAACCAGCGCCACCGCAACCCGCAGAAACCACCCCACCAGTAGTTCCTGAAAAGACGAAATCAGCGCCCCCTAAACCTGAAGCGAAGCCTGAACCAGTTGTCGCGCCAACTCCACCGACCGCAGCTGCGCCAAACGACCCACCTGTCAAAGCAGCCGCATCAATAGACGCGCCCGTACCAAAACCTGCCGCGCCACAGATTCCTACTCTGGGTGCCGCATCACGTGCGGTGCCAGCCCCAAAAGGGGCGGAACCCACATCGGCCCCCGCAGATGTGCAGGCATCGCTAAGTGGCTTTGCCAGCCGACGTGGTACAGAAAAAGCCGCACCTCTTGGTGGTGTGCGGCGTGAACCAACAATTACACCCCCGTCAGCGCAACCAAAACAAGCTGGAGCGTCTGTTTCTGATCCATCGTTACCGGATCTTGAATCTGGCCCGGATATTGAAGCTGGCATTGTCCCGGATAGCAGTTCCCTAGCGCCACAAATCCCTGAAGCGGCTGCGACGCCAAAGGCCAGTTTCCTAAGTCGACGTAAAGGTAAAACCGGCGCTTCCGCCGTAAAGCATCCCAAACAACTTAAGCAGAATAAGCCCGTAACCCCGCCCGGCACCGAAGCTGAACGCATGACGGTATTTGGGGCGCGCAAAATTGATGTGGGCGGCAAGCCACGCTTTCTGGGGTTGGTCCTTACCGCCGCATTGCTGGTATTCTTGGCAGGTGTCGCGGCGTGGGCCTCAGTGTTTCTGGACGATGGGTTAAACTTATCACGGATATTCGGGGATCGCAGTCCGCGCGCAACAGCATCTATTCCCGATACGCCCGCACCCGAAAAAGACGAGATACGCACAGCGTCTCTTGAACCGGGCCTCAGCGAAGTCGACACTGCCGTGCTTGATGCGTTGCGTGATCCAGTTGCACCGCCTGTGGCCGAACTCACAAAAGAAGAAGCTGAAGCAAAATATGCAGCGACAGGCATTTGGCCCCGCGCGCCTGACGTGCCGCCTGAACCTGCTGCATTGATCGACATTAATGATCTATACTTGACCAGTATTGATCCCGTCAGCACCTCAACGGATGCTGTGGCATTGCCATCCACTGCCACTCTTGGCACAGACATTGCCTTTGGCACCGTATCCTCACCTGCGGCTGCGGGAACGCAATTTGCACTTGATGCGCGCGGTTTGGTGATCCCCACCGCCCAAGGCGCGCTAAGTCCAGATGGATTTACCGTATATCTTGGCCGCCCTGATGCTGTGCCTCCTGCAACATTGGCGCGCTTGCCCACTGCCTCCGAGGTGACACAAGAGAAAGATGTTTTGGCCGCCTTCCGCCCCAAGGTGCGGCCCGGCGATCTGGTAGAAACCACTGAACGCGCGCAGCTTGACGGATTAACACGATCTGAACTTGCCAGCTTTCGCCCGCTGTTGCGGCCTAAATCAGTACAACAACAAGCTGCGGCGGCGGCGGTTGAGCCGGAAACACCAACCGTAGATACCACCGATGCAGTTGCCGCGGCTCTTACCCCTGCCCCAGCGATTGAGAACGCGACGAAATTCGCGGTAAAGGCATCCGTTCGCCCCGACACCCGTCCGCGTAATTTTGCTCGGATCGTGAAACGCGCCAAACGCAGCGCACCCACAGAGGAAGCTACTCAGGTGGCCTCAGTTGCGCCCCGTGTGGTGACACCGAAAATTCCAACCAAAACATCTGTGGCCCGTCAAGCTACTGTTAAGAATGCGATTAATCTTCGCAAAGTGAACTTGATTGGCGTTTACGGTAAACCCTCTAAGAGGCGGGCTTTGGTCCGGCTTAGCAACGGGCGTTACAAAAAGGTTGTTGTCGGGGATCGCATCGATGGCGGCCGTGTTTCGGCCATTGGAAATAGCGAACTGCGCTATACCAAACGGGGGCGCAATGTTGTGCTGAAAATGCCCAAGGGTTAAGCTGCTTGGCCACAAACAACCGCACCGAGGCGCAACAGCCACGTCGTTGGGGGCGCTGCCCCCAAACCCCCGGGAATATTTAAAGCCAAAAAGAATAGAGGCGTTAAGCGAGTTCGCCGCTGTCTATCTGTTCTTGTTCAATGCTTTCGAACAGCGCCTTAAAGTTACCCTCGCCAAAGCCATCGTCACCTTTGCGTTCAATGAATTCGAAAAAGATCGGGCCGATCACGGTTTTTGAGAAGATTTGTAACAAGATGCGGGTTTCACCGCCGTCCACGACGCCCTCGCCATCTATCAAAATGCCATGTTTTTGCATCCGGTCCAGTGGTTCGCTGTGGCCCTTAACGCGGTCGTGACTAAGCTTGTAATAGGTTGTGGGAGGGCCGGGCATAAATTTCACGCCCCTGCCGGAAATCTCATCTGTCGCCTCGTAAATATCGCGCGCTCCGACGGCTATATGTTGAATGCCCTCGCCTTTGTATTTCTTGAGGTAAGCAACGATCTGGCCCTTTTCATCACGGTCTTCGTTGATCGGAATACGGATACGACCACAAGGCGAGGTCAAAGCGCGGCTGGTCAGGCCTGTAAACTTACCCTGAATATCAAAGAACCGGATTTCGCGAAAATTGAACAGGTCGCCGTAAAACTTGAACCAAACGTCCATGTTGCCCTTAAAAACATTGTGCGTGAGATGGTCGAGATAATAGAAACCGACGCCCTGCGGCTTGGACTGTGCAATCCAATCGTATTCCCAATTGTAGGGCGACGTGTCGTAATATTGATCTACAAAATACAACAGCGAACCACCGATCCCCATGATTGCGGGCACATCAAGCACCTTACCCTCGCCCGTGTATTCTTCAGCACCATTCGCAAGTGCATGCGCCAATGCTTTTTGCGCATCAACCACACGCCAGCCCATTGAAGGCGCGCATGGACCGTGCAGGTCCACAAAACGCGCGCCAAAGCTGTTTGGTTCGGCATTCAGCACATAGGTGATGTCACCTTGCTGCCAAAGTTCGATCCGTTTGGTCTTGTGATTGGCAACATGGGCATATCCCATACGGGCAAACAGGTCGCGCAACTCTTGGGGGGTGTCACTTGCGAATTCCACAAACTCAAAGCCATCTGTCCCTGCCGGATTTTCAGATGAGATCATGGATTTTGCAGCGTCATGTGGGAAAGGCCCCATGGGATGTCTCCATTTCATGTAAAGGGTACAGTATTTCGTCAAAAATATGTCTTATACGTCGCATATTTTGCGCAAATAGTGACACATCTATGGTATAATCTGCATACTTACCGCATCATTGAACCAAATCATGCGAGATCTACGCACCATGTTAGATGACACAGACACCCGATTGCTGGCGGCCCTTCAAAAGGACGCCCATTTGACGGCCCAAGAATTGAGTGAACAATTGCATATGTCCGCCTCACAGGCGGGGCGACGGCGGCAACGGCTTGAGGCAGAAGGCATTATCCAAGGCTATACCGCCCGCCTTGATCCAGTAAAACTGGGGTTAAACGTCCAAGGGTTTGTCCAAGTCCATCTTGGCACACATGGCCCAGACCACTCTGCCAGTTTTGCGCGACTTCTTGCCACCCGCGCCGAGATTGTGAGCGCGTGGACAATGACCGGGGATGCGGATTATCTTTTGCGGGTCTATTGTGACGATCTGCCCAGCCTGAACCGGTTGATTCATGAGGTGTTATTGCGCCACCCTGCGGTGTCGCGTGTACATAGCCAAATCGTTATGGATCAGGTGAAGCGCGACGGACCACTGCCAACTTAACGTATGATGATTTTATAACGATTTCCCCGAAAGGACCGTCATGGAAGGTTTCCTTTTCCAAGCGTCAATTTACCTCGCTGCTGCTGTAATTGCGGTGCCAATTGCGGCACGGCTGGGATTGGGGTCTGTGCTGGGCTACCTGGCGGCGGGCATCCTGATTGGGCCCGTTTTCAATTTGGTCGGATCCGAGACCAAGGATTTGCAGCACTTTGCCGAATTTGGTGTGGTGATGATGCTGTTCCTGATTGGGTTGGAATTGGAACCACGTGCGCTATGGGACATGCGCCACCGCTTACTGGGTTTGGGCGGCATGCAGGTCGTGCTGTCAACGGCAGCGCTTATGGGTATTGCGATGGCCTATGATCAGCCTTGGGGTGTTGCGTTGGCGATTGGTTTGACGCTCTCTTTGTCCTCAACAGCGATTGTCTTGCAAACTCTGTCTGAGAAAGGATTAATGCAAACCAGTGGCGGGCGATCAGTGTTCTCTGTGCTGTTAACACAAGATATTGCGGTCATTCCGATCCTTGCATTTTTGCCATTGTTGGCCGTTACCCTGCCCACAGGCATGTTGCCGGATGGGTCTATTTCACTTGACCCCGACAAGGTCGAAGCGGCCCACAAAGCAGTGGATGCGACACACGGCCCTGCCCTTAGCCTTGTCGAAGGATTGCCCGCGTGGGGCGTGACCCTTGTTACCATCGGTGCAATCGCGTCGATCATCATAGTAGGTGTATTTTTCACGCGCCCCGTGTTCCGGTTCATCCACTCTGCCAACCTGCGCGAGATGTATACAGCCCTCGCTTTGCTGATCGTGGTCGGCATTTCATTTCTGATGATGCTTGTTGGTCTGTCCCCTGCACTTGGCGCCTTCCTTGCGGGTGTGGTGCTGGCCAGTTCGGAATTTAGGCATGAGCTTGAAACAGACTTAGAACCCTTCAAGGGTCTGCTTTTGGGACTCTTCTTTATTACCGTTGGTGCTGGTATTAACTTTGAACTCTTGTTCAGCAATACGATCATCATTCTGGGCATGGCGTTGCTCGTGATCATCGTCAAAGGGGTGATCCTGTTTGGCCTTGGGCGTGCGTTCAAACTCAAAGGGCGTGATCAGTGGCTGTTTGCACTGGGGTTGGCACAAGCGGGTGAATTTGGCTTTGTCCTTGTTAGTTTTTCAGTTGCAACCGGGGTCATGCCAAGCCCAGTTGCGGAAACCCTCTTGTTGGTGATTGCACTGTCGATGCTGATCACACCGCTGTTGTTCATTCTATATGATGTGATCAGCAAACGGATGGAGGATGTTGGTACAATTGTTCCAGATGAGATCGACGAAGAAGGGCCTGTTATCATCGCAGGAATCGGACGTTTTGGTCAGATCGTGAACCGCCTTGTTCAGGCGAGTGGCTTTCAAACCGTTGTGCTGGACCACAACCCAGAGACCATTGCCGTGATGCGGCGGTTTGGGTTCAAGGCGTTCTTGGGTGATCCAACGCGACCTGACATCCTACGCAAAGCCGGGATCAAAGATGCGCGTGTATTGGTGGTTGCATTGGATGATCAAAAGGCCGCGATAAAACTGATCGAATATGCCCGCAAGCAACGGCCTGACCTGCACATCATCACGCGCGCGCACGACCGCACAGATGTGTACCGTCAATACCAAGCAGGTGCGAATGACATTGTGCGTGAAATGTTCGACAGCTCATTACGTGCAGGGCGCTATGTCTTGGAAAACATGGGGTTATCAGAATACGAGGCCGCTGAGGCGCAGCGCATGTTCTATAGTCATGACCGCGAGTCAGTGCGCGAATTGGCAACGCTTTGGGATCCTAACGTGGCAACGGGTGACAACAAAGCTTATGTCGCGCGCGCCAAAGAACTCCAGAAAGACTTGGAAACAGCATTTCTGAACCGAAGCGACGACGAAAGTAAAAAGAGCGCTTAAATGCCAGGGGTAGGTTATGTGCCCACCCACCTGCGGTCAAAGATTTAAGCGTCACTCACACCTGCTTGGGCAAAGGTTGCCATACCTGCGTGACAGGCCAATGCCGCTTTCAAAAGCCCAATCGCCAATGCACCACCTGAGGCCTCGCCCAAGCGCAGGCCCAATTGAAGCAGAGGCTCTTTGCCCAACGCCTTGAGCAACTCTGCATGACCGCCCTCAGCACTTTGATGCCCTGCAACGGTGTGATCTAACGCGCCTTCTTGGGATTTTGCCAAACACAATGCCGCCGCGCAGCAGATAAACCCATCAAGGATCACAGGGATACGCAAGTTGCGCGCACGCGCCATGGCCCCGACCATCCCCGCCAGTTCGCGCCCACCCAAGCAGGTCAGCATGTCTAGTCCGTCCCCTGCGTCTTTGTGTAACGCGACACCTTCAGCCACAACTTGCGTTTTCAAGGCCAGACCCGCGTCATCGACACCAGTGCCCCGTCCCGTCCAATCCGCCGCATCCCCACCTAGCAATGCACTTGCCAAAGCCGCCGCAGAAGTGGTGTTGGCAATGCCCATTTCACCAACGACCAGTAGGTCGGCATCTGGGTCAACTTCGTTCCACCCTGCCTGCAACGCCGCGATCAGATCCTCACTGGACATCGCCGGACCTGCGGTGAAATCCTGCGTTGGCGTATCCAAATCCAACGCAACGACATTCAAGGTCGCACCATTGGCACGCGCAATCTGGTTGATCGCGGCACCACCATGCTCAAAGTTCATGACCATCTGCGCCGTCACTTCGGCAGGAAACGCCGACACGCCGCGCGCCGCAACGCCGTGATTACCTGCAAAAACGATCACTTGAGGTTTGGTGATCTCGGCACGTTCACCACCACGCCAGCCTCGATACCAAAGCGCGAGGTCCTCTAAACGCCCCAAGGCACCGGGGGGTTTGGTCAATTGGCCGTTGTGATCCCCCGCAGCATCATAAGCGGCGGTATCAATGTCCTCTTGTGCGGCTAAAACCGCACGAAATTCAGAAAGATTGCTAAAGGTTTGTGTCATGTGATGCTCATACTTGCGAATTGCGGTTTGGTCTTGTCTAGCCTTACCGTAAGACCTGAGAAAGGTCTGAAAGGGCAAATTGATGAACGTAACCGACACAGATAAAATTCGCAGCGCATTTCAACTGCGCGACATTGCGACGGCCTTTATGCTGTTGACCCGGTTGCCGTTGCCCACGGCCCCATTTGTGCCCACCGCAGGCCGGTCACTGGCACAGGCTGCATGGGCCTATCCGCTGGTGGGTTTGGCTGTTGGTGCGATTGCAGTCGCAGTGGCTTGGGCCCTGCAAAGCTTTGGTGTCGTCAGCCCGATCACCGCTTTATTTGTTGTCCTTTCCTCTGTCATCGTCACAGGTGCGATGCACGAGGATGGTCTGGCAGATTGCGCAGATGGTTTCTGGGGCGGTTGGGATATGGCCAAACGATTGGTCATCATGAAAGACAGCCAAATCGGCACCTACGGCGTAATTGCCTTGGTACTGTCGCTGTTGCTGCGTTGGTATGTGATCACCCAGATGATTGAAAAAGGGGTATTGCTGGGCGCAGTTCTGACGGCAGCAGTCATGTCGCGTGGCGCAATGGTTTGGGTGATGCACCGCCTGCCCCATGCGCGCCGTGACGGATTGGCCCAAAACACTGGCAGACCCGGGCGTGCCGCAACTTACACAGCGCTTGGGTTTACAGCATTAGCGGCATTGTTCGCCCCAGAAGTTTCGACACTTTGGCTGATCGTGATCGCAGTATTGGCGACTCTGGGTGTACAAACAGTGGCGCGCCGCAAAATCGGCGGACAAACAGGTGACGTTCTGGGCGCAACACAACAAATCGTCGAAGTCGCGATCCTGATCGTCTTTGATACAATGGTCTACGACTGGAACCCTGACTAAAACGCAAAACGCCGCACCCTTGGGCGCGGCGTCTCAATAATCACAAACTAGATATTACGCAGCTGCGACGCGGCTTTCCAGCACGTCACCAACCTGCTTGGCTGCGACCAATTCATCGCCACCGCCAACAGCCGCAACTTCACGTGTCAGACGCTCAAGCGCTGCTTCATAAAGCTGACGTTCTGAATAGCTTTGTTCACGCTGGTCATCAGTGCGGTGCAGATCGCGCACGACCTCTGCAATCGCGATCAAATCGCCAGAGTTAATCTTTTGCTCATATTCCTGCGCACGACGCGACCACATGGCGCGCTTGACCTTGGCCTTGCCCTTGAGCGTCTTCATCGCATGGGCGATCACGTCAGGCGACGACAAAGCACGCATACCAATTTCGGTGGCTTTATGGGTTGGTACCCGCAACGTCATTTTGTCTTTTTCAAATGCAATCACGAACAGCTCCAGCGTGATGCCAGCGACTTCCTGCTCTTCTACGGATACGACCTGACCGACACCGTGGGCCGGGTAAACAACAAACTCGTTCGGACGGAAATCAAGCTTTTTCGACTTAGACATGTAGTACTCCTAAAGCGCGGG
>CALKXT010000207.1 GCA_938003685.1 uncultured Sulfitobacter sp. | reverse complement strand
GGCGCTATTCATCTGACCCGCGCCTTTTTGTCCGGACTTCGCGAACGGCCAGAGGCGGCGATTCTCAATGTCGTGTCAAAATCAGGTGTGCTCGCTCAAGCCGGGCAGTCGGTCTATACCGCGACCAAATACGGGATGCGTGGTTTCACCGATGTGCTGAAAGAGGACGAGGCCGACAGCGGTGTGCGTGTTGCGGGACTGTACCAAAGTGGCACCAACACGGGCATGTTTGCTAAGGCGGGCGAAGATGTGCCAAACCATATTTTCACCGAACCTGATGACCTTGCGGATGTGGTCATTTTCATGTTGTCGCGTCCTGCAAAGCTGTGGATGCACGATGTACGCGTCGAGCTCTGACGCAAGCGACCTTTTGGTGTTGACTCGGACCCTTATCCGGGTAAAAGCCGAGGCACAGGATTACAGCACCCCGTATCGACGGGCGGTGCAGCAGGAGAAGACTTATGGCTAAGGCAACCACGATCAAGATCCGTCTGAACTCGTCCGCGGGCACAGGCCATTTTTACGTGACTAAGAAAAACGCACGTACCATGACCGAAAAACTGGTTATGAAAAAATACGACCCCGTTATTCGCAAGCACGTCGAATACAAAGAAGGCAAGATCAAGTAAGATCGTCGCTCTTTAAAGTGTCAAAGGCCGCGCATCTGCGTGGCTTTTTTCGTTTGGGGTCGAATCTGTGACTGCACACGGATTTTCGACTGCTTGCGTCTGGGCGCACATCACGCGATACTGAACCGTATCCTAGCTGCCAAGGAATATTACATGTCACGTTCACTCATCGTTGCCCTTGCGGCTATCGGTTTCTTATCTGCTTGCATTGCTGAACCTGTTTCACCGCCGCCCGCACCTATATTTGGTGGGGCACATTCCGACAGTATTGGATTTACCAGCATCGGCCGCGAGCCCTATTGATCCGCTAACCTGATCAACGCCGATTGCGCGTAGGGGTTGGTCTGGCTCATCGCGATCAACGCCAATCGTATCAGGATTGCACAACATGCCCAAAGAAGGCCACTACATCAACCGCAGCAATTGGTTGCGCGCCGCCGTTTTGGGGGCGAATGATGGTATTGTGTCGTCTGCTAGCCTGTTGGTGGGCGTATCGTCTGCTGGAATGGTGCATGGCAATGTTGTTCTCACGGGGTTGGCGGGGTTGACCGCAGGTGCCTTGTCGATGGCGGCGGGGGAATATGTATCCGTTTCCGCACAAGCTGACGTTGAAGAGGCTGATCTTGAACGGGAACGCGTCGCTTTGATCGAAGACCCTGACTATGAACTCAGCGAGTTGGCTGAAGGTTTGCAAACACGTGGTGTTCAGGCTGACTTGGCGCTTGAGGTCGCAACGCAGTTAACAGATCACGACGCGCTGGGCGCACATGCCCGCGAGGAATTGGGCATGTTTGGTCTGGCGGGGCAGGCGAACCCACTACAGGCTGCTGGCGCGTCTGCCTTGGCGTTTGCCTTGGGGGGTGGACTTCCCTTGCTGGCCGCCATGACGGCCCCTGTGGGCAGTCGAGGATTGGCTGTGGCAGTTGTTGCGGTCTGTGCGCTTGTCTTATTGGGTGGTGGCGGTGCGCATCTGGGTGGTGCGCCAAAATGGCCCGCAATACGACGTGTTGTTTTGTGGGGCAGTCTTGCCATGGCCGTCACGGCCTTTGTCGGACGCGCTTTCGGGGCTTTGATCTAAGGCGTTATTTTTGAGCTAGCTTAGGTCATAGATATCGCTTGGGCGTTACTCACGATATACCTCACAGATGATCCGAGCGGCGTATCCAACGTCTTCAATAATTACCTGAGTGCCATAAAAAAGGGCCGGTCCTTTTCAGAACCGGCCCCGATTATAAGATGTAAACGCTATTACTCGCGGTTGCCGAACAGCTGCAACAACATCATGAACATGTTGATAAAGTCGAGGTATAGGTTCAACGCGCCCATTATTGCGGCTTTGCCCAACCATTCTGTGTCACCGTGGTGCGCGTGCGCCAGATACTCGGTCTTGATCTTTTGCGTGTCATAGGCTGTCAGGCCGGCAAAGATCAGAACACCAATCGCAGAGATCGCAAACATCAACGCCGAAGAGGCGAGGAAGATGTTGACGATGGATGCAACGATCAAGCCGATGACGCCCATGATTAGGAAACTACCCCAACCAGAAATATCTTTCTTGGTTGTGTAACCCCAAAGGGATAGGCCTGCAAAAGCGATCGCAGTTATCAAGAACACCTGCGCGATTGAATACCCTGTAAACACGATAAAGATCGAGCTGATGGACACACCCATCACAGCAGCAAAGGCGTAGAACACAACCTGAGCAGTTGCAGCGGACATCTTGTTGATCATGGCGCTAAAGCCAAAGACAAAAGCGAGCGGGGCAAACATCACAACCCATTTGAGGGGCGACATATAAAGGGTCGCACCAAGTGAGGTCAGATATTTGTCAGCGCCGATTTGGGCTGCTGCGAGTGCCGGATCTGTTGTCACTGCCAAGCCTGAGATTGCCCAGGCTGCGGCGAACGTCAGCAGCATGCCCACGGACATTGTCCCGTAGACTTTGTTCATGTGCGCGCGTAATCCTGCGTCGATGTCAGCGGCGCGGGTCCCTGCGGCACCCCGGATTGTATTGACGTCAGCCATTTGTACCCTCCAAATTGGCAATATGTTGCGTGCCGATAAAATCGGTCACGGTATAGCCATGAATATTGGGGCTGCAGCACTGATTATCAAGGGTTTACTTGCATCAATAGACCGCAGTTTCATCAAATTATGCGCGCCAGTTTGCTGGAACGTCCCAAACAGCGCGCTGCGCCTCGCGATTGGCCTCTGCACGGCTGACACCGACGTCCTGTAATTGCTCTGGGCTAAGCGCCGCAAGCGCACGCCGAGTGGCCCAAAGGCGATATGCGCGAGTGATTGAACCGATAAGGGGCTGAGAGTTAGAGCGATGTGTGGTGCAGGTGTGCTGGGTCAGGGTCGACATGATCTTAATCCTTTAGGTTTTGTGATGCGATTCCATTTTGCATTTCGATACTTGATGTATTGACGTTTCTTAATCATAATAAAAACGAATGTTTGTTATGCATCACATCAAGAAGGTTGATATATGAGAAATCTGGATATCACGACGTTGCGGTCTTTTGTTGCGGTTGCAGACTCCGGTGGCGTCACCCGCGCGGCTGGTTTCTTGCACCTCACACAATCTGCGGTGTCGATGCAGCTCAAACGTTTGGAAGAAATGTTGGGGCTGGACCTGTTGGACCGCACAGGCCGCACAATTGCTCTGACCGCATCAGGTGAACAATTGCTGGTCTATGCGCGTCGTATGATCGCCCTGAATGACGAAGTCATAGGCCGTTTGACCGATCAAGCCTATGAAGGTGAGATCAAGCTTGGTGTCCCACATGATACTGTTTATCCGGCCATTCCACAGGTGTTAAAGCAGTTTCACGCGGCGTTCCCACGTGTGAAAGTTCAGCTTGAGGCATCATATACCCGCATCCTGAAGGACCAGTTTTCTAAAGGTGAACGCGATTTGATCGTGACCACAGAAACCTCATTGGACAATGGTGGCGAAACCCTCGCGTCAAAGGAGCTTTGTTGGATTGGCGCGCCGGGTGGGGCCGCTTGGCGGCAACGGCCCTTGCGATTGGCATTTTGCAGGTTTTGCACTTTTCGGCCCCATGTGGTTGCAGCACTTGATGCATCCGGCATCCAATGGGAAATGAGTGTGGAAACTGACAGTGACCGCACAATTGAGGCCGCAGTCAGCGCAGATTTGGCGGTACATGCGATGATCGATGGGACAGAGCCACCTTATCTGGAACAGGTTGACCACAACGGTGCCTTGCCCACTTTACCGCATCAACAGATCAACCTTTACGGTGCGCAGACCTCTGCCGGTGAGGTACACGACACCCTTGCGAAATTGCTGCGCGGCGCATTTGCGAATGCACAACCCGGTCGGTTGAGGGCGGTTTAATTTACACGGCAGAAACGGTGGCGTTATCGGATTTGTGTCAAGATCAGCTTGGGCGTGTTGCGTGAGAAATAGAATCACCTTCAGGTTTAGCCGCCGTTTTCGACGGGTTTTGAGGCGCATCTCGACAAAACGAGACCATATTTTTCCTCATGTGAAACATTTTACACTATTTTGCGCAATTTTCCCTAGGCTCGCAGTATAGGAGCTGACACAAATCCGGTCCGATCCCATAGGTGCCTGAGAACGCATGCTTATATACTGCCTCGCCTTATCGCTGAGGTGAATTGGTCAGAAAACAAACACATCATTGCACCTTGAGTCGAAAGAGTTGAGCGGCAATCACACCAAAATTTAGTTAATTTCGTTTGCTGTAAAAATGGTATCCCCTATGTTGCGGGACGTGTGACAGTTTGCTCATCAGTGTTTTGAGGGTGCAAATTTGTAATGATTGACACTTTTTAAGTGCTACAGGGTAAGGAAAATAAAAAGATGGCGCATAAAGTAGACGTTCATGTTGGTAAGCGTATCCGCCAGCGGCGATGGCTAACCGGGATGACGCAGCAAAAACTGGCTGAACTGGTCGGGATTAAATTTCAGCAGATTCAAAAGTACGAAACCGGGGCCAATCGAGTCAGCGCGTCACGGCTTTGGGATATTGCGGACGCACTAGATGTGTCCGTGTCGTTCTTTTTCGAGGGCCTGAAATCAGACGAAGCTGATGAAACATCACAAGAAGCTGTGTTTCCCACGGATTTGATGGGTGACAAAGAGGCGATGGATTTGGTGCGTTCCTATTATGCCATTCCAGAAAACCAGCGTCGTCGGTTGTTTGAATTGGCCCGTGTGCTGAGCGACGTGGCCTAACCTGCGATGCCGCTTTGAGTGCTGACTATGATCCGGGGACTTGCAATGGCCTGCCCAAGCTGGCAGGCGTTTTGCATGACTGATTACACGCCATTTGATGCCGATATTCGCCGGGTTGCCCATTTGATGGCCGACGCTGCGCGCTCTGTTATCCTTCCATTTTTTCGCAGTGCATCGTTAAGTGCGGACAACAAGTTAAGCGACGGTTTTGACCCAGTGACCGAAGCCGACCGTGCCGCCGAACGCGCGATGCGCGAGATTTTGGCACGCGAACGGCCCAAAGACGGTATTTTGGGTGAGGAATATGGGGAAAACGCTGGTACATCTGGCTTGACGTGGGTCTTGGACCCGATTGATGGCACACGAGGATTTCTAAGCGGCACGCCGACATGGGGTGTTTTGATTGCTGTGTCGGACGCTACTGGCCCGTTCTATGGCATCATTGATCAACCTTATATTGGTGAACGCTTTGAAGGTGCGCCAGATGGCGCGTCAATGACGGGCCCCCACGGCGCGTGTATGCTGTCGACCATGTCCGCGCGTGATTTAAGCGAAGCGATTATCTTTACGACATTCCCAGAAGTGGGCACATCGCAAGATGGCGCTGGCTTTCATGCGGTTGCCAGAAAGGCACGGCTGACGCGCTATGGCATGGATTGTTACGCCTATGCGTTGGTTGCGGCAGGGCAGGTCGATTTGGTTATTGAGGCAGGGCTAAACCCGTATGACATCCAAGGACCAATCGCCGTGATTCAGGCAGCAGGTGGCATTGTCACGGATTGGCAAGGCGGGCCTGCGCATGCAGGTGGTCGCGCAGTCGCGGCCGCAAACCGCGCAATTCACGCCCAAGCATTGGCGATTCTGAAAGAATATTGACCAGACGCTAACGGCTGGTTTAGGCTTGTCATGTGCGGGTTCTTGAGCCTGTTTTCCATCCGCGCACGCACCTTTGCACGAGACAGGCCCGCAAGGAAAAGGTGCATTATGCCTGAAACTCTGATTAAAAATGCCGATACGATTGTAACGATGGACGACACGCGGCGCGTTTTGCACAGCGCGGATGTTTTGATCCGTGATGGTGTGATTGTCGCTGTGGCGCAAGGACTGACCACCACGGGTGAGGTGATCAATGCCGCGGGCTGTGTGGTGACGCCGGGTCTCGTGAACACCCATCACCATTTGTATCAAACATTGACCCGCGCTGTGCCGGGGGGGCAGGACGCCTTGCTGTTTGGGTGGTTGCAAACGCTTTATCCGATTTGGTCCCGCTTTACGCCTGATCACATGTATGTTTCAGCCCAAATTGGCCTCGCTGAACTGGCGCTGTCGGGATGCACATTATCCTCTGATCATTTGTACCTTTACCCCAATGGATCACGATTGGAAGATACGATCCACGCCGCCGCTGAATTGGGGATGCGGTTTCACCCCACGCGCGGCGCGATGAGCATTGGGGTAAGGGATGGTGGGCTGCCGCCGGATGATTTGGTTGAGGGTGAGGCGGCAATTTTAGAGGATTGTATCCGCGTAGTGGATGCGTTTCACGATCCGTCCGAAGGGTCGATGTGTCGCGTTGGTCTAGCCCCGTGTTCGCCGTTTTCAGTTAGCCGTGATTTGATGCGCGAGGCCGCATTGTTGGCGCGTGACAAGGGTGTGATGTTGCACACGCATTTGGCAGAGAACGACGAAGACATCGCTTATAGCCTTGAGAAGTTTGGCTGCCGTCCGGGGCAATATGCCCAAGAACTCGGCTGGGTGGGACGTGATGTGTGGCATGCACACTGCGTCAAATTAGACCCAAGCGAGATTGAACTGTTTGCTGAAACGGGCACTGGCGTGGCGCATTGTCCGTGTTCGAATTGTCGATTGGGATCAGGCATTGCACCGGTGCGCGCGATGCGTGACGCTGGCGTGCCTGTGGGCATCGGCGTGGATGGATCAGCAAGCAATGATGCAGGTAATCTGATCGCAGAGGCACGTATGGCGATGTTGCTGCAACGGGTGAAAAACGGGGCGGACGCGATGAGTGCGCATGAAGCTTTGGAAATTGCCACATGCGGGGGTGCCGATGTGTTGGGTCGTTCTGATTGTGGTCGCCTTGCGAAAGGTAAGCGTGGAGACATCGCGATTTGGGATGTCAGCGGTTTGGCGTCAGCGGGCAGTTGGGATCCGGCAGCACTTTTGTTGGCGGGGCCAACAACGGTGCGTGATCTCTTTGTTGAGGGGAGACAGATTGTGCGTGATGGTCAGGTGCTGACAATTGATTTGGGGGCGCAGGTCGCGCGGCAAAACAAAATGGCAAAATCACTGAGTGAAGCGATATGAGACAGATTGTTGGCGCTTTTCTAGCACTCTTAGCCTGTGTCGCGCCTGCGTATGCAAACCCGGCGGCGACGCGGGCCATCAATGATGTGCGCGCTAGTGCGAGCGAACCGGCTTTGGTCTATTCGTCGGCATTGGAGCGAGCGGCACAGGTCCATGCGGATGATATGGCGGCGGTTGGTTTTTTCTCTCATGAGGGGAGCAAGGGGGCAGCGGTTTCGGATCGGGTCACAGCGCAGAGCTATGAATGGTGTTTTGTTGCGGAGAACATTGCAAAAGGTCAAATGAATTTGGCTGAGGTGATGAAAGGTTGGACCGGTTCACCGGGCCATTACCGCAACATGACCCACAAGGCCGCGCAGGAATTTGGTTTGGCGCGTGCGTCGGGGAATGTTTGGGTGATGGTCTTGGCGGCCCCTTGTTGATGCGGTGGGACATTCAAAAAGGAGCGGCTGCGCCGCAAGCGATTTTATGTTGCTGATGAGAGGGCTTTGCCCCCTCAACCTCCCCCAGGATATTTTCGGCCAAAAAGATGGGGTTATGTGCGGCGTTTGCCTGCGATCCAGACGTCTTGAATAGCGCGGTCGTCGCCCATCATGATGGTGGCGAACAGGCTGTCCCAGATATCGGTTGCTTGAGCTGCGCGTTGAGCGATGGCGGGGGTTGAGGCGAGGTTGAGGATGGTCAAGTCTGCTTCGGTGCCTGGGCTTATTGTGCCAATTTGACTGTCTAGATGCAGGCAACGTGCAGAGCCAGCCGTGGCGAGCCAGATCAGTTGTGCTGCATGTAGTGGTGTGCCGCGCAATTGTCCGATTTCATAGGCTGCAGCCATTGTGCGCAGCATGGAAAAAGATGATCCACCACCTGTGTCTGTGGCCAGTCCGCAGGGAATGGCACGCGCTGCAAGACCGGCCATGTCAAAAAGACCTGAGCCAATGAATGTGTTTGAAGTCGGGCAGTGTACCAATGCGGCACCCGTTTCCGTGATACGGTCAATTTCGCGCGCTTCCAGGTGGATGGCGTGGCCATAAAGCGCACGCTCACCGATCAACCCATGTTCTTCATAGGTATCAAGGTAGTCGCGTGTGTTGGGGTATAGATCGCGGACCCAAGCGATTTCGTCGATCTGTTCGCTGAGATGGGTTTGCATCAGGCAGGTGGGGTGTTCGCCCCAAAGTGCGCCAAGAGCGGCAAGTTGTTCGGGCGTCGAGGTTGGGGAAAAGCGTGGGGTGATGGCATAAGATGCGCGCGCTATTCCATGCCATCGTTCGAGCAGTGCCTTGCTGTCATCATATGCCGATTGTGCCGTGTCGCGCAGCCCCTCTGGGGCGTTGCGGTCCATACAGGTTTTACCCGCGACGATGCGTTGGCCGCGCTGGACGGCGGCGCTAAACAGTGCATCAACGCTGTGCGGATGAATGGTGCAATAAGAAGCAACAGTGGTTGTGCCGTGATCCAGTGTCAGGTCCAAATAACGTCCGGCAATCTCATCCGCATAGGTTGGATCGGAGAGGCGCATTTCTTCTGGGAAGGTATAGCTGTTAAGCCAATCAATCAGGCGTTTGCCCCATGAGGCGATAATCGCAGTTTGGGGGTAATGCACATGGGCGTCGATAAAGCCGGGGCACATTAAGGTGTCGTCACCATATGCAGTGACCTTGGCCGAGGGGTGTGCGGCACGCAATTGATCTGCGCCTCCTACAGCCGTGATCACCCCATCCTCAATCACCACACCACCATTGGTGTCGATCGCAATGACGTCTTGCCATGGATCACGCATTGGATCGCCAGAATAGCGTAAAGTTGGGCCGGTCAGGAGGGTTTGATGTGTCATGTGGGCACACTATTCTGGTCAGCCGTCCGGGACAATGTCCAACCGCCATTGTGTATGAAACATCGCATGCCTATGGTCACGAAAATACGAAAAGAGGCGCGCCATGGTTGATCAAAATGAAGACTTGGAATTGGCCCCTGAAGAAGAGGTCGAAGCAGAAGCCTACCTTTTGAATCGCAAATCCGTCGCCGCGATCATGGAGGCCGTTGAAGCAGGCGATTCTGCGACCTTAACTGCACTGATGGAACCGTTACACGCGGCTGATATTGCAGATCTTTTGGAGCAGATCAGCCAAGGGGATCGTGCTGATCTGATCCGGCTTTATGACCACGAGTTTGATGGCGAGATCCTGTCGGAACTTGACGAGGCAATCCGGGAAGACGTGATTTCGATCCTGACCCCTCAGGTGTTGAACCAAGCGGTCCGCGAGATGGACAGTGATGATGTTGTTGATCTGATCGAAGATCTCGAAGGTGCGCAGCAAGCGACCATTTTGGGCGCGCTTGAGGATAGTGACCGGGCGGCGGTGCAACAATCGCTGAGTTACCCAGAGTATTCTGCGGGTCGTTTGATGCAGCGCGAGGTGGTGATGGCCCCTGAGCATTGGAATGTCGGCCAAGCGATTGATCATCTGCGGGTGACGAAAGAAGAAGACCTGCCAGATCAGTTTTATCATATCGTCATGGTTGATCCGCGCTTGCACCCTGTGGGTAATGTCACCTTGGGTAAATTGATGCGTTCCAAGCGCGAGACGATGTTGCGCGATATTCTAGAGGATACATTTCAGGTGATCCCGGCGATGCGTGATGAGGGCGATGTTGCCTATGCGTTCAACCAATACCACCTGATTTCGGCACCCGTAGTGGATGATGAGGGGCGCCTGATCGGGGTGATCACCATTGATGATGCGATGGCGGTTCTGGATGAAGAACACGAAGAAGACATCCTGCGTCTGGCGGGTGTTGGTGAAGGGTCGTTGAGCGACCGTGTGATCGAAACCACCAAACAGCGCTTGCCGTGGCTGGCAGTGAACCTCGTCACAGCGATTGCCGCGTCGATGGTGATTTCGCAGTTTGAAGTGGCCTTGGCGCAGATTGTGGCGCTTGCTGTACTCATGCCGATTGTCGCGTCTATGGGCGGCAATGCGGGCACGCAAAGCCTGACGGTGGCTGTGCGTGCAATTGCGACCAAGGATTTGACTGGATCAAATGTGTGGCGGGTGATCCGGCGTGAATGTTTGGTGGGGCTGGTGAATGGTACGATATTTGCATTTGTGATGGGCATTGTGGGGTTTGTCTGGTTTGGCTCACCCGCGCTGGGCTATGTGATTGCTATTGCGATGGTAATCAACATGGTTGTGGCTGGGCTTGCGGGCACTGGTATTCCGATTGTGTTAGAGCGCATCGGCGTTGACCCGGCGCTGGCATCGGGGGCGTTTGTGACCACGGTCACGGATGTTGTTGGGTTCTTTGCCTTTCTTGGCTTGGCAGCGGTGGTATTGTTGTGAATGATCTAACAGCCATTAAAGATGCGGCGCGCAAAGCGGCGTTTGCACGACGTAAGCCACTGTTTGAAAACGCGAATGCAGCGCAAGCAGGATACCTGAGCGAAGTATTGGCGGGGTATCGCGGTGTGCCGCTGTCGGGGTTCATGCCAATTCGAACAGAAATTGATCCTGTGCCAGCGATGGCAGAGGCGCATGCGCATGGCCCAGTTGGCGTGCCGGTGATTATTAGGGCCGGGCAACCGCTCAAATTTTCGCGCTGGTCGCCTGACGCTGCGATGGTGGCGGGGGCTTTTGGGGCGATGATCCCCGAACAGGATGATTTCTTTGAACCTGAGATTTTGATTGTGCCTTTGCTGGCCTTCAATCGGGCCGGGGGGAGGCTTGGCTATGGTGGCGGGTTCTATGACCGCACACTTGAGGGGCTGCGCGCGAAACGTGCGACCCTTGCGATTGGTTTTGCCTTTTATGGGCAGGAAATTGATGATTTACCACTAGAAGACACCGATCAAACGCTGGATTTGATTGTGACAGAACGTGGCGTGATCGAGGTGTCGGGCACTTCGTAGTGTCCGCGCTTTAGCTTTGTCACCTTTCCCTGTTGGACCAATTTGGAAAGCGCGCGCAAAGTGGCCTCGGTGGTCAGTCCGACAAAGATTGCAAATGCTGTGACTGTGCCGCTTTGCCCAAAACTGACCAGGGCTGCAAATACGCGATCCTCTGCACCTTTGATGGCAAGGATTTCCAGGTGTTTTCTATGGGTCTGCACATCCTGAGCAAACCGTTTTAACAAGGCCTGTGCAAAGTCTGGATCGGCTGTCACTAAGGCTAAGATGTCTGTTTTGGATAAGCGGATAACCTCAGCTGGTTCAGTCGCAGTAGCATCGCAATGATACACATCAGAGAACAGGCTGGCTTCTGCAAATGTGGTGCCGGATACTGCGCGGTGCAAAATAACGCTGTGTCCCTCATGGGTGTGACGCACGAGGTGGACAGCGCCTGATATGACAAAAAAGATCGCTGTCGTAATGTCGCCTTGTCGAAACAGTGCTTCATTCTTTTTCAAATGCAGCTTTGTGCGTCCGGTGCGTTTCAGATTGGATAAGGGGAACGGCAAAATCATGATTTCGATCATATAGTGTAATGACCAATTGATCTAGTAAGAAGCCTAGCATTGCACAGGAGTACATATGTTTTTCAAGGGTTTAAAGATCAAGGTGTTCGCCATTTTGGTACTGGCGGGTGTTCAACACCCAACTGTTGGTGCCGCTCAGCATGATCATTCTCATAGCGCATCGGCACCTGTTTTGGTTCAGGAACCGGGGCAGGGCACGTTTGCCGCGATTAGTGAAATTGTGGCTCTGTTGGGTGCTGACGCTGATACAGATTGGAGCAAGGTCAATATCACAGCGTTGCGTCGCCATCTTGTCGATATGTCAGAGCTTATGTTGATTAGCACTGTGAAGCAGGCACCGATTACTGGCGGATTGCGCATGATCATCGATGTGTCCCTGCCTCAAAACGCGGCTGCGGGTCGCATGGTAAAGGCACACGGACCAGTCTTGGCGCAGCAAACTGGCTGGCAAAGCACGGTGTCTCAACAAGGCACTGTTGTCAGTTGGGAGGTCGTATCACCCCCCGCGGATGAGCGGATCAGAGCCTTGGGGTTTTATGGGCTGATGGCGACTGGTGATCATCACATCGCCCATCACATCGCGTTGGCGCGGGGGAAAGCTGTCCATTAAATCAAGGATAATGGGCCGAAGCTCAGGGTTCAAAATCCAAAATATCGCCGGGCTTGCACTCAAGCACTTCACAGATTTTCTCAAGCGTTTCGAACCGCACACCTTTGACCTTGCCAGATTTCAGCAAGGACACGTTTTGCACAGTAATGCCAACCCGCTCTGCCAACTCTTTTGAGCGCATTTTGCGGCGGGCCAGCATGACATCAAGGGTGACTACTATTGGCATGTGTTCCACTTATACAAAGGCGCGGTTTTCGGTTTCGATCCGGGTGGCATCAACCATGATATGCCCGACCGCGACAATGACCAATCCAATGACCATGGCATAAAAATCACCATCATCCAGTGAGATACTGCCGTGTAACGCCGTCGGATCACGCCAATAGCCAAGCAACATTGATGCCCCCATGTTCACAAATACATTGAGCGGACCAATGGCGAACAACAGCCAGCCAATACGGCGGAGGCGTCGCGCGGTTTGATCGGTGAATATGCCAAGGCGACGAATACCGATAAACAATATGCGTATGTTCAACAGCATAATGAGTGCGATGATATCGGTGATCAGCCAAATTGCGGTCAATAATGTTGCTTGTGTACTATTCAACAAAGGGGCGGGGCCGTTCAGCTCAAGTTGATCTGTGAGCAAACGGGATAATTCATTCCCATCCGTCAGTGACGTCCACGTGAAAAACCCAATGATGGTGATGAGCAGGGCAATGACGGCTGAACTTAGCCAGACGCCAGCCGTTGCGGTGGTTTGCAAGCGATCTTTAGGATGCAAAGAGGAAAGCATAGAAGACTCCAGATTTAATGATTTGCATTAATTATCGTAAAACAATAATTAATGCAACCATTGCATTGTTAATTGCATGTTAACTTTTTGAGAAAGGAATGACGATGGGAATTCGTCTGAAACAGGCAGGGGCGTTGGTGCTGGTCCTTTGTGGCACAGCCGCGCAGGCGCAAGAAAATTGGGCGGGGTATTACGGTGGCCTCAGTATTGATGCGGTCAAATCGACGTCGGATGTGGGCAGTAACGCGGTGCATCAATACGAAGATAAGACCGCCAATTTGGGTATTTACGGCGGTTACAACTTTGTACGCGGCAACGGATTTGTTTGGGGGCCAGAGATTTCGCTGACGACGATATCAACCAAAGGCAGCCGTAACGACGCGGCCTTGGGGGACAGCCAATTTGATGGTGGTTTCATGCTAATGCCACGCCTGCGCGGTGGTTTTGCGACGGATCGCGCATTTTTCTATGGCATCGCTGGTCTTGGGATCACCGATGCGATGGCGCGACCCTCTGGGGCGTCGGGGACGGACATTGTGATCTCGCCTTCCATCGGTCTGGGCGCTGAATTTGCGATTGGCGATGGGTGGCGCACCAAAATTGAGGCGGTGCATCATAGTTTTGACAGCCCGGATTTTGATTTTAACGGCACCACAACATCATCCAAAACCAAGCTGACCCAGATCACGCTGGGCCTTAGCCGCAAGTTCTAAGTAAAACCAACGCTGCGCCCTTGCACCCAAGGGCGCAGCGGCCTATCGCTATCGCCATGAAAATACTCTTTCTTGGCGATGTGATGGGCCGCGCGGGGCGCCGTGCCATTACTGAAAACCTGCCGCGACTGCGCAAAGAATGGAAACTCGATTTCATCGTGGTGAACGGTGAAAACGCGACCAGTGGTATGGGGCTATCTGGCACGCATGCCAAGACGTTGCTTGAGGCGGGCGCGGACTGTCTGACGTTGGGTGATCATGCCTTTGATCAAAAAGACATGCTTAGTTTTATTGAACAAGAACCGCGCGTGATCCGGCCCTTGAATTTCTCAAAAACCGCACCGGGCAAAGGTGCGCGCCTGTTTACAGCGCAGAACGGTAAAAAGGTGTTGGTCACCCAAGCCTTGGGCCAAGTGTTTATGAAGCGCCCCTTTGATGATCCGTTTTCGGCGCTGGACCCGGTTTTGAAAACCCATCCCTTAGGCGGCATGGCGTCCGCAATCATTGTCGACATGCATTGTGAGGCCACGTCCGAGAAAATGGCGATGGGTCATTGGTGTGATGGACGGGCATCTTTGGTTGTGGGCACACATACCCATGTGCCGACGGGTGATGCGATGATTTTGAAAGGCGGCACCGGATATCTGACCGATGCGGGTATGTGCGGCGATTATAATTCTGTGATTGGTATGGATAAGGTAGAACCCTTGCGTCGTTTCATCACAGGCATGCCTAAGGAACGGTTTACCCCTGCAAATGGCGAGGCAACGCTATCGGGTGTCTATATCGAAACCGATGATCGCACGGGCCGCGCCACCCGTATTCAACCGATCCGGCACGGTGGATTGTTGCAAGACAGCGCCCCGTGACACACGACGTTGCTCGGTCATGACACGGCGCGAGGTTCTGTTTTACTCGGCGTTTCTGGTGGTCATGGGCGCGGGCTGGGGCATCACACAACCGCTTACAAAGATTGCAGTCAGTACTGGATACGGTCACTTTGGGCTGGTGTTCTGGCAGATGGTGATTGGTGCGGCGTTGATGGGCGCAATCTGTGGACTGCGCCGCGTTCCCTTGCCACTGAACCTGCCTGCGCTGCGGCTTTACCTGATCTTGGCGATGGTTGGGACGGTGGTTCCAAATTCACTTTTCTATCAAGCTGCGGTGTTTTTGCCTGCGGGGATCATGTCGCTGTTGATCAGCACTGTGCCGATGTTTGCCTTTGTCATCGCGCTGATGCTGGGGAATGATCATTTTCGCTGGCGGCGGTTGTTTGGCCTGATGTTTGGGCTGATTGGCGTCTTGTTGATCGTCGCGCCAGCCGTTGATTTGGGGCTGGATATTCCGGCGGGCTGGGCTGGTGTCTATCTAATCTCGGCGCTGTTTTATGCGTTCGAAGGAAATTACGTCAACAAATGGGGCACCCAAGGGTTGGATCCGTTTCAAGTGATGTTTGGCGCGTCTGTGATGGGGCTTGTCATCATTGTGCCGCTCACATTTGCGACTGGTCAATTTGTCACGCCTGTTTGGCCAGTTGAGATTCCGCAACTTGCATTGATCGTGGGTTCGGTTGTGCATGTGTTTGTCTATGCGTCTTACGTCTGGCTGGTGGGCCGGGCAGGGGCGGTGTTTGCGGTGCAGGTCAGTTATATGGTCACTGGGTTTGGCCTGATTTGGTCTAATTTGATCTTGGATGAGGTTTATGCGCCGACCATCTGGATCGCGCTGGCTGCAATGTTCGTGGGCATGTATCTGGTGCAGCCGCGCCCCAAAGTGGCGCTTGCGGCGACCCCGTCGATGGGCGAAACTAAACACTGACATCCCTTTACCAGTGGTCCCCTATTTATGGAATTCCTGACCTTCTCTGAAACAGGCACTGCTGTCTTGGCCTTAACGGTAGTGGTGGTGATGTTCATCCTGTTCCTGCGCGAAGCGTTGCCAACAGAAGTGGTCGCCTTGGCCGGGGCCGCGACATTGCTGGCGATTGGCGTGTTGCCCTATGAAGACGCCCAAGCGGTGCTGTCAAATTCGGCACCATGGACCATTGCCGCTATGTTCATTGTGATGGGCGCGCTGGTGCGCACTGGTGCGCTCGATGTGTTGACACGGTTGGCGGAAAGGTATGCAAAGACCAACCCTAAAGGCACAGTTATTGGCGTTATTTTGGCGGTGATGGGGGCCTCTGCGATCATGAACAACACGCCTGTTGTCGTGGTGATGATCCCGGTTGTGGTACAGTTGAGCCAAACTTTGGGCACCAAGGCATCCAAGCTGCTGATCCCGCTCAGCTATGCCGCGATCATGGGCGGGTCCCTGACCCTGATCGGGACATCCACCAACCTATTGGTGGATGGTGTCGCGCGCAGCCAAGGCATGGAACACTTTGGTATCTTTGAGATTATGCCGATGGGCCTTGTCGTTTGTGCATGGGGCTTGATCTATATGTCGCTGTTTGCCCGCAAGCTGCTGCCGGACCGTGACAGCATGGCGAACATGCTCTCTGATCGCTCCAAAATGAAATTTTTTACTGAGGCTGTGATTCCACCTGAGTCCAACTTGATTGGGCGCGAAGTGTTGGACGTAAAACTGTTCAAACGCGAAGGCGTGCGGTTGGTCGATGTGGTGCGTGGTGATGTGTCTTTGCGCCGTGCGCTCAAGGAAGTAACTCTGCAAATTGGTGACCGTGTGGTGTTGCGCACAGAGATGACCGAGTTACTCAGCCTGCAAGCCAACAAAGAACTCAAGCGCGTGGATCAGCTCTCCGCCGTAGAAACCACTACCGTAGAAGTGTTGATCACACCGGGATGCCGTATGGTGGGTCGCTCGCTTGGCTCGATGCGTTTGCGGCGTCGTTATGGTGTGTATCCATTGGCGGTACACCGTCGCAATCAGAACATTGGGCGGCAGTTGGATGATCTGATTGTGAAAGTCGGGGATACTCTGTTGCTGGAAGGGGCAGGCGAAGACATTGCGCGCCTGTCCAACGACATGGATATGGTGGATGTTAGCCATCCGTCCGCGCGTGCCTATCGCCGCGGTCATGCGCCAATTGCGATTGCCGCTTTGGCAGGCATCGTGATTTTGGCGGCGCTGAACGTGGCCCCAATTTTGTTGCTGGCTGTCGTCGCTGTAGCAATTGTATTGGTGACGGGATGCATTGATGCAGAGGAAGCGTTTTCCTTTGTAGATGGTCGTCTATTGGCGCTGATCTTTTCGATGTTGGCTGTTGGCGCGGGGCTGCAAAACTCTGGGGCGATTACGTTGCTGGTTGATAATATTGCACCGACGCTGGGGACGTTACCGCCGACAGTGGTGATCTTCTGTGTGTTCCTGCTCACCACGATCCTGACAGAGATTGTATCAAACAACGCTGTGGCCGTGATCATGACGCCAATTGCGATCAGCCTTGCTGCGGCCTTAGGGATGGATCCACGCCCCTTGGTCGTCGCCGTGATGATTGCCGCATCCTGTGCCTTTGCCACGCCGATAGGCTATCAAACCAATACGCTGGTCTATGGTCCCGGCGGGTATCGGTTCACCGACTTTATGCGTATCGGTATTCCGTTAAACCTGTCGATGTCCTTGTTGGCATCTGCTGTCATTCCGATGATCTGGTAGTGCGGGTGGGCGCATCGCCCACCTGTGTCCTAAAATTATTGCAGTGACTTAGGCAGTACGCGGGTGATCATCCCAACCAGGAACGCGGTACTGACGCCAAAAGTCAGCATGCCGCAGACCGACGCAAAAGCGCCAAAGATGCGCATCGATTCATCTAACACGATGTCGCCATACCCCAGCGTGGTGTATGAGGTAAGAGCGAAATAAACGGCGCTCTCAACGTCATGAAGCGCGCCGTGCCACAAAAACGCGCCAGCCCATATCCAGACCTGCACCGTATGGCCAAAAACGATCAATGCAAAAGCAAGGCTGACCAGAATACTCGCCCGGCGCACA
>CALKXT010000206.1 GCA_938003685.1 uncultured Sulfitobacter sp. | reverse complement strand
CGACCGCGTCAGATGGCTCCAAAATCCCAATGTGGACCACGCGGCTACAATGCAAAATGCACTTATCGTTTAGTGTCAATGTGTTGGAAAAATGATGGTGCCCCCACACGGACTCGAACCGCGGACCTATTGATTACAAATCAATTGCTCTACCAGCTGAGCTATAGGGGCGGACGTTTTTCAACGTCGATACGATCTGGCTTTGTAGCTGTTCATCGTGAAGCGTTCTTTAGTAGATGATTGAAAGGGATGCAAGAGTGCTATGGCACTCCTTTTGTAAGAAATTTTCAGATGGCGTTTTTAAGGGGTAAAGCACTGGTTGAGTGAATATTTTGCATGGTTATATGGCATCAAAATGGCGCGCTTGTTCTTTCTTTCGCAGCAAAGATCGTAAAAACTTTGGCGAGGGGGCGCTTCTCGTTTGCACTCAGCAGAGCCAGTATTTTGTTTCATCAGCCGGTGATGTAGCTAGACTCAACTTGGCAGACCGCGTTGCATCCGACCAAGGGTTATTTTTGCAGTTTTACACCTGTAGCGTAACGGGGTATTCAACGGCAACTTTATCCAATTCCGAGCGAGTATCATGCAACTGGTTTTGCACACAGGCGCCCACTACACAGAAGAAGATCGGTTGTTGAAGTGTTTGCTGCACAACAAGGACACTTTTGCTAAGCGCGGGATTGTCGTGCCAGGCCCCAGCAGTTTTCGTGGGCTGTTTCGCGATACTTTGAACGCGATGCACAAAGCACCGCCCGGACCGGATGCACGGGACATTTTGCTTGATGCGGCCCTTGATGATGCATCGGCAGATCGTTTGGTTTTGTCTGATCCTAACTTTTTTCGCACGCCTGCTACTGCCGTGATGGAGGGTGAATTGTACCGCGACGCGCCCAAGCGGATGATGCATATGGCGCAATTGTTCCCAGATGATGATATCGAGATTTGTTTGGCCATCCGCAATCCTGCGTCCTTGGTGCCAATCCTGTTCGACAAGGCGATGGATCAAAAAGATGCGGCATTCTGGGGCAAACGAGGCGCGCTTGACCTACGCTGGTCCGAGACATTGACCAACATCCGTGCTGCTGCGCCTCAAATTCCGATCACTGTATGGTGTAACGAAGATCTACCGCTGATCTGGTCGCAAGTGATCCGCGAAATCGCTGGGCTGGATGTGCATGAAAAGATTACTGGCGGTTTCGATCTCTTAGCTACCATCATGTCCAAAGAAGGTATGCAGCGGTTTCGCACCTATCTTGATAACCATCCTGAGATGTCTGAGATTCAAAAACGCCGGGTGATTGCGGCCTTTTTAGATAAATTCGCGATTGATGATGAGATCGAAGAAGAGGTGGACATGCCGGGCTGGACCGAAGAATTGGTCGATGAGATGTCAGATATATATGATGATGACATGGAGGCGATTCAGCGTATTCCCGGTGTTACCATGATCACGCCCTAGCATCCTATCCGTCGGTAGGGGGGGCACCGCCCGCCTTGGTGCGTGTTTCGATATAATCAGCTAAACGGTCTGCGACACCCTTTGCGCTGGCAGGAGGGACATAGTCCTGCAAGACCTGTTGCCATACGTCCGTTGCGCGTTGCGTTGATGTTTTGGACCCTGCATCAATCCATGCGCCATGATTGCTCAGGTCAGCCACTAGCGGTTCGTAAAATGCATCCCGATAGCGATCCATCGTATGTTGCGTGGCAAAGAAATGTCCGCCGGGGTCTACATCTTGCAGCGCGTCCCAGCCAAGGCTCTCGGTGTCCTCTGGGACAGGAGAACACATCTCTGCCAGTTGCTGCAAGCCTTCAACATCATTGATGAATTTCTCATAGCCAAAGCTGAGGCCGCCTTCTAACCATCCAGCCGAATGAATGGTTAAGGTTGCATTGGCCTGCATCGCGGCCCACAGCCCCATGTGGTTTTCGCCTGCCGCCTGCATGTCCGCAGTGTTTGAGGCCGCCCCCGCAGCAGAGCGCCAAGGCAGGCCAATGTAGCGCGCCAATTGCCCTGATCCGATGGTCAGTTTCATATGTGCCGGGGTGCCAAATGCAGGTGAGCCGGATTTCATATCGACGTTAGAAGCAAAGCCGCCATAGGCCACAGGTGCGCCGGGGGCGGCAAGTTGGGCAAGCGTAATCGCGGCCAAGGCTTCGGCGTGTTGCAGCACCAAGGCGCCCGATATCGTGATAGGTGCCATCGCCCCAGCAAGGCAAAAAGGCGTCATGATGCTTAACTGCCCCGCGCGCGCCATGTCGATAATGCCCATTGCCATCGGAATATCAATTTGGCGTGGGGAATTGGTGTTGATCACGGAATAGGCCCATGATCCGTTGCGCATTTCGGCCTCATCCAACCCATGTGCCAGCGCGATCATCTCAAGGCTTTCGCTTACCTGCGCGCGACCACGGGCGTAGATGAACAGTGGCTTGTCACTCAAACACATCTGGCTGCGCATAAGGTCGTAGTGGCGTAGGTGTGGTGCGATGTCTTGAGGTTCAGCAGAGGGGCCAAGGATGTGAATGATATCAAAGCTCTGCACCAGTTTCAGCGTTTCTTGATAGCTCTCTAGATTGCCGGGCCGCCGCCCGCGCAACGCATCAATGGTATTGGGGCAGCCCGAGCCGGGGGAAAACATCATCGCGCCGGGTTCAAACATTTGCTCGCGTGCTGGGTTTGCAGCCCGCATGCGGATGGATCGAGGGGACGTGCGCAATGCCTCGCTCACAAGGTCGGCACCAATACGCACCATTTGCGTGTCTTCATCGACCAGCGCACCCGCTTTTGCAAATATCTGGCGCGCTTCGGGGAGTAGGATTTTGATGCCCAATTCGGCCAAGGCCCGCAGCGCCATAGCGTGAATGTTTGCCACACCATCTTCAGAAAACACCTGCTGAGGCGCAAAGGGATGGCGCAATTGCTGATAGGCGGCGCTGCGCAGCGGTGTTTTGGTGTCAGGCGAGTGGCGCGCGCGGCGGCCCGTTCTAATGCTCATGTGATCATCCTTTGATGATGATGGAAACACGCGGGCAGGGGTGTGTCGCGCTTTATGTCCGACATCGGATCGTTGTTTTCGAGCTTAGGTAAGCTGTTCCCAGATTTCAGTAATCACATCACCCGCCAACATCACGTCATCGCGCGTGCAATCAAATTGCCCCACCTGAAACCGGATCACCTTGCGGCCTTCGTGCATCCCTTGGGTGATATAAATGCGCCCGTCATCATTGATCGCATCGACAAGTCGCTGTTGGACCGCGTCATCCCCGGGACAGCGAAAGCTAAAGATGCTGAGGATCGGTTCGGTGACAATTTCAAACGGTTCTTTGGCACGCAGCACCTCACATAGCTCTTCTGCCCATGAGACATGGTTGCGGATACGGTTGCGTAGCCCTTCTAGTCCATAAGACCGGATCAGGAACCACAGTTTGAGCGCGCGAAACCTGCGCCCCAGCGGAATCGTCCATTCCGAATAATTGGTGACCGCCTCGCCAGAGGTTTTCAGGTACTCGGGTTCAATCTTGAGCGTATTCAACTGCTGCGACGGATCACGCAAGAACTGCACGGAACAATCAAACTGCGCACCTAGCCATTTATGCGGGTTGAACACGATGCTGTCGAACCCTTCGACGCCGCCCCAGTATTTTGCGCGAAACTCTGGGCAGATCATCGCGGACCCGGCCCATGCGGCGTCCAGATGGGTGTACAATTCTTCGTCCTTAGCGACCTTTAATACATCACTCAAGAAATCCCATGCGCCAATGCCGGTGCCGCCTGTGATCGCGATGATCCCCGCTGGTGTGTAGCCCGCAGTACGGTCCGCTTTGATCTGTGCGGCAAGGGCAGATGTGTCCATCTCATAGGCGTGACCACTGCTTCCCGCGCCAATCTTTACCAAGTTTTCTTGCCCGATGCCCGCAACCCAACAGGCCCGGTCAATTGAGGAATGTACCTGATCAGAGCAGTAAATCCGTAGCCGTCCCATCGCAGACAACCCTTCGCGGTTGCCACGCCAGTTGGTTGCCCGTTCGCGCATGGTCAAAACGGCCGAAAGCGTGGCAGAGGATGCGCTGTCTTGGATCACACCCGAAAATCCCTCCGGCAGGTCCAACGCTTGGCGCAGCCAATCGACCATGACGCCTTCCATTTCAGTGGCTGCAGGTGAGGTTTGCCACAACATACATTGCGCCGCGATGGTGCTGACCAGCATATCGGCCAACATGGAGGGGGGGGCCGCATTGGCCGGGAAATAGGCAAAGAAGCGCGGGTGCTGCCAATGGGTGATCCCCGGCATCACGATACGTTCAAAATCGGCCATGATGGTCTCCATCGCCTCACCGTCCTCGGGCGGGGCGGTGGTCAGCGCGGCAGCGATGTCACCCTGAGCCGTCTGGGCGCGCACGGGGCGATCACGTAAATCTGTGTGATAGGCCGCCGCCCATTGGCTGATCTTTTCGCCCCACTGTGAAAATTCATCCCATTTCATGTCGTTTCTCCCGGCAGGTAGCGGCGGATGGAACTGACCTTGGGGGACAGATCCGCGTCGATGTCGCGCATTTCGCACGATAGCATAAAGGATGACGTGGCCAGTACGTCGGCGCAAAACTGTTCTGCGGCCTCAAATATCTGCTGCACCGCCAGGCTTTTGGCTGTCGGATCGCGGCCTGCGCGCAAACGGATAGACAGATCAAGATAGGCGTGATCTGGATTGCCGTCCGCCATCACGACAAATTTTGCCGGGGTGGCGCGAATACGCACCCCAGCAAGGGGGAACAGACCGGTTTGGGCCGCTGCATCGCGGATCACTACGCAAAATTCTGCGATATCCAGACGGGCCTCTAAATTCGGTGAATAGTCTATGTGGAAATGCGGCATCATGGCCTCCTAAAGACAATACTTGCTTTGTTAAGTAAATGCCGGATACCTGTCAAGCCAAGCCACGAATGCCCTTACTATAAAGGCCACCATTTGACACCAGCCGCTGCAATCTCGTGGCCCTGCCACTGCACAGGACCGGGGTTGTAGTTAAAGACAAAGCGGTGCGTCGCAGTATCGCGCAGGCGCAGCCCATCTGGCAGGGGTGTCAGGATTAGGTCGGTCTTTTGCGCCAAGGTCAAAATGATCCGATCCCAAAGCGCGTCGTCGGGCCATCCTGCAAGGTAATGTAGATTGTTATGGGCAGCCACAATCGTGGCTCCATCGTTGCCTTTGAATAGGGTGTCTGCTGTACCTGTAACATCTTCCGCCCAATGCACCAAAGTGCCGCCGCCCTCAACCGCGCGCGACGTGCCGGGGGGCAGGCTTTCGACCCGCGCGACAGTTGTATCCAAGCCCGGCAAGGCTGGCCCCATCGGCAGCGGTATGCTTAATTCGTCGGTCACACAATTGCTGCGCGGCCCGATCAAACAAGGCGCAGTCGTCTGCGCCATCGCGTCAATCAGGCTTTGTGGCATCGTGGCAAGACCGGGGGCCAGAACAAGTTGATATCCGGACAAACCGGAACAATCTGGCGGCAAAATATCCACCGAAAGCCCTTGTCGACGCAGCGCGCGATAAGCCTCAAAGATCAGCCGGAAGTAATCAAAATCGGCACCTTGGGGCAGAACTTTCCACGCCCAATCAGATGCATAATCAAAGATCAACGCAACCGGGCTCTGCGCATTCTGCACCTCTGGCATCTGTGCCATTTCTTGGGCTACGGCCGTGCATTCGCCCAGCCCAGGTGCCGCCACATCATCGGGGCGCATTAATCCTGCGTGCATCTGTTCTTGCGCAATCGGTGCTTGGCGCCAACGGAAATAGCTCACCACCTCTGCGCCATGGGCAAAGGCCTCCCATGACCACAGGCGCACCATGCCGGGCAGGGGGGCAGGGTTGTAAGGCGCCCAATTCACTGGGCCGGGTTGTTGTTCCATCACCCACCACCGCCCCGCGTTCATGGCGCGGTAAAGGTCATGGTGAAACGCCTGCATGTCGGGATCACCCTGCTGCAAATAACGGGCTTTGTGTTCGGGCGTGCCTTCTAAACGATCAGACAGGAACCCAATCGGGTAGCTGTCCCATGACGCGATATCGAGGTCACGTGCGACAGCGAAATGATCAAAGTCCAACACACGTCCCATGTAATTGTGGATCAGCGGCGCGTCGGTCAGCGGGCGCAGGGCGGCAACTTGTGCGGCGTTCCATGCCACAACCTGATCCGAACTGAAACGACGAAAGGCCATTTCATGCGACGGGTTCGCTTGGGTCACGGTGAGGTTGGGCAGATCGATTTGATCGAACGTATCATACTCCATCGACCAGAACACATTGCCCCACGCGCGGTTCAACGCTGAGGTGCTTTGATACTTTTGCGCCAACCAATTGCGAAACGCGACCCGCGCGGCATCTGAATAGCTGATCACCGTGTCATGGCAGCCATATTCATTGTCGATTTGCCATGCAGCGATGCGCGGGTCATGGCCATAGCGCGCGCCCATCTTGGCCGCCATCGCCGCGGCAGCGTCGCGGTATCCAATATGGCTGTGGCAATAATGACGGCGTGATCCGAATTTGCGTGGCTGATCGCGTTCATCCACGGCCAACATATCGGGGAACTGGTCAAGCATCCAACGGGGCGGCGTCGCAGACGGCGTGCCCAGCACGATTTTCAG
Source organism: uncultured Sulfitobacter sp. (assembly GCA_938003685.1). Classification (GTDB taxonomy): domain Bacteria; phylum Pseudomonadota; class Alphaproteobacteria; order Rhodobacterales; family Rhodobacteraceae; genus Sulfitobacter. The sequence goes on along the minus strand of CALKXT010000206.1, from coordinate 6,290 downwards.
ACCGGCCTGTGCCAGCACATCAATGGCTTGGTCCAGCCAATCCCAGTCAAACACGCCGGGCTTTGGTTCAATCCGCGACCATGCAAATTCACCAATACGCACCCATGTGATACCCGCCGCACCCATGTTGGCCGCGTCTTGCGCCCACATGTCTTGCGGCCAATGTTCGGGATAATAACAAACGCCAAGCGCGCGTTTCATAGGATCACCTGTGGTTCGGGCAACCCTTGCGCCACATCAGAAATGCACAAGGTCATACCATTTTCAGGATGTGTGGACAGGTATGCCCGGGTCAAGCCAACAGCCGCCGTAGTAACATAGAGATCACGCAGATCTGGCCCCCCAAAGGCGGGGCAGGTCGGCTGTGCGGCTGACACTTCAATGCGGCGCAACAGCGTGCCATCGGGGGAATAACAGGCAACCGCGCCAGCCCCCCAGAGCGCCACCCAAATATTGCCATCTACGTCCGTGACAGCACCGTCGGGATTGAGGTTTTCAGACGTTAAATCCACCAGCACGTCTGCATCCGCGTGTGGCCAACCGGTATCGGGATTGAGGGGCAGGCGCATGATTTTGCCCACTTTGGTATCTGTGTAATAGGCGTGGGATTTATCGGGCGCAAAACAGATGGCATTGCTGATGGTGATGTCACCGACCAGTTTGCGCAGTTCACCACGATAATACCGATAGATCGCGCCTGCATTAGGTTCGGCATTCTTGCCCATCGTCCCGATCCAAAATCCACCCCAAGGATCAGCACGTCCATCGTTTGAACGGGTGATGGCGTTGTCAGCTTCTAAGTCAATTAGATGTGTGCGCTTGCCTGATGCAATATCAAGCCGCCAAAGTGCAGTTTCAGAGGCGATGACAAGCGTTTCATCATCCACCCAAGCCGCCGCAGAATGGTATTCATCAAACGCATAATTTTGGGTGTCACCACCACAGCGACGAAATAAGGATTTTTCTAATATATCAAACCAAAACAACGTGTTGATGTTCGGATGCCACAGCGGGCCTTCGCCCAACTGGCAAATACGCGTGTCAAAGCTGCTCACTTGGTGGCGCTCTTAAAGGCATCCACCAGAATGCGGGCGCGTGTAGATACCTCGGCAGGGGTTAGACCGGGTTTGTAGATCGCACTGCCAATGCCAAAGCCATCTGCACTGGCGGCAATCCAATCACCAAAGTTATCCGCACCAGCACCACCCACCGCATAAACCAGCGTGTTTTTAGGCAAAACCGCGCGCATCGCGGCCAAACCACCCGTGCCGGCCATATTGCCGGGAAATAGTTTGAGGCCATCCGCGCCTGCGGCTAAGGCGGCAAACGCCTCGGTTGGGGTGAAAACGCCGGGCCAGCTTTGCATGTCGCGTGCCTTGGTCTGGGTAATCACATCGACATTGCAATTGGGGGAAACGATCAATTTGCCACCGACATCGGCTACGGCATCCACCTGTTCAACGCTCAACACTGTACCTGCACCTATCAGCGCATCATCGCCAAATAGATGGACCAAAGCGGCGATGCTTTCGTAAGGTTTGGGCGAATTTAGCGGCACCTCGATGTTGGTGATCCCACAGGCGATCAAAGCCTTTGCAATTGCCGGTGCTTCGGGTGGGGTTATCCCGCGTAAAATGGCGATCAGCGGCAATGTCATGTGGCGTCCTTTGAGTGACGATAGGCGGCAGTCAGACCTGCAAGGGTCATGCGTTCGGCATCTGTGATGGTGGCGGGAACACCTTGGGCGGCCAAGGCGCTGGCATAGTTACGAGAATGTTCAGGCGTGCCAATCAGGGCGATGTTTTGACCCAGCCAATAGGGGCGCGCAGCGGCGAGTTCGGCACCAATCAGCAGACCGGACAGGCGAGCGCGGGCTGTGGCAGGGGCGGTGGCTTGCAACAAGTCACTTGCACGGATTGAAAACAGCCGGGCCGCCAGTTTTTCAGGTCGAGATATGGTATCTGAAACGGCCTCGTCAAAGGCGGCTTGGTCCCCATCGCCGGACTGCACAGAGTGACGCAGCACAGAATGGCCGGATAAAAGGGCAAACAATTCACCGCTCATGAAGGTCTGAAAGCTCACAACTTCGCCCGCACTGATTTGTACCCACTTGGCATGTGTGCCCGGCAAACAGATCACGCCGTCCCACCCGGGGTTCAACGCAAGGAACCCAGCGATCTGGGTTTCTTCGCCGCGCATGACATCGGCAGGGGTGTCTTGGCGCAAGCCGGGAATGACGCGCACATTTAGGGACGTGTCGGGGACTGTGATCAATTGAGCATCCAACGGCGCACAGGGCACCGCGCGATAAGGCGCTTCAACCCACCCTTGGCGTGATCCGACCATACCGCAGGCGATGATGGGCGTGGCAGGGCCCACATTCCAATCCGCGATCAAAGCCGTCAACGCAGGACCAAACCCATCACGGGTCAACCCGCCCATGCCATCCCCAGATTGTGCCTGTGCCAACACTTGTGCGCCCTGCATTGCCCAAACGCGCAGGTTGCTGGTGCCCCAATCGACGGCGATCCATTCTATGTTCTTGATGTCTGTCATTCTATCCCGTTGTCACTACGCCGCCGTCCACGACCATACATTGCCCCGTCATCATCCGGCTGGCATCAGAGGCCAGAAACAGCACCGCATCCACGATGTCTTGCGGTACCAAATGCGTTTTTAGGCATTGGCGTTCCAGATGTGCGGCGAGCCCTTCAGGCGTGGCCCATTGTTCAAGCTGCTTTTCGGTCAGCACCCAGCCGGGCGCAAGTGCATTTACGCGGATGCCATCGGGGCCAAGTTCGCGTGCCAGTGAACGGCTAAGCGCGGTAATGCCGCCATTGGCAGAGGTGTAGGCAGGATATCCCGCATTGCCCATCATATAGCTGATAGAGCTGAAATTGATAATCGATCCCGCGCCTTTGGCCTGCATACCGGGTGCGGCGGCTTGGGCCGCAAAGAAATAGGCCTTGAGGTTAATGGCCTGCAAACGATCCCAATCGTCGGGAGTTAGTTCAGCCATGGTGTGGCGTTGATCATTGGCGGCATTGCTGACCAGTACATCAACCGGGCCAAAGGTGTTTGCCGCCTCTTTGATGGTTTCTTGCAATCGGGCAATGTCGGTCACATCCCCTTGCAAGAACAGCGGTGCGCGGCCGTGCTTTTCCTGCATTTCAGCAACAAAGGCACTGGCATCTGAGCGTCCGATAAACGTGACGTCTGCACCTTGGGCCAGAAACCCATCGGTAAGCGCCGCACCAATGCCAGAGCCACCACCGGTGATGTAGATGGATTTGCCATGAAGGTCATGAAACGTGGTTGTCTGGGTCATTTTACTCTCCGAACGGGGCGGACTTTTGAGGGCTGGGATTGTGTGTAGGGGGTGAACGTCACAGGCGTTTCCCCATCAGCACCCACATGGTTTCTGGAAAACTCCACGGCAGGGTCAAACCGCGCTGCATCAGGGCCGCACCAGTGAGTTCGATGGGCCCATTCTTGATCGCCAAAGTGCCACGAGACAAGGCGCTGGCGCTATCCGCATTTTGCAAAGTAATCCGGTAACGTGCGGTGGGGTCGAGCCGGGTCAGGCGCAGTGGGCGTGGGGCAATCTGTGTTGCGGTGCGCGCTTTGCCTGCAAAGACCACAAACTGACTGCCATCTTGGGCCAATTGTTGTTCTGCGATGACCGAGGGATCAGCGGCCTCAAGGCGCAGGATATCTGCGAAATACATCCAATCACGGTTGTCTTTCCACCAATCAGTGACTTCGCGTAGCACACGTGCCTCGCGGTCATCCAATTCACGCGGGTCCATTTCAAACCCCATATGGCGTTGTGCTGCGACCCATGCACGGAATTCGATATCCAATATGCGACCAGACGTGTGGCATCGGCGCGGGCCTACGTGGCTGCCCGTCACGGCAGAGGGAAGGAACAGCGCCGCATTGTGCTGCATCATCAGGCGCTCAAGTGCGTCGTTGCTGTCAGACAGCCAAACCCGCTGGGTGCGGCTGAGGATACCAAAGTCGATGCGCCCACCGCCCGACGCACAGCTTTCAATCTCAACTTCAGGAAAGTCTGCGCGCAGCCGATCTAGTAAGGCATAAGATCCGCGCGTCTGGCCCGCATCGGGGGAGGGCAGCACGCGGTTATGGTCCCACTTGATGTATTCAATTGCATGGGCACGCAGCAGGGCGGAGATGCGATCGTACAAGAATTCGCGGACCTCGGGCAGTGCCATGTTCAGTGCTTTTTGCTGACGGCCCAAGATTTGATCTTCTGCCCCCAACGCCCATTCAGGATGCGCGCGGTGAATGTCGCTGTCTGGGTTGATCATTTCAGGCTCAAACCAGATGCCAAATGTCATGCCTGTCGCGTGGACATGATCAATCAGCGGCCCTAACCCTTCGGGATATTTGCGCGGATCGACCTCCCAATCAGAGAGGGACGATGTGTCGTCATCGCGTTGACCGAACCAACCATCATCCAGCACAAACCGCTCTGCACCCAACGCGGCAGCGCGTGTGGCGATGTCTTTGAGCTTTGGCACGTCGTGATCGAAATAGACCGCTTCCCAGCAATTGTAATGCACCGGGCGTGGGATGCCGGGTTTGGTCCATTCTACGATGCGGTCGCGTAGGTGACGTTGAAAGGATACCGCGCAACCGTTTAGACCATCTGAGGAATAGACGGCATAGAGCGTGGCGGTTTTGAATTCTGTGGCGGGAGCCGTTTCCATGCGCGCGGCATGGCCAAATTGGATTTGGCGACGCCCATCTGGCAGTTCTTCGGCAATCATCCGGTGACCGCCGGACCAGCCATAGTGAAAGGCATAGGCTTCACCGCTGACGTTGGTCGCCCCACGACAGGGCACAATGAGGCCCGGGAAATGTTCATGGCCCGTGCGGCCTGTGCGATTTTCGCGGTATCGGATGCCGGGGGACCAAGCGGTGCGGTTGAGTTGGAATTCACCACACCAGCGGCCCGCCACGTCGATCATTTCATCAGCACTTTGAGGGGCGGGTAGAACCGGGGCGGAGAGCCAATGCAGATGCAGCGGGCGGTCTGAGTTGACTTTGGAGGACATCGCCAAAACATGCGAGACTGGATCAAGCGCGATCTCGGCGGTGTAGGTCAGGCGATTGTCTTTGTCCGTGCAGATGATCGTCAGTGCGCCATCGCTTTGAACAACGTCGCTCAATCGAAATTTAGGCAAAAACGGCGTACCATCTGCATCGCGGATGATCAGGCCGGGTTGGCCGGGAAAACTGCGCGCGGCCTCAGGGCATAGCGACAGGTCTGGATTTTCATCCAACATCCCGCCTGTGACATCCAATTGACCGGATGCATTTAACGCATCCAAATCTTCGTCCAAGGGCAGGGGCGCACCCCAATAGATCACTTGCGGACAACGTCCCGCATCCGACGCCAGCACCAATGTCTGACGTGCATCATCCAACCGCCAATTTTGGTTCATTTAACAGCGCCCAACGTAAGACCAGCAATAAAGTGCTTTTGCATCAAGAAGAACATCGCAACAGGGGGCAGGGCGGCAACGATACTGCCTGCCGACATCAGATGATACATCGCGCGGAATTGCGAGTTGAACGCGGTGATGCCTGCGGTCACGGGCTGGCTTTCTGGCCCTTGGGTCAGGACCACGGCCCAGAAATAATCGTTCCAGATGAAGGTAAAGATCAGCACGGATAGGGCGGCAAGCGCGGGCTTCATCAGGGGTAAAACCACGTACCAGAAGATCTTGATCTCAGAGATACCTTCGACACGCGCGGCCTCGATTAATTCAAACGGCAAGGCCTTGATGAAGTTACGCATAAACAGCGTGCAGAACCCGGTTTGAAAGGCGATGTGAAACAGGACCAAGCCCGTCTTGGTGTTATAAAGCCCAAGGTCCAGCGTCAGGTCACGCACAGGCACCATCAAGATTTGGAACGGTACAAAGTTACCCGCAACGAACATGAAAAACAGCCAGATGTTGGCCTTGAATTTATACACACCCAAGGCAAATCCCGCCATTGCGGACAGGGCGACTGCACCGATGACCGTTGGAACTGTGATGAACACAGAGTTCAACAAATATCGTGGCATGTCGGAGTTAAAAAACACCTGTCCGTAGTTCTCAAAAAAATCAAACGACGACGGCATCCCCCAATAGTTCGCATTGGTGAAATCAGCGCCCGGTTTGATCGAAAACATCGCAACAGCCAGCAGTGGCAATAACCATGCGATCAACGCCAGCGGCAGGAAAGCCTGATAGGTGTTGCGGGCGGTCGTGCTG
>CALKXT010000205.1 GCA_938003685.1 uncultured Sulfitobacter sp. | reverse complement strand
GTGACGTTGCCCCAGATCACATCCTCAACGGCGTGGCCTTCAAGGTTGTTGCGTTCTTTCATTGCGTTCAGCGTGAGCGCGGATAGGCGCAGCGCGGTGACTTCGTGCAAGGAGCCGTCTTTGCGGCCTTTGCCGCGCGGGGTGCGCAATGCGTCATAAATATAGGCTTCGGTCATGTTCATCTCTCCTTTACGCGCGATCAGCGGGGCTGCCGGGCATCAAATCATAAGGGGCTTTCCAGCCGGGTGTTTCGGACAGGCGTGTCAGCCATGCATCAATGTGGGGCCAGTTGGCGCGGTCAAAACCAAACGGTTCGGGGTAATAAAGGTAGCCACAGCAGCTAAGATCGGCGTTGGTAATTGCGTCACCTACAATCCACTCGCGGCTTTCAAGGTGGTCGTTCAACACACCATAGGCGGCTTTGAGGCGGCCTTGATTAAAGGCGATAACTTCGGCGGGGCGTTTGTCTGCGGGTAGGAAATTCATCAAGAAACGTGTGAGACCCGCAGTTGAGCTAAGTTTGTGATTGTCCCACAAAACCCAACGCAACACGTCGCGCCGTTCGGCTTTATCTTTGCCACCAAACTTGCCAGATTTTTCGGAAACATAATCCTGAATGACCCCGGATTGCGACAGCTTTAGATCGCCATCAATCATCACCGGTGCTTCGCCCATTTCGTTGACGTCTGCGCGGTATTCTGGGGTACGGGTCTCGCCCCCAAAGAAGTCGACCTTTACGGGTTCCCAATCGAGGCCTGACAGTTCAAGGGCAAGGGCGGCTTTGTAGGCGTTGCCGGATTCGCCAAAACAATGGAGTTTGATGGTCATCTGTCGGTCCTTGTCTTTGGTGCGGGACCGGGGGTTTCACACCCCCGAGACCCCCGTGGAGGTTATTTTGAAAGATGAAGATGGGTGATTTTGAATTTATCGCCTGTTAAGGTTAATCCCGCAGGATATTGATGCGCGGTAGACTGGAGAGTTGAGCCGTGTGAAAGGTGAAGCCCCGCACTGCCAGCTGAGTGCCGTCCAACGAGGTCAGTCGGACAGGGCGGGGTGGACCATGCAGCAAACATGGTTTCATCTTTCCAAGTAAACTCCCCGCGGAGCGATCCCGCACTGGCATTATGCGTATCTTGTCGCAATGTCATAACGCCCGCCCAATCAGTTCTTTCATGATCTCGTTGGTGCCGCCGTAGATGCGTTGCACGCGGGCATCGGCCCACATTTCGCCCACGGCATATTCTTGCATAAAGCCATAGCCACCATGCATTTGCAGACATTCATCCAACACTTCGCCTTGTGTATCGGTCAGCCAGTATTTCTGCATCGCGGCCTTTTCGACAGTGAGTTCGCCGCGCAGGTGGTCGGCAATACATTCATCCAGAAACGCGCGTGACACTGCGGTTTTGGTTTTACATTCTGCCAGTTTAAAGCGGGTGTTTTGGAATTGGGTTAGCGGTCCGCCGAACGCTTCGCGTTCTTTGCAGTAGGTGATTGTACGCTCAACCGCGCCTTCCATTGCACCGACTGCACCGCAGCCAATGATTAAGCGTTCTTGGGGCAGTTGTTGCATCATTTGATAAAACCCTTTGCCTTCTTCTTGGCCGAGGATGTTTTCGGGTGGAATTTCGACATTATCAAAGAACAGCTCTGATGTGTCCGCCGCGTGCAATCCTATTTTATCTAGGTTCCGGCCTCGCGCAAATCCGTCTGCGCCGTCGGTTTCAACGACCACCAGCGATACGCCTTTGGAGCCTTCAGCGGGGTCCGTTTTGGCAGCAACGATGATCAGGTTGGCGTGCTGACCATTGGTAATGAATGTCTTTTGTCCAGACAAACGGTACGCGTTCCCATCACGGATCGCCTTGGTCTTGATGCGCTGCACGTCTGATCCGGTGGAAGGTTCGGTCATCGCCAAGGCACCAACCAATTCGCCCGATACCATCTTGGGTAGCCAACGCTTTTTCTGTTCCTCGGTGCCATAGGCCAGCACATAATGCGCGACGATACCGGAATGGATGCCGTGCCCCCATGAGGCCAGATTGGCGCGAGACCCTTCGATTAGGATCGCGGCCTCATGGCCAAAATCGCCACCTGGGCCGCCATATTCTTCGGGGATCGAGGGGCAAAGCAAACCCAACTCACCGGCTTGCGCCCATGTGTCACGATCCATCTGGCCTTGCTTGCGCCATTTTTCAAACTTTGGTGCCCATTCGGCATTGATAAATTGCGCAGTCATGTCCGCAATCATGCGGTGTTCGTCGGTCATCCAAGACGATGTGCGTTGCTCGTTCATCTGGCCCCCTCCCGTGGTCGATCAGCGTTTGCGGCTGTCCAGTTCCGAATTGAACAACCGCAAGCGGGCTGTCAGGTTTTCTTCGTTCATCACTGATTTGAAGTTCTCAAACAGGAAGGACAGTGCCTCGCCTTCGTCCAACCCCGCCTCTGTGCTAAATTTCTTTAAGGCGCGATATCCATCTTCGGTCATTGCGACGGGAAAACGGCGGGTCAGGCGAAAGCGTTTTGGCATGATTTCTCCGGTTTGGGGTAGGGCGGGGAAGGTCCCCGCCGCCACCTTAGAAGTTCGCGGCCTCTAGTGCCATGACCGTATCTGCGCCAGATTCGATCCGTGTCAGGTGCAGCGCGGTGGCGGGCAATTGACGCGCCATGTAATAGCGCCCAGTCGCCAGCTTTGTTTCATAGAATGTGGTATCGGTTGAACCGCCTGCAAGAGCTTCTTTTGCTGCCAAGCCCATTTTCGCCCACATCAGTCCCAAACAAACGTGACCAAACATATGCATGAAGTCATTGGACCCTGCCAATGCGTGATTTGGGTTCTTCATTCCGTTCTGCATGAAATACATGCCAGCAGACTGCAAATCCTTGCTGGCTGCTTTGAGCGGATCAAGGAAATCCTTATCAAAGGCTTCGTCAGAACCGGCATTATCCTTGATGAAGGATTTGACCAGATCAAAGAACGCCATGACGTGTTTGCCACCATCCTGCGCCAGTTTGCGACCGACAAGGTCAAGCGCCTGAACGCCGTTTGCACCTTCATAGATCATGGCAATTCGGGCATCGCGTGTGAACTGGGACATGCCCCATTCCTCGATATAACCGTGGCCGCCGTACACCTGTTGCGCTTTGACGGTCATGTCATAGCCCACGTCAGTCAGGAAGCCCTTGATGACAGGGGTCAGCAACGACACAAGGCCATCGGCGTCTTTGTCATCCGCGCGGTGGGCGGCGTCGATCATGGTTGCACCCCACATGATGAACGCGCGGCCCCCTTCGATGAATGATTTTTGGTCCATCAGGCTGCGACGGATATCGGGATGCACGATCAACGGATCGGCAGGTTTATCAGGGGCTTCGGCACCCGTCACCGCGCGACCTTGCAATCGGTCGTTGGCATAGATGACTGCGTTTTGATAGGCGACTTCGGCTTGCGCCAGACCTTGTTGGCCGACGCCAACACGCGCTTCGTTCATCATCGTGAACATCGCACGCATGCCTTTGTGTTCTTCGCCCAGCAGATATCCGGTCGCACCGTCATAGTTCATCACACAGGTGGAGTTGCCGTGGATGCCCATCTTTTCCTCAATGGAACCAACAGAAGCACCGTTGCGCTCACCCAAGGAGCCATCTTCGTTGACCATGAATTTTGGCACGATAAACAGCGATACACCTTTGATGCCATCAGGGCCGCCATCGATCTTGGCCAGCACCAAATGAATGATGTTGTCAGCCATGTCATGTTCACCGGATGAGATGAAAATCTTTTGTCCGGTAATCTTAAAACTGCCGTCGTCTTGTGGTTCTGCTTTGGTGCGCATCAATCCCAAATCTGTGCCGCAATGTGGTTCGGTCAGGTTCATCGTACCTGTCCATTCACACGACACCATGTTGGGTAAATAGGTATCCTTCTGTGCATCCGTGCCATGGGCAAGGATCGCAGAAGCGGCACCGTGGGTTAAGCCCTGATACATGGTAAATGCTTGGTTTGATGCGGAAAACATCTCACCCACGGCTGTGCCGATCACATAGGGCATGTTCTGGCCGCCATATTGCTCTGGCATATCTAGCCCGGTCCAACCGCCTTCTTTGACTTGGTCAAACGCCGCTTTGAAACCCTTGGGCGTGTAGACCACGCCATTCTCTAAACGACAGCCTTCTTGATCACCTACTGCATTGAGCGGGGCCAAAACATCTGCAGTCAATTTGCCAGCCTCTTCGAGGATCGCAGAGGTGAAATCGGCCTCAAGCTCATCATAACCGGGTGTTTTGCTTTCGGTCACTTTCAATACGTCGTGCAGCACAAATTGTAGGTCTTTGGTGGGGGCTACGTAGCTGGGCATCAAGGCTCTCCGTTGGGCTGATATATCTAGGCTGTCTGGTCGGGGTTTATTCCGCCGCGTTACGATGCTGGCTGACTGAGGCGATCATTTTCTCGCCCCACTTCAGCTGGTCTTGTAGGTCACCGATCGCATCGTTTAATTCGTCGCGTTGCGCTTCCATATCTGCAAGACGCTTGCGGGCGATTTCGTAGGTACGTGCGATCTGCGTCTGCTGTTGGTCGCCCATGTGATAGAGATCCAGCAACTGGCGGATTTCTTCTAGGCTGAACCCAAAACGCTTGCCACGTAGGATTAGTTTCAGGCGCGCACGGTCGCGTTTGGTGAATAGGCGTTTCTGGCCATGGCGCTCTGGAAACAGCAGTTCCTTGGCCTCGTAAAATCGTAATGTCCGCGGTGTGACGTCATAGGCATCACACATCTGGCGGATCGTCATTGTGTCGTTATTCATTATCATCACTCTCATCAGAATGTTGCGTTCTGTATGGGACATGGCGCTTAATACCGTCCATACAACAGTGTTTCACGTTTACGTAACTAGGACGCTACGTCACTTGCGTAGTTGACGTAGATGAAGCTTTGGTAAAGGGGAAAAACGTACGCATTTCCGCAGAATTGAACCGGCTACGTTAAGCTAATGTTAGGAATCAGGCCTTTAGTGCGGCTGCCGTATCGTCGCGTAACTGCTGCAATTGTGACATCGCGTCGTCTAGTTGTGCGCGTTGTTCTGCGAGTTCGGCCAATTGACCATCAGCCAATTTGACCCAAGCGTGCATTTGCGCTTCGGTGCCCTCGTTCTCATAAATCAGCAACCATTGACGAATGTCTTCTAAGGAAAAGCCAAATTTACGGCCACGCATGATCAACTTCATACGGGCGCAATCGCGTGCCCCGTAATATCGCGAACGCCCTTCGCGCACAGGCGTCAGCAGTTCAATATATTCATAATACCGCAAAGTGCGTGGTGTCACATCGAATGTGGCGCACATTTCTTTGAAGGTCAGGCGTTGCTGTGCCATGGCTAGTCTCCCTTATGTCAGGCTAGGACCATGAGGGGCCAAGTGCAACAGGTGCCTTGCCCTTTGTGTGTGTCGCCTTGATAAAGAAGGCAATCGCGGATGAGGGTACGTCAAACATGTCAGACAGATTAAAACAGGCGCGCCAATTCATCCAGGCTTTGCCTCATTCCGTGGCCTTGGGCATGGATGTGGTTGATCTAAAAGACGGAACCGCAGTGGTGTCGATGCCCTATTCGGAAAAACTGATTGGTGATCCAAAGACGCGCGTGGTGCATGGTGGCGCTGTTTCAGCCCTAATGGACACGACCAGTGGCGCTGCGGTGATGAGCCACCCCAGCAACCCCTCTGGAACGGCAACAATGGATTTGCGGATCGAATATTTGCGTGCGGCAAAACCGGGCCAAACAATCACGACGCGTGCCACTTGTTATCATGTGACACGTTCCGTCGCTTTTGTGCGCGCCACCGCAAGCGATGAAGACAGCGAAAACCCAGTCGCTACCGCAACCGGCACATTCACAGTGGAGGGCAAGCGATGAGCATCCGTCGCCCGCCAGAACCCGTACAATTGGTCAAACAACGCCGCGACGGCGTGTTGCGGGCTTTGGTCGAAGGTGTGCCGTATATTCAGTTTCTCGGCATTCAGTTTGAACGGCGCGGCGATGAGTTGACGGGCGTGTTGCCTTTTTCCGATAACTTGATTGGCAACCCAATTTTACCTGCGCTGCATGGTGGCGCAACCGCCGCCTTTCTTGAGGTAACCGCGATTATGACCCTAAGTTGGGGCCTGATCTGGGAAGATATGGAAAGTGGCGCGTTGGATGTGAGCAATCTGGATCAAGTCCATTTGCCGCGTTTGCCTAAGACCATTGATTTCACAGTTGATTACCTGCGTTCCGGCCTGCCGCGCGACGCCTATGCGCGGGCCCGGATCAATCGCTCTGGACGGCGCTATGCGAGCGTGCATGTTGAAGGCTGGCAAGACAATCGTGCCAAGCTGTTTGCCCAAGCGACAGGGCATTTTTTGATGCCGCAACGCGACTAAAATGTCTGATTCCCTTAGCGATGTTGAGGTGCGCGCCGTAAAAGAGGGCGCGCTGGACCCAAAGCATGTGGTGACCCATAAACGGGTACTGAACATCGCCATTCCGATTGTGATTTCCAACGCTACGGTGCCGATCTTGGGGGCTGTGGATACCGGCGTTGTCGGTCAGTTGGGGCTAGCCGCACCCATTGGTGCCGTGGGCTTGGGCGCGATCATCCTCTCCGCGCTGTATTGGTTGTTTGGGTTTCTACGGATGGGCACTGTGGGCCTCACGGCTCAGGCGGCGGGCAATGGTGATACTGGCGAAGTTGCAGCGTTGCTTACACGGGGATTGCTGATTGGGGCCGGGGCGGGTGTCTTGCTGGTCGCTTTGCAATTACCGCTATTTTGGGCATCCTTTTACGTTTCACCCGGATCACCCGAAGTGGAAGGGCTGGCGCGGCAATACATGGTGATCCGGATTTGGTCCGCACCTGCGGCCATTTCACTTTATGCCATAACGGGTTGGTTGATTGCCCAAGAACGCACCCGCGCTGTGCTGGTCATTCAGGTCTGGATGAACGGGCTGAACATTGTGCTGGATCTATGGTTTGTGCTGGGATTGGATTGGGGAGTGCAAGGCGTGGCCATCGCGACGTTCTTGGCTGAGTGGAGCGGTGCAGCGCTGGGGCTCTGGTTCTGTCGTGCTGCGTTCCAAGTGCCAGATTGGCGAAATTGGGTGCAAGTGTTCGACCGTGCGCGTTGGGTCCACATGATGCGGCTGAACACGGATATTCTGATCCGGTCCTTGTTGCTTGAGGCGATGTTTGTGTCTTTCCTGTTCGTGGGATCTGGCCTTGGTGATGTGACACTGGCCGCCAATCAGGTCTTGCTGCAATTTTTAA
>CALKXT010000204.1 GCA_938003685.1 uncultured Sulfitobacter sp. | reverse complement strand
AGTTTCTGTACCGCTCAAATGAGGGTGTTGTTCCACGTGATGTGCTGCTGCATGAAGTATGGGGATACAATGCAGGAGTAACGACACACACGCTTGAGACACACATTTATCGGCTGCGTCAAAAAATTGAACCAGATCCGTCAAATGCACGCCTTCTTGTGACCGAATCTGGTGGTTATAGGTTGATGGCGTAAGGCAGGTTTATCCTGCTGAACGAAATATTAAGTCCTACGCGGCAAAGTTTTAGTACTTACCGCTAGATGCGAATCCCGACTTTTGTGTCCGGGTTATGACACATACCTCCCTGTTGGACTTGGCCGAGCCTTAGTGCTCGGCCCTTTTTTTATCTGGATAACCTCGCGGCGTGGGGGTGGTGATGTTGGGCAGGGAACACCATGTTCAATGCAACCCAAGGAGCAATGGTATGAAAAAAGTAGTCTACGAGGAATTTGGCAATCCAGCGGAGGTGTTGAAGGTGGTTGAGGTTCCATCAGAGCCATTGGCCCAAGGACAGGTTCGCGTCGAAGTCTTGCGCGCACCGATTAACCCATCTGATTTGATACAGGTGTCCGGGAATTACGGGGTAAAGCCACCTTTGCCAGCCGTTGCAGGCAACGAAGGTTTGGGACGTATCGTTGAGGGTGAAGGCAAAGGCCAGCTTGTGTTGTTGCCAGCCGGGCAGGGCACGTGGGTGAGCGAAATCATCTGTGACCCAGGCCACCTTATTCCATTGCCTGAGGGCGATTTAGATCAGCTATCAATGTTGATGGTGAACCCTGCAACTGCGCATCTGTTACTGACAGATTTTGTTGATCTCAAACCCGGTGATTGGGTCATCCAATCGGCGGCAAACTCTGCTGTGGGTGGATATTTGGTCCAACTGGCGAAGGAACGGGGTATTAACGTGGTGAATGTCGTGCGCCGTGATAGCGCGATTGAAGGGCTAAAAGAATTGGGCGCGGATATCGTGCTGGTCGACGGTCCTGACCTTGCGCGTGATGTCAAAGCTGCGGCCGGGGCCAAAATGAAACTGGCTGTTGATGCCGTTGCGGGTGACACATTTGGTCGTCTTGGCGCTTGCTTGGAAACAGGTGGCACGTTGGTGAATTATGGTGGCATGTCTAATCAACCATGCAGCATGGATGCTAGTGCCCTGATCTTTCATGATATTCATGTGCGTGGTTTCTGGTTGGTGAATTGGTTTGAACGCAGCGACAGTGCAATGCGCAAACAAGTCTACGGGGCATTAACCAAATCAATCGCTACAGGAATACTGTATGCGCCAATTGATAGGCATTTCACCTTGGATGAAATAGCGCAAGCTGCGAAATATTCGTGGGCAGGTGAGCGCAAAGGTAAAGTCATGTTGGCCCCAAACGGTATCTGATTTCACCCTTGATTTCGCCATGGCGGTGAGTAACAGCAAGGGGTAGGATGCCAAGCGTACACCTTGCCCCCGGAGCCTGCATATGTCTTTCACCCTTGCCACATGGAACATCAACTCAGTTCGTTTGCGCGAACCCTTGGTGCTGCGTCTTTTGGCGGAACATGGACCAGATGTGCTGTGCTTGCAGGAATGCAAAAGCCCGGTTGATAAAATCCCAACCGAAGCGTTTCATGCGGCCGGTTACACCCACATGGTTGCGCGCGGGCAAAAGGGATACAACGGTGTTGCGATCCTGTCGAAGTTGCCTCTGGAAGAAACAGGTGGTCGTGATTTGGTTGATCTTGGACACGCGCGCCATGTCTCTGCGAAGCTGGAAAATGGCACCGAAATCCATAACTTTTATGTACCCGCTGGTGGTGACAAGCCAAACCGCGAGATCAATGAGAAATTTGGTCAAAAGCTGGATTATCTCTCTGAAATGCGCGATTGGTTTCATGCAGAAAAACCTAAAAAATCCATTCTCGTTGGGGACTTAAACATCGCCCCACGTGAAGATGATGTTTGGGATCATAAGAAATTGCTCAAGGTCGTCAGCCATACACCGGTTGAGGTTGAGGCGTTTGGTGAAACCCAAGACGCAGGCAATTGGATCGATATCACCCGCCAGGACATCCCTGAGGGCAACCTTTATAGCTGGTGGTCATACCGGTCACCAGATTGGGACAATGCCGATAAGGGGCGCCGTTTGGATCACATCTGGGCCACATCTGATATCTCAAACGCAGGTCATTCCAGCCACATTCAACGCGGCGTGCGTGGATGGGAACAGCCCAGTGACCATGCACCAGTTTTTGCGACCTTTGACCTTTGATTAACCAACATTGGCCCACATATAGGGTCAAACACGAATACCATAGGAATTTGACATGATGGAACTGAACCTAGGCGGCGCGCCTGCTGCTGATTTGATCAAAGACACTGACGAAGCCGGCTTTATGGTCGATGTGATTGAAGCGTCACAGACAATACCGGTCATCGTTGATTTCTGGGCACCGTGGTGCGGACCGTGCAAAACGCTGGGCCCCCAGTTGGAGGCGGCCGTAACAGCCGCCAAGGGCGCAGTCAAAATGGTCAAGATCAATGTGGACGAGGCACAGATGATCGCGGGGCAAATGCAAATCCAGTCGATCCCAACCGTCTATGCATTTCACAAGGGGCAACCGATTGATGGCTTTCAGGGCGCGCAACCTGAATCAGAGATTAAGGCATTTGTAGAGCGCACGATAAAAGCCGCAGGCGGCGAAGCACCGGGTGACGGATTGGCCGAAGCGGTTGAAGCCGCCGAAGATATGTTAACGGCTGGTGAATTCGAAGATGCCGCGCAGACTTTTGCGGCGATCCTTGGTGAAGATCCGAATAACGCAGCCGCTTACGGTGGCATGGTGCGTGCGCACATCGCAATGGGCGAACTTGATCAGGCCGAGGCATTGTTGAACGGTGCGCCAATTGAAATTTCCAAAGCCCCAGAACTAGAGGCGGCTCATGCTCAACTTGAATTGGCACGCCAAGCCGCAGATGCGGGGCCTGTGGCCGATTTAACGGCTGCTGTTGAGGCCGATGAAAACGATCATCAGGCACGCTTTGACTTGGCTCTGGCGCTCCATGCAAATGGCGATACCGAAGGTGCCGTGACACAGCTTCTCGAACTTTTCCGCCGTGATCGGGAATGGAATGAAGGGGCAGCCAAAACTCAATTGTTCACCATTTTTGACGCGCTAAAGGCAAATGATCCTGTGGTGCTGAACGGGCGTCGTAAACTTAGCTCAATGATATTTGCCTGATCGGATGCGCGCGCTAGGTCATAATTCATGATAAAGCAAAACGAACTGCCAGAGACGATTGCGATTTTCCCATTGGGTGGCGCGCTGCTTTTGCCGCGCTCTCGTTTGCCGTTGCATATCTTTGAGCCGCGTTACCTTCAGATGATTGAAGATGCGTTGAAAACAGATGCGCGGCTGATTGGGATGGTCCAGCCCAACCCGGTGCCGGGACGTGAAGGACCGGGGTTGCAAACCATTGGGTGTGCTGGCCGGATCACCCAGTTTTCTGAGACTGAAGATGGCCGTTACATGATTACTCTTGGTGGGGTGTCGCGTTTTCGGGTGGTGCGCGAAGTCGAAGGGTTCTGCCCATACCGTCGCTGCGATGTGAACTGGGACGGCTTTGACCGGGATTTAGGCAAGGACGAAGCGGATGAGGGTTTCCATCGCAAGGCCTTCCTTGACCTGCTTGGTCGCTATTTTGATGCGCGCGAACTATCCGCAGATTGGGACACCTTGAAAGAAGCTGACGATGAACTGCTGATCAATTCCCTATCGATGATGTTGGATTTCGCAGCCGAAGACAAACAAGCGCTGCTTGAGGCACCCTCACTTCAGACACGTCGAGAAACACTTGTGACGCTGATCGAATACACGCTGCGTGGCGGTCAAGAAGAAGGAATGATGCAATGAGCGATGTTCATGTCGAATTCGACCGCCGTATGTTGGATGGTTTAATCTGCCCGCGCACGCAGACAACCCTAAGCTATGATGCCGAAAGGCAAGAATTGGTATCAAAAGCGGCGAACCTTGCCTATCCGATCCGTAATGGCATCCCGGTGATGTTGGTGGATGAAGCGCGGATACTGGACTGACGACTAAAGCGGTTTGCCCTGCATCAAACGGGGCAGATCACCCGTCAATCCAGCCGCTTCGCGAATAAATCCACGCCGCAAGCCCGGCATCGCATTCACCGCTGCCATGCCAATATCACGCGCCATACGAACCAGCGCATTATCGTTGGAAAACAGCCTGTTAAAGCTATCTGTCGCCAGCGCCAATGTGGTGTTATCAAACCGCCGCCATTCTTGATAGCGCGCCAAAGCTGAGTCTGATCCAATGTCTTCGCCGCGGCGCAATGTGTCGGCAACAACCTCAGCCAACGCCGCAACATCGCGTAGCCCGGCGTTTAACCCCTGACCCGCAATTGGGTGCACGCCGTGTGCGGCGTCGCCAACCAATGCGACACGTGGGGCAACCATGTTATGCGCCAGTGATAGGCTCAATGGGTACGTGTATCTTTGCCCTGCGAGCGACAATTCCCCCAGAAAACTGCCAAAACGTGGACGCAAAACGTCCAGATAAGCATCATCCGACAGCGCATTAATCGCAGCGGCGTTCTGGGCGGTTTCGCTCCATACAATTGAAGAACGATTGCCCGTCAGCGGCAAAATCGCCAAAGGTCCGGGTGGCATAAAGAACTGATGCGCAATACCGTGATGAGGCTTCTCGTGTTTAATCGCGCAGACCAAGGCAGTCTGTCCATATGCCCAGCCTATCCGTTTGATGCCCGCCCTTTCGCCAGTGCCTGTGCTGCGGCCATCCGCCCCTACAGCAAGGCGCGCGCGCAGGGTTTTACCTGTCGCCAAGGTTAGCGTCACCCCGGCTGCATCAACCTGCTGGCTGACAACTGTTTCACCACTCATTTGTGTGATGTCAGACGTCGCAGTCACCGCATCCAATAAGGCCCGGCGCAAATGCCTATCCTCAACCATGAAGCCCATAGGGCCTTCTTCGATCTCGGCGTGGTCAAAATGCATGAACATAGGGGATGGACCATCGCCCGCGCGCCCGTCGGTGACTTTGATCTCCAACATCGGTTGCGCATTGTCTTTGACCGCATCCCAGACACCGATGCCCTGCAACAAACGTGTCGACGTTAGCGCCAAGGCATAAGACCGCCCATCAAACGCTGCGTTTTTACGTGTTTTGATCTCCAGCGCGTCAATAACCGTGACCCGTAGCCCAGCTTTCGCCAGTGCCAAGGCCAATGTTGGCCCATTCAAACCACCGCCGATGATGGCAATATCTGTATCAAATTCCATGTCCCTAGATATGACTGTGCGGTGGGGATTGTCCATGTGCCGAACGGTCGCTACCGTCATCACCAATATGAAGTTAGGGGACAGATATGCGTGAATGGCTAAATATGACCGCTGCGGATTTAGGGCGCGGTATTGGCGCGGGTAACATTGACCCAGTTGCTTTGTGCCAAACCTATCTGGATGCTATTGATGCACACCCTCTACGCGACCGTATCTATGCCCGCGTTACCCATGACCGCGCCTTGGCCGAGGCACAGGCCGCGTCGGAACGCGCCAAATCAGGGCACCGTTTGTCACCGCTAGATGGCGTGCCAATCTCATGGAAAGATCTTTTTGACACGGCGGGCGTCGCGACCGAAGCGGGGTCAAAGTTGCTCGAAGGGAGAATCCCTGATGCGGACGCAATGGTTCTTGCCAATGCAACGGCTGCGGGTCTTGTATGTCTTGGTAAAACACACATGAGTGAGTTGGCGTTTTCGGGGCTGGGACATAACCCCAGCACTTCAACGCCACCTTGCGTAAATGATTCAAATGCTGTCGCAGGCGGGTCATCTTCTGGCGCTGCTGCATCGGTTGCATTTGGGTTGGCAGCCGCAGGAATTGGTTCTGATACGGGTGGGTCGGTGCGCATACCCGCATCATGGAATGATCTGGTTGGCCTCAAGACGACCTCTGGCCGTCTGACACTGGAAGGCGTTGTGCCACTTGCGTTGAAGTTCGACACAATTGGTCCTTTGTGTCGTTCGGTCGAAGATGCTGGATTGTTACTTGCAGCCCTCGAAGGCAACAAACCTGCGGACTTACATAGCGCGACATTGGAGGGGCGACATTTCGCTGTTCTTAAAACTGTTGCGATGGATGATCTTGTTGATCAACCTGCCGCCGCTTTCAACGATGCGCTGGAACGCTTGCAAAATGCAGGTGCCACAATCGATTTTATTGAAGTGCCAGAAGTTGCTGACGCCATGCCGCTAAGTGGATGTCTTTATACATCAGAGGCTTATGGGTTATGGCGCGACGTGATTGAGGCCACTCCAGATTCAATGTTCAGCGAAATTTTGGAACGCTTCCGCATTGGCAAGGGGTTCTCTGGTCCAGATTATGTGGCCGCTTGGGCCAAATTGGAAACAGCGCGGATGGGCTATGATCAGGCGGTTGCGGGCTATGACGCGGTGCTTTTGCCTGCATCGCCTATTTTACCGCCGAACCTTGAACGACTTACAACTGATCATGATTATTATGTTGAACAGAACCTGCTTGCCCTGCGTAACACGCGGATCGGCAATTTGATGGGCGTTTGCGCGTTGACCCTACCCACGGACATCCCTTCTTGTGGTTTGATGGTGATGTGCCCACCAGATATGGAGGAACACCTACTGCGCCTTGGTGTCGCCTGTGAAGAGGCGCTCAATTAAAGCGGCTTAAAATCAGAGGCTTCACAACCCAAAAGCCACAAATCACGGGTCATGTTCCGGTTTTTCTGGACGAATGGTCGGGCCTTGGTTAATTTAGAGGAAACGGGACGCTAATGATCCCGACCCTGAGGCAGTTTTGATGAAGTTTCCCGAGCGGTTTTCGAACCTTCCGGCTCACGCGTGGCCGCGTCTTCGTGCATTGTTAGATGTACACGACGGTGGTGGTACGCCTATCCATATGACGATCGGTGAGCCGAAACATGCTTTTCCGGCGTGGGTAACGGATATCATCACACAAAATGCGGTTGGCTTTAACAGCTATCCACCAAATGATGGTTCACCCGAATTACGCGGTGCCATCGCAGATTGGATCAAACGGCGTTACGATGTTGAGATGGACGCCGACACCGAAGTGATGGCGCTGAACGGCACGCGCGAGGGGCTGTATAACGCTGTCGTTGCACTGAGCCCCGAAACCAAGAACGGCCAAAAACCTGCGGTCTTGATGCCGAACCCCTTTTATCAGGTCTATATGATTGCTGCGATTTCAGGTGGTGCTGATCCAATTATGGTCGCAGCAACAGCTGAAACCGGGCACTTGCCTGACTTTTCCAGCGTCCCTGAGGATGTGTTAAAACGCACCACCGCCGCATACATCTGTTCACCCGCCAACCCACAGGGCGCTGTCGCGGACCATGACTATTGGGCGAAACTGATTGGCTTGGCTGAAAAATACGATTTCAAGATTTTCGCGGATGAATGTTATTCAGAGATTTACCTCGACACGCCGCCGACCGGTGCGTTGCAGGTCGCGCAAGCGTTAGGGACAGATCGCAATCGGGTGGCGATTTTCCATTCACTTTCAAAGCGCTCAAACCTGCCGGGCTTGCGGTCTGGTTTTGTGGCAAGTGGGCCAGATACAATCCGTGAAGTGAAACAACTGCGCAACTATGCAGGCGCGCCATTGCCATTGCCGTTGCAACATGCGGCAGCTGCGGCATGGACGGATGAAGAACACGTCAAAGAAAATCGCGCACTCTATATCGAAAAATACCACATCGCAGACCGCATTCTTGGCAACGTGACGGGTTATGTCCGACCCGAAGCTGGATTTTTCCTATGGTTGCCCGTTGAGGACGACGAAGTCGCAACACTAAAATTATGGTGCGAGACAGGCGTGCGGGTTTTGCCCGGTAGCTACCTTGCCCAAGACGTGAATGGGGAAAACCCCGGCAAAAAATATATCCGGGTCGCACTTGTGGCCCCAAAAGATGAGACAGCGCGTGGATTAGAATTGATCCGCGACTGCCTGTACTCCGACGTATAACGAGGGATTTGAGCAATGGCATATCAGACACGCGGGCGCGACCCACTGCTGGACAGCAACATGGCCGAAGCGATTGAAAAACGCGGCAAGGAATTGCTGGGTCTGGCGCTGATTGCTGTTGGTGTAATGGCTGCAATGATGATCGGCAGTTACACGCCAGAAGATCCCAACTTTATGATGTCCACCGATGCGGCCGTGCAAAACTGGTTGGGTCGCATAGGTGCATCCATTGCCGCGCCGTTGTTTATGATTGTGGGTTGGGGCGCGTGGTGCATTGCGGCGGTTTTGCTGGTCTGGGGTTTGCGGTTTGCATTGCATCGTGGTCAAGAGCGTGCTGTTGGCTGTCTGATTTTTGCGCCGATTGCCGTGGCATTGGGTGCGATCTATGCGGCAACTTTATCGCCGGGTACAGAATGGCTGCAAACCCATGACTATGGCTTGGGAGGTCTGTTTGGCGATTTTGTAATGGGCTTTTTACTGACGATTTTGCCCATCAATTCCACCTTTACGGTCAAGCTGATGTCACTTGTTATGGGCGTTTCAATCATCGCATTGGGTGCGTTTGTGTTGGGCTTTACCAAAGTTGAATTGTCCCGGATTGGACGCTTTTTATTGGTTGGTGTGATCATGGCTTATGCAGGCCTGATGACAATCTTAGGCCGCGGTGCCAGCGGTGCAGTTCAAGCCGCACAAGGTTTGCAAGCACGTCAATCAGAGCGCCGCGAACGCCAGCGCGTTGAAGCCGAAGAGGCTGCTGTGTTTGTCGCGAGCCAGCCGACCTTTAGCACGCAGATGCCTGAGGCTCCTCTAGAACCGTTGTTTACAGAACCGGCCGAACCAAAGACAGGCCTGTTGGCGCGTATGCCGGGTCTTATCAAACGCCCCGAAACGATGCCGGAGCCTGAATTGGTCGAAACCTACAGCGACGCCGTTGTTGATGAGGGGCCGGGCGAGGATCGTATCAAAAGCAAGATTGCAGACGTAATCAAAAGCCGTGTGCGTACAGGAAATGCGGTACATACGCCTACAACTTCGCCCTTAACTAAGGGACGTGGGCGTGGTCCAGATCCGCTCGTTTTGGGCGCAGCACCGGTTGCTGAATTGCGCGCAGAACCACCGCTGACGGCACCAGTTGCCCCTCGTGCGGAACCACAGCTAAGCGCGCCACGTGTGTCCCTGAATTCAATCGCATCCGCTGCTCCGGTGGTAGAGGTTGAAGAGCCAGCGCCATTGCCGCTAGACCCGGCACCCGCACCAGAAATTGCCCCAATTCCTGTGGCCGAGCCGCGCAAAGTTGTTCAGCAGCCTATTCGCAAAGCCGTGCAGCCTAGCAAGCAGGCCCAAGCAGAGGCGCAACCGACGCTGACCTTTGATGACACGCACCCGGGCTTTGAATTGCCACCACTGAACCTGCTCGAAAGCCCAGATGTGGTTGAGCGTTTGCACCTGTCTGATGAGGCGCTGGAAGAAAACGCGCGCATGTTGGAATCAGTACTGGATGACTACGGTGTCAAAGGTGAAATTGTCGCCGTGCGCCCCGGTCCGGTTGTCACGATGTACGAACTTGAACCTGCGCCGGGTCTCAAAGCGTCACGTGTTATTGGCCTTGCTGATGATATCGCCCGTTCCATGGCCGCTCTGTCTGCGCGTGTGTCTACAGTGCCGGGCCGCAGTGTCATCGGTATCGAACTTCCTAACGAAACCCGCGAAAAAGTTGTCTTGCGCGAAATCCTTGCTGCACGCGACTTTGGCGATAGCACGATGCGGCTGCCGCTTGCCTTGGGTAAGGATATTGGCGGCGATCCTGTGGTCGCCAACCTTGCCAAGATGCCTCACCTTTTGATCGCTGGTACAACCGGCTCTGGTAAGTCAGTGGCAATCAACACGATGATCTTGTCTTTGCTATACAAGCTGACACCCGAAGAATGTCGTCTGATCATGATCGACCCCAAGATGCTAGAACTCAGCGTTTATGACGGTATCCCACACCTTCTGTCCCCGGTTGTGACCGACCCGAAAAAGGCCGTTGTCGCGCTGAAGTGGACCGTTGGTGAGATGGAAGAGCGCTATCGCAAAATGTCCAAAATGGGCGTGCGCAATATCGAAGGCTACAATGGTCGCGTGCGTGAAGCATTGGCAAAAGGTGAGTTGTTCAGCCGCACGGTTCAAACTGGATTTGACGAAGACACAGGCGAGCCAATTTTCGAGACCGAAGAAGATACACCCGTGGCACTGCCTTATATCGTCGTGATCGTTGACGAAATGGCAGACCTGATGATGGTCGCGGGTAAAGAGATCGAGGCATGTATTCAACGTCTGGCACAGATGGCGCGTGCATCGGGTATCCACCTGATCATGGCAACACAACGCCCGTCGGTTGACGTGATCACGGGTACCATCAAAGCGAACTTCCCTACGCGAATTTCGTTCCAAGTGACCTCAAAAATCGACAGCCGCACCATCCTTGGTGAAATGGGTGCCGAGCAACTTCTGGGCATGGGTGACATGTTGTATATGGCGGGTGGCGCGAAAATCACCCGTTGCCATGGTCCTTTTGTCAGCGACGAAGAGGTTGAGGAAATCGTCAACCACCTCAAGGCGTATGGCGAACCTGACTATATTTCTGGTGTGGTCGAAGGCCCACCGGAAGGTTCCGAAAGCAATATTGATGCTGTGCTTGGTCTTGGTGGCAATACTGATGGCGAAGACGCGCTTTATGACACGGCTGTGCAGATCGTGATAAAAGACCGCAAATGTTCGACCAGCTACATCCAACGTAAACTTGCCATCGGCTATAATAAGGCGGCGCGTTTGGTTGAGCAGATGGAAGATCAAGGACTTGTTTCGCCCGCAAACCACGTGGGCAAACGCGAAATTTTGGTGCCAGAACAGGGCTAAGGCTTACCTCCTACGTTTCTGTAAAAGCGCATTCCAATCACCGCCGAGCATCGTTTCGGCGGTGTTTTTTATGGACGTACAGGTCAATGCAGGCAAAAATCCGCACCCTGATATCGCATATCAATGTCAGATAACCTATGTTCTAAGGCGAGGCATAGTAACAGGAATACATACATGCGATTTATCACCTCTGCCGCGCTGACGTTGGGTTTGGCCGTGCTGACACCTCTCGCGGCTGTGGCACAAAAACTGCCACTGAACGAGATTTCAGGCTACTTGAACAAGATGCAAACGGCGCAAGGCGAGTTCACCCAGATCAATGATGATGGGTCAATCAGCACAGGTACAATTTTGATCAAGCGTCCCGGCAAGGTGCGTTTTGAGTATAACAAACCTGACACAGCCTTGGTTGTCGCAGGCAGCAATACGGTTGTGATTTACGATAGGAAATCAAACCAACCGCCAGAAACCTATCCGCTGGCACGTACACCGTTGTCGATCATTTTGGCAAAGCGCGTTGATCTGGGGCGGGCCAAGATGGTCACTGGCCACAAATATGATGGCACGTCTACAACTGTCACAGCTCAAGATCCTGATCATCCTGAATACGGAAATATTCAGCTAAAGTTCACGGCAAAACCTGTCGAATTGCGTCAATGGATCATCAATGATGGCAATGGCAGCCAGACAACGGTGATTTTAGGTAATTTGAAGCAAGGCGGTAATATTCCGAACAACAAGTTCGACATCAGCCGTGCAACGCTTGATCGATAATCGGAAAATGCCCCGGCATGTGCTGCCGGGGCATTGGCATTAGCCGCGCAAACGACATCCTGCGATTTGACCTTGATACATATCCGCGCGGGCATCAACTTTGCCTGCAACACCAACCAGCCATGCTTTTTTGTTATAGCTTTGTCGCGCAAAGCCAGTGTGGCCCTCGTGATAAGCTAGGTATTGATTGCGTGCATCGGTCAGGGCTACGCCATTGCGATCACGTGTTTGGTTCATATACCAGCCCATAAAGTCAGTCGCGTCTTTGATGTGATCGCGCTTGGCTGAACGTCGACCTTGGGCGTTACGGTATTCATCCCACGTCGCATCCAAGGCTTGGCTATAGCCAAACGCGCTTGATTGACGCCCCATCGGGATCACACCCAGCACGTATTTGAACGGGGTGCGCGCATCAGCCACAAATTTGCTTTCCTGATGGATGGTCGCCATCTGGACATGCACCGGCACACCCCAACGACGTTCAGTCGCACGGAATGCTTTGTAATAATCGGGGCGCTGTTGAAGAATGGTACATGCGTCATCCAGCCCGCGGGGCGCAGACGTTTGTCCACCACCGCAGGATGCAACCAACAGCACCATTATCAATGCGCGAAGAGTTTTGCTCATCTGCCTCTCGCTTTTTTATCGTTTTTTTATTTTAAGATACATTAACCGACTTTAAGCCGCAGTCACATCACTTTTTCTACAGCAGCACAGCTAAAATCAGCGGCAATGCGCCCACGGACATCAAAGTTGAGACAACCACCAACCCTGCCACAGCCTGCGCGTCGGCACCGTACTTTTCTGCAAGCAGATAAGAGGTGACCGCGACCGGGGTCGCGATTTGCAACACCAAGACACCAAATGCAATATCGTCCAAAACAAAGTAACTAGCTGCGGCCCATGCGATACCTACACATAGCACGATTTTGAGCGCTGATAAAAATATGGCACGACCAATTCCACCCGGGGACAGGCGGGCGACAGCCACGCCCAAAGTAATCAGCATCATCGGGATCGCCATTTGACCTAGTAAGGTCAATGTGTTGGTCAGGAACTTTGGTGTTTGCCAGTCTTGCCATAGAAATAACGCGCCCAGCAGTGTGGCCCAGACCAAAGGTTCGCGTAGTACTTTGCCAAATGATCCGGCACCTGCCACCAACCAGATGCCGAAAGTGAAAGACCAAATGGCCATGATCGCAAAAACCACGACGGCATAGCTAAGCCCGACCTCACCAAAGGCAAACAAAGCCAGCGGCAAGCCGAGGTTGCCAGTATTGCCAAAAATAAGAGGTGCCAAATAGGTCCGCCGATTTAGCCCCAATGCCCAAACCAACAGGGCGGCGGCAACACTTACAGCGCCATATGCGGCCATTCCCGCGAGCAACAGTGCGGTTAAAGCTGCTGGTTCAATCTTGGTATTCATCAAGGATACAAAAATCAGACAAGGAACCGACAATGTCATCGCCAGTTGCGTGACAAACTGTATCCGGTATTCAAAACCCAGCTTGACCCAAGAAAACCCAATACCAGCCAGTAAAAACACTGGTGCGACGATTTCCAGCACGGTCAGAGCGAGGTTCAACAGACTGTTTCCTTAAATTGCCGTAGCGTGATTGGACAAAAGGCCCTTGATCCGATTACTAACGAAAGGTAGGGGCTGCAATGTTATGCTAAGAACGCGCGCAAAATATCATCTGGGCCAAGTTGTCCGGCATAAGAAACATCCCTTTCGCGGGGTGGTTTTTGACGTGGATCCTGAATTTGCCAATACCGACGAATGGTATGAGGCGATTCCAGAGGACACGCGCCCAATAAAAGATCAGCCGTTTTATCATTTGCTGGCCGAAAATGATCAAAGCTATTACGTGGCCTATGTGTCTGAACAGAATTTGGTTGCTGATTATTCAGGCGAACCTGTGGATCACCCAGATATCCCCGACTTGTTTGGACCGTTTACCGATGGCGCATATCCACTGCATTTCCAGCTGAACTAAGCTGTTAATACCCAAGTGCGCAGCCGTCCTTGCGCGGATCGCTTCCCGCCTCCAATACGCCATTGTCACCAATTTTAATTGCCTGTGCGCCGCCAATGGCGCCATCTGGCACAACGACATCATGGCCGAGATTGCTGAGTTCGACACGGACATCTTCGCTATACCCACGCTCTATCTTTAATGCGCCGCCATCTGCAAAGGCCCGAGGCGCGTCTATGGCGGTTTGTACATCCATCCCAAAATCCACAAGATTCGATGCAAAACGGGCATGGCCGCAGGGCTGATAGGCACCGCCCATCACACCGAATGGCATGATAACTTTGCTATTCTGTTTAATCATCCCGGGAATAATAGTGTGCATCGGGCGCTTTCCACCCTTTAGCTCATTCGGATGACCCTCTTGCAAAGTGAACCCGGCCCCTCGGTTTTGCAATAAGATCCCAAATTTTTCGGATGCAATCCCGGATCCAAAGCCATGGAAGATCGAATAGATCAAAGATACGGCCATGCCATCGCGGTCAACCACAGTGATATAAATCGTATCTTTGTGCACTGCTTCGGTGAGTGTCGCGGGGGCTTGCATCGCCTTTTTCGGATCAATCATGGTTGCTAATTTACGCGCGGTTTCAGGGGCAAGCATATGATCGAGGCGCGTTGTGGCATCTGGGTCAGCGATGAAACGGTTGCGGGCATCATAAGCAAGCTTTGTCGCTTCAGCTTCAATATGCACACGCTCTGCGCCCAATGGATCCATAGTAGCTATATCAAATTCCGCGAGGATATTCAGCATCAACAGGGCCGTGGCCCCTTGGCCGTTGGGTGGATGTTCAACGACGTCAATGTCTTTGTATCCGCCAGAAATAGGGGTGCTTTGAGTGCTTGCTGCTTTAGCAAAATCATCAAGGGTGTGTAATCCGCCAGCCGCCTTTAATGTCGCGACAATATCTTCCGCGATCTCGCCTGTATAAAATGCATCGCGGCCATTTTTGGCAATCTGACGCAAGACCTCGGCCTGTTTCGGGGCTTGAAAAACGTCACTAACCCTTGGTACCTTTCCATCTTTCAAGTAAAAATCACGCGCTTTGCCCTGCAAGGTGCCAGCGTCATTAGCCCAATCAAATGCTACTCTGGGCGCTACGGGCACGCCGTGTTCCGCGTAGTGGATCGCTGGTGCCAACACAGCATCCAGCTCAAATTTTCCAACAGTTTCAGACAAGTGGCAGAATGCATCAATCGCTGTTGGAATTGTAACAGCATGTGCTGATCGCAGCGGAACAGTGGCTTTGCCTTGATCGCGCAGCATGGCGGCGTTCAATGCGGCTGGCGCGCGGCCTGAACCGTTGAGGGCCAGTACTTCATCACTGCCGGGCAAGCTATATAATACAAAACAATCCCCGCCGATTCCTGTCATCTGCGGTTCGCAAATCCCCAGCAACACAGCACCAGCAATCGCTGCGTCCATCGCGTTGCCGCCGCGTTCCAAAATGTCGATTGCAGCCTTTGCAGCCAATGGGTGTGAGGTCGCGCACATACCATTTGTTGCAAATACGGGCGAACGCCCAGGAAGATGAAAGTCACGCATGTCTGTCCCTGCCATATCATTCAAAGTGAACCTAGCGTGGGTTTCTAAGGCTGCCAATGATGTAGGGGAAAGAAGATCCTCGACGCCGCGCACTGGGTGGGGGCTATTAAACGCGGCGTCGAGGGAAGCCATATGCAGCTACAAGAACATGTATGCCCTTTGACCATGGCGCGAATGTGATTGTATCGCGGCAATTTCGGGAAACTTCTGGGCATCATTAAGGCAATATATGCGGTCTGCTAGTTTAAAACTTAGCTACTAAATCAATCTAATAGGGGGCTCGGCTAGTGTCATTCAGTGAATCGCCACCGCAATTCGTAAAGCCAGCTGATTTGTATTTTCGACCCGGCGATATGTCACATCCTTTGCCAAATCCTTGATTAGGAACCAGCCAAATCCACCTTCCGGCATATCAAACGGATCAACCTCCACGTTTTGGGGCAACCCAAGCGGCGTTTGCCCATTTGGCATCGAATATCCTTGATCCGTAATGGCAAAATGCAAGCCCGTCACCTTTTGTGAGCAATGAATTTTTATTGAGTTGCCGGGTTTTGTAACTGGATAGGCGTGTTCAACGACGTTGTTTAGCGCTTCGGCAAGGACAAGCTCCACTGTAGCAAGCTCTTCAACGTCGAGCGAGAGCGTTTCGAGGTTTGCTAAAACAAGCCCCAACGCTTCTCGAACTGCGAGTTCACCGCTGTCGACGCAAACTTCAAAAGTGATCATGTGCGATTACCTTTGGGTGGTGTTCACCCATCTCTTTTTTAGGAACTCTGTTTGGCAAGTGCTTGTTCGAGCGTATTGAAAACACTGAAAACCGTATCCATTCGGGTAAGTTTGAACACTTTATCAACCGCTGGGGTTAGCCCTGCGAGAATCAGCTTTCGATCTGGTGCGAGAAACTTCATTGTTGCAACAATTGCCCCTAACCCACTTGAATCGATAAAGGTCACTTGACCCAAGTCCAATACAACATCCGCTTCACCGCCATCAGTTGATTGTCGCATCGCATCCTTAAAGGCGAGCGCAACAGCGGCATCAATACGGGCTTCAAGCACGCTCACCACGCACATCTTGCCTTCATTATTTGCGGAAACTTCCATAAACACACCTTTAAGACCCGTGATGGATCTAGGTGATAGCAGCGATTGCTTACCAATTTATGAGCGTGACCAGACCAAGGAGAACGTAATGCGAAATGTGGTGATTACTGGAGCGTCCCGAACGCCAATGGGCGGCTTTCAAGGGGCATTTCAAGAACTTACAGCGGCGCAATTGGGAGGCGCAGCAATAAAGGCGGCTTTGGATGGTGCAGGGCCTGCTGTGGTTCAGGAAGTATTAATGGGTTGCGTGCTACCAGCGGGTCAGGGGCAGGCTCCCGCACGACAGGCTGGATTTGCGGCGGGACTGGGTGAAGACGTTCCTGCCACAACGCTGAACAAAATGTGTGGCTCCGGCATGAAGGCCGCGATGATTGCATTTGATCAGATTGCACTTGGACATACGGATGTCATGGTCGCTGGCGGCATGGAAAGCATGACCAATGCGCCTTATGTGCTGCCAAAAATGCGGGGCGGTGCGCGCCTTGGGCATAGTGCTGTAGTCGACCACATGTTCTTGGATGGTCTCGAAGATGCATATGACAAAGGTCGATTGATGGGCACCTTTGCAGAAGATTGCGCTGAGACATTTCAGTTCACACGTACTGTTCAGGATGAATATGCATTGG
>CALKXT010000203.1 GCA_938003685.1 uncultured Sulfitobacter sp. | reverse complement strand
ATGACGGTGTTTGCACCCACTTGGCTGGTGTGGTTTGCGATCATATCATCAAAATCTTCGATTTCCGTGACAAGCGACAAGTCGACGACTCCAATAAAATTAATGAGTGTGTCGTTACCAAAGCCATCTTCAAAGATATACCTAGCGGGCCCCCTCATCAGGTCGTCGCCTGTACCACCAATCAAGGTGTCGCGGCCAAACCCCCTACTGCTTAGGACATCATTCCCAGCCCCACCGTCGAGCAGATCGTTGCCTGTATAGCCGGACAGTGTGTCATCACCGGCCCCTCCATACAGCGTGTCGTCGCCTTCCATACCTGTAAGAATATCGTTGCCACCACGGCCAAATAACATGTCGTCTCCATAGCCACCCCACAAGACGTTGGCAGCATCATCCCCGTACAAGCTGTCATCGAAGAATGTTCCGTAAAGGCCTTCGATGGACACGTAAGTGTCCCCCACTGCGCCTCCAGTATTTAGGTGGGAAAATTGCAAATCTGCGGTGACACCAACACCATCTCTCGCATCAGAGTAATCCGCAGTGTCGAAGCCAGTGCCACCACTTAAGAGATTGTCACCATCCCCGCCGAATAGGTTGTCGTTGCCTGCACCACCAAACAAGGTGTCATCGCCACTGTTTCCATACAGCGTATCGTTACCGTTCATACCTGCGAGGATATCATTGCCATCACGGCCGTATAACCTGTCGCTGCCGTCATTACCCCACAAAACATTAGCACCATCATCCCCATACAAGCTGTCATTGTAGCTTGATCCGTAAAGGCCCTCGATGGACTCGTAGGTGTCCCCAGCTGCGTCACCGGTGTTTCGCTCAGGGTATAGCAAGTCTGCGATAACACGTTGGTTCAAAGGGGTATCGGTGTATTGCGCACGGTCAAAGCCGGTACCACCCATCAAGACATCCGCACCACTGCCGCCGATGAGGACGTGGTTGCCCGCTAAGCCAGATAGGGTGTCGTTGCCGGCACCGCCAGACAGGGTGTCGTTGCCCTCAACCCCATATAGAGTGTCATTGCCGTCACCGCCAGAAAGGATGTCATTGCCAGTCGCGCCATATAGGACGTCGTTGCCTGCACCTCCATTCAGGATGTCGTCGCCTTCACCGCCATATAGGGTGTCGTTGCCTGTATCGCCATAAAGGCTGTCATTGCCTGTACCGCCAAATAGGATGTCGTTGTCTGCACCGCCATCTAGGCTGTCGTTGCCGATACCGCCAGACAGGGTGTCATCACCGATCTGTCCATGCAGTGTATCGTTGTTTGAGCCGCCATGCAGGATGTCGTCGCCCGTACCGCCAAATAGTAAGTCATCATCGGCCTGCCCAAACAACGTGTCGTTGCCGTCCGAACCAACGAGGATATCGTTGCCACCACGGCCAAATAACACATCGTTTCCGTCATCACCCCACACGACGTTATCAACATCATTGCCGTACAATCTGTCATTAAAACCTGACCCATAAAGGCCTTCGATGGAAACGTAGGTATCCCCGGCTGCGTCGTCGGTGTTTATGTGGGTAAATTGCAAATCTGCAATGACACCAACAGCGGCATCAGAGTATTGCGCACGATCAAAGCCGCTACCACCAAGCAAGATGTCGGCACCGCTGCCCCCAAAAAGCGTGTCGTTGCCTTCATCGCCATATAGGACATCGTTGCCAATGTTCCCATATAGGATGTCGTTGCCCACTCCGCCAGATAGCGTGTCGTTGCCCCCGCCGCCAGATAGTGCGTCATCACCGCTCTGTCCTGCCAATGCGTCGTTGCCCGTACCGCCCACTAGGGCGTCGTTGCCTGTACCGCCAAATAATGTGTCGTTACCTGCATCGCCAGATAGGCTGTCGTTGCCTGTGCCGCCATATAGGATGTCGTTGTCTGCACCGCCAAACAGTTGGTCATTACCGCCTAGCCCAGACAGGGTGTCATTGCCAGTAAGGCCGAAGATGATTTCATCTGCCGACGTGCCGGGTAGATTATCATCACCAGGTGACCCCAATATTTGCAGGATGAACAATGGCGGCATGATATCTCTCCCCAATTGGTTAAAAAGTTAACACGTAGCACCTTAATGGGGAAGTAGGGTGATGGCTTTGATCCTTATCAAGCTGTCACTTTTGGGCATAACTCCAACGCTATCTGTGACCTTCCTGTGTCGCGTTTATTGTTCTGGCGAGGCGGCGTAATCCGCCCTTTGCGCACCCACAGCACATTTAAGCATCTTCTGACACAGCGGACCTTGTCCCCGATAGCAATGAAGGTCCGCTCTGGGTCAGAAATACTTGGCGTTTGGGTCAACATCGCGTTGCCTCGCCTCTTTCATGTGATCCAGAAAACCCGCCGCACCACATCAAAAATGAGCAAAGCCTTTACACAAGCGCCGTGACACGGCACCACCGCCGGATGTTTGCCTATATCGGTCTTTTCACCTCTGCCCTGATCGCAGCCACCATTTTGCCCATGCAATCCGAGGCGGTCTTGGTCGCTTTGTTGGTTGAGGGCAAACGGTCGGTTGTGTTGTTGTTGATCGTGGCAACGGTTGGCAATGTGCTGGGCTCACTCATCAACTGGCTGCTCGGGCGTTTTGCGCTGCGGTTTAAAGACCGCCGTTGGTTCCCGGCCTCAGATCACCAACTTGCCCGCGCTGAACGCTGGTATCGCCGTTTTGGCCGCTGGTCACTGTTGGGCAGTTGGTTGCCGATTGTCGGTGATCCGATTACCGTTGTGGCAGGGATACTGCGCGAGCCGCTTTGGTCGTTTGTCATACTTGTGACAATTGCCAAAGCCGCGCGATATTTGGTTCTGGCGGGTTTGACGCTGGCCTGGCTGTAATAGACGCAATTTTGCAGACCAGCCGCGCAATGGCCGCGTGAATATACCAAATTTGTCTCAAACCTGCCTTATTTCCCGTCCAGATAGGTATCAACGAAAAAACGTAAACACCACTGGACCCAAAAGAGGTTCGGACGGAGGGACGACATGAAAACGCTTAAAGTAATCGCGGCACTGGGCCTTGGCGTACTGGTATCTGCCTGTGGCAACATGCCTGACATCGCCAGCCGGAACGCACCGTTTGAGGCCACAGGGTTGGCAGCCGCCGCACCTTACGCACAGACACAACTGCCGCAATCGATGCGCGTTACAGCGGTTCATGTGCGGGTGCCAAGCAACCTCACGGTTTCTGAGGCCAACGTGTATTATCCACGCGCAGATCTGGTGTGGCGCGGTGAGCCGATTGGCGACCGTCACGCACAGATCAAATCGATCTTTGAAACTGCATTTATCCATGGCACCAAAGAGATGGCAGGGGACGCTGATGTGACCTTGGACGTTGAAATCCTGCGCTTCCATTCGGTGACAGAAAAAACCCGTTATACCGTTGGTGGCGTCCACAATATGGAATTCCGCCTGACGGTGCGCAGTGCTGCAACGGGCCTTGCTTTGGCACCAGCACGTGACATCGAAGCGAATTTGCCTGCCTTTGGTGGCGGTCAAGCTGTTGAAGCAGAACGCCGCGGCCAGACCCAAAAAGTGCGTGTGACCGGGTATCTGGCACAAGTGATCCGCCAAGAGCTGGCAAAGTCGACCGTGCCAAATGCAGATGGCTCTTTGGCCTTTGCGGCGAAATAACAAATCAATCCTTTCGCAAACGCTGCGAAACGACTAGAGGGGGCGCTATGACAGCGCCCCTTAACACATCCCGCCCATCCTCAAATGAAATGCCAACCGTTCGGTTGCTGCCCAAAGCGAATGCGCGCGCCGTGCGCCATGGCTTCCCTTGGGTCTATGCAAACGAATTGGTGACGGACCGCCGCACCAAGGCGTTGACCCCCGGCACCCTAGCATTGCTAGAAGACAGCGACCGCAAGCCAATGGGCGTGGTTGCAATGAATTCCAATTCCAAAATCATTGCCCGCATGATCGATCAAGACGCTGATGCTGTGATTGATCAAGCTTGGTTTGAGGCGCATATCGCGCGCGCACTGGCCTTGCGCACGTTGATGTATGATGAACCCTTTTATCGTCTGGTTCACGCCGAAGCCGACGGTTTGCCCGGCGTGATTATCGATCGTTTTGGCGATACCTGCGTTGTGCAGCCCAATGCTGCTTGGGCGGATGTGTTGATTGAAACGCTCTGTGCGGCTTTGGTCAATGTTACTGGCGTTACCAACGTGTTGAAAAACGCGGCTGGTCGCACCCGGGCACTTGAAGGGCTTGATGATGTTTCTGCTGTTCTTGCGGGCACCGCCCCTGATGGCCCAATCCCGGCCCAGATGAACGGCGCTACCTATATGGCTGACCTGATAGGCGGCCAGAAAACTGGGCTGTTCTATGACCAACGCCCAAACCATGCCTTTGCAGCGCGCCTGTCGCGCGGCGCGCGGGTTCTGGATGTCTTTGCCCATGTTGGTGGTTTTTCATTGGCCGCTCTAGCTGCGGGCGCTGAAAGTGCTTTGGCCGTCGACGGGTCTGCTCCTGCGCTTGAACTTGCAACTCAAGGCGCTGCTGCGATGGGGATGAGCGATAAGTTCGCCACCCGTCAGGGCGATGCCTTTGATGCGCTGACCGCATTACGCGCGGAAGGTGCCGAATTTGATGTGGTGATCTGTGATCCACCCGCATTCGCCCCGAACCGTCAGGCGATGGAGGCGGGATTGCGTGCATACGAACGCATTGCACGTCTGGCTGCACCTCTGGTGGCTGAAAACGGCATTTTGGGGTTGTGTTCATGTTCACATGCCGCTGATTTAGGCCAGTTCCGCACATCATCGGTGCGTGGCATTGGCCGGGCAGGGCGACGTGCAACGCTGCTCCATACGGGATTTGCTGGGGCTGATCACCCGCAACTGCCACAATTGGCCGAAAGCGGATACCTCAAGTCCCTGTTCTTCCGCCTCTAAATCCATGCGTGTTCTGCTCGATGCTTGCGTTTTGTACCCAACGGTTATGCGTGAAATGCTATTGGGCATTGCCGCCACTGGGGCGTATGAGCCACGCTGGTCTGTACGTATCTTAGAAGAATGGGCGCTTGCCGCGCGTAAACTTGGGCCCGAGGGCGAAGCGCTGGCGCGTGGTGAGATCGCGATGATCAGCGCCAAGTTTCCAGAGGCATCTGTAAAACCCGCACCGGGTCTAGAGGTGCGTTTGTGGCTGCCTGATGCAAATGACATCCATGTACTCGCCTCAGCGGTGTCAAGCCATGCAGACGTGATCGTCACCGCCAATGCAAAGGACTTTCCACGCGGGATATTGGCCGAAGAAGGGTTAAGTCGTGCGGACCCGGATGCGTTTTTGCACGGCCATTGGCAGGCGCAACCTGAAATGGTCGCGCATATTGGGGAAAAGGTATTGGCAGAGGCGATACGCCTATCAGGTCAGGACTGGAATCTGCGATCATTGATGAAAAAGGCACGCCTACCGCGCTTGGGCAAGGCGTTGACCTCTTAGGTGTTCCAGCGTTGCTGAAGCCGGGTGAGGGCGGCGATGCGTTCTTCTGTCTTGGGATGGCTCAACAACCACGCAGGCGCTGTGCCACTATTGCTTTGCGTCAATGCCTCAAGCTTTTTGAACAGTGAGATTTGCGGCGCAACACCGATCCCGGCTTTGGTCAGCAGAGCGGCCGCATAGGCATCCGCCTCGTATTCATCACCACGCGACAGGCGGGCGGCCAGCAGCGTGGTCAACATATTGGCAATCCAGATGCCAAAGAATGGAATAAACCGACCCAACACCATCGCCAACACCGTGCGCATGGCGTTTTGACCCGAAAAATCAATCATGCGACGACGCGAATGGCCCAAGGCCACGTGACCCAATTCATGGGCGATCACGCTGGCAAGTTCTTCGGCGCTGACCTCGCCGGCTTTGAATTTCTTGTAAAATCCGCGGGTGATAAAGATGCGGCCATCCGGGGCGGCAAGGCCGTTCACCGGCTCAATCTCGTAAATATGCACCTTTATGCGTGGTAGATCGAGCGCCGTGGCCATTTTTGCGCTCATGTCTTTCAGCGCAGGGTCCATCAGCACAGTGGATTTGGCATCCAATTCCTTGGCCGTGCGCCACGCTGAAAAGCGATACATGGCAAATCCGTAGAGCACGGCAAGCAGGATGGGGATAACACGTATCATAGCGTTAATATGGGGGTGTTTGCGCGCGGGGCAAGCGGTGTGCAGGTGTATTTGAAGAACAATGAAGCGAAAGGGGTGCCATGCTACCAATACGAGCGGTGGGACCGGACATTAACGCGTGAGTTCCTTGATCCCACGGCTTAACCCTTCAAGCGTCATGGGCACCATGGCCTGTTCGCCAAAGACCTCTTGGATCATTGCGATAGATTGGGTGTAGGGCCAGTATTTTTCAGGGACCGGATTGATCCATAGATGGCTGGTCCATTGATCGCGCGCGCGTGCGAGCCACGTTGATCCGGCTTCGGCGTTCCAATGTTCATTTGCGCCACCGGGATAGGCGACTTCGTACGGGGACATGGATGCGTCACCGACAAAAATACATTTGTAATCAGCGCCATAGGTGCGTAAAATTTCATGTGTGGATTGCTGTTCGTCCCAGCGACGGTGGTTGTCGCGCCAGACCCCTTCGTACAGACAGTTATGAAAGTAGAAGTATTCGAGGTGCTTGAATTCGGCTTTGGCTGCGCTGAACAATTCCTCAACCAGCTTGATGTGTGGATCCATGGAACCACCAACGTCAAGGAACAACAGCACCTTAACTGCATTCCGCCGCTCGGGGCGGGTTTTTACATCAAGATAGCCATGTTCAGCGGTGGCGCGGATTGTACCGTTGAGGTCCAATTCATCATCCGCGCCATCGCGCGCCCAACGGCGCAGGCGTTTGAGCGCGACCTTGATGTTACGCGTGCCAAGTTCAACAGTGTCATCTAAGTTCTTGAATTCACGTTTGTCCCAGACTTTGACGGCGCGTTGATGACGCGATTCATTCTGACCAATGCGCACGCCCTCGGGACTGTACCCATAGGCCCCAAAGGGTGAGGTGCCCGCCGTGCCAACCCATTTGTTGCCACCCTGATGACGTTCCTTTTGTTCCTCAAGACGTTTCTTCAGCGTTTCCATAAGCTTATCAAAGCCACCTAATGCTTCGATTTCGGCTTTTTCTTCGGCGGATAGATGCTTTTCAGCCATCTTTTCCAGCCATTCCTGAGGGATTTCGACCGCTTCAAGAACATCGTCTAAGGTGATATTTTCCAAGCCTTTAAAGGCAGCAGAAAACGCCCGGTCAAATTTATCAATGTTACGTTCATCTTTGACCATCGACACGCGTGCGAGATAATAGAATGCCTCAACATCATAGGTTGCAAGGCCCGCTGCCATCCCATCAAGGAACGCCAAAAATTCGCGCATCGATACAGGCAAGCCATGTTTGCGCATTTGATCAAAGAAGGGCAGGAACATCGCGGTTAGGCCGCGCTGAGAATGCGATCCAAGATCACGGTT
The DNA here is from genome assembly GCA_938003685.1 of uncultured Sulfitobacter sp. Classification (GTDB taxonomy): domain Bacteria; phylum Pseudomonadota; class Alphaproteobacteria; order Rhodobacterales; family Rhodobacteraceae; genus Sulfitobacter. The sequence goes on along the minus strand of CALKXT010000203.1, from coordinate 12,530 downwards.
AAGATCATGCCAACCACCATAAAGGCCATGGCAAATCCAACTGCATATTGCGCGATGTCTTTACGATTTCCGCGCCGTTTACGGGCCGTTATCCCGCCAATTAGCACGCCTGTGATACCCAATACGATGATAATCATGTAAGTTCTGCCCGCTTTATCCTTTGAGCGGGTTCAGCGATGCAATCTCGCGCAGCTTGGCCCGCACAGCCCAGTCTGGACCAAAGCCGTATCGCGCCCAGCCGATGCTGTCCAGCCTAACGCTGCGCGCTTCTGCGGTGCGATTTTCCAAGTCCAACGCTTCTGAGCGCAATAAAAGCAATGTTGACAGCAGGGCGGCGTTTTGACTGCTACGTGCGGTCTGGATATGCGGCCCGATCAGACGCAAGGCTTCGGAACCAGAGCCTTTGCTGATCGCATAGGCACCAAGCTGCGTTGCGACATAGGCACGGTGCAATTGTGTGCCCGGCGTACGGGCATAATAGCGGTCCGCGGTCAGATAATGCTTTTGAGCGGCTTCTGGATCTGTGTTTTGCAAGACCCGGCCCATGGCGTAGTGGGCAAAGGCACGGCGGTTATCTTGCCAGCCCATCGCGGCGGAAATGCGGATTGCCTCGCTTGCTGCGGATTGACGACCGGAATACGAAATTGAACGTCCAAGCGCCGTCTGAATGGCGCGGCTCCAGGCGCGCGGTGTGCGTGTGGCAAAGCGGGCGGCCTTGGTTTTGCCGCGCGGATTTATACGCGACAGAATACCGGGCAGGGCGGCGGCCACTTGACCGCGTGACATGCCAGAACGCAGTGCCGGATCATAATAGGTCCGCAGGATCAGCATATCAAAGCCGGTCAAAACCGTATGCACATTGTCGTCGTTAAAGACGCTGTCGGGCAGGCGGTATAGATCGTTGAGCGGGCCAAGTGCCTGTGCCAGCTCTTCGTGTAGGCAATCGCGTACTTCTTGTGGGCTGGCGTCATTGGGTAGGAATATCGCCAAACGCTCGCGCTTTTGTAGTAAGCTCCAGTTGGTTTTAGGCTGACGGCGGGCAGATTTGTATTCAGACAGCGTGCTGACGTTCGGGGCAACAAAACATGCGGCTTGCGGCAGCACTTTGCGGATGTCCGCGCGGCTGACGGCCTCAATTGTGATATTTGCGTTTGAATTCGTCGTATAGTTGATGTCGATCCGTGCTTCTGAACGCAGACGGGAAATCAAACGGTTTAAGTCAGAGCCAAGGGTCGCTGGCGGCGCGCCGGTAACGCGCACAGAAATTGGCGTCTCAAACCGCGTGAGCACTGGCAGTTCACGCCCACTTTCCATCTGGAAAGAAAGTTCGATGAAATCCAAAGCAAGGTCATTGTTGGAACGAACAGGGGCTACAGGGTAAGTCGCCCCAAAGCTTTTCATTGGGGGCAATGTGCTTTGGGCAAAACTCGCGCGTGTCGCGACCTCAGGATGAGAGGCAGGCACACAAGCGTTCAACAGCATAACCAGCGGCAGGACAATACGCCCTCTCATCCGGTAAACCCTTTAGAAACAGGGTTTTGCACTAAATAAATACGTTCCGAGGCCACGCCAAGCGCGCGCACGGAACGTGCATTTTGGATCATCATAACTGCCTGCCTGCCCTTTTTGAGCGTTGGAATTAGGGTCTTTTCGCCCGTCATCCCGACCTTAGTAGGGAGCAATTAAGGCAAAATAGAGGCAAATTGGGCAGAATAAGGCAGGGAGATTCAATCTGGCAGGGTTGGTGGCGATGATCCGCCATAATTGAAAGGGTCAGACGAAAAATACCGCTCACATTTTTATGTCAGCGGTACTTGGTTTTTTCATTTTAGTGACAGTGTCAGCTTAGTGTTGGAAAACCTTAACGCTGACCACGCGCCATAAACGCCAGACGTTCAAACAGATGCACGTCTTGTTCGTTCTTCAACAACGCACCATGCAGCTTGGGCAGGGCGCTTTTGCCGTCTTTCTTTAAGTCATCTGCATCCATATCTTCTGCCAGCAAAAGCTTGAGCCAATCCAAAACTTCAGACGTGGACGGCTTTTTCTTCAAACCTTGTTGTTCGCGGATTTCGTAAAATTGCGTCAAGGCTGTGGTCAGCAGCGCCTGTTTGATCCCCGGGTGGTGTACTTCGACGATCTTTTTCAATGTCTCCATCTCTGGAAAGCGGATGTAATGAAAGAAACAGCGGCGCAGAAACGCATCGGGCAGCTCTTTTTCGTTGTTCGAGGTGATGATCACGATTGGACGGTTCACGGCCTTAATGGTTTCGCCGGTCTCGTAAACAAAGAACTCCATCTTATCGAGTTCTTGCAGTAGATCATTGGGGAATTCGATGTCGGCTTTGTCGATCTCATCAATCAATAGCACGACCTTTTCATTGGCCTCAAACGCCTGCCATAGCTTACCTTTACGGATGTAGTTTTTTACATCATGCACGCGCTCTTCGCCCAATTGGCTGTCGCGCAGACGGCTCACGGCGTCATATTCATACAGGCCCTGCTGCGCACGGGTGGTCGATTTGATGTTCCACTCGATCATACGCAGACCCAAGGCATTGGACACTTGGCGTGCCAATTCGGTCTTTCCGGTGCCGGGTTCCCCTTTAACGAGTAGGGGTCGTTCCAATGTTACCGCTGCGTTTACGGCGATGGTTAGGTCATCGGTGGCGACATAATCGGCGGTGCCTTGGAATTTCATAGTGTTTTCAACCTCTCATGGCGCAATTTAGCTTAATGACCTTTAACCAAAGTTCCCAAGCATTGTGTAGTGACAATTGACAAATGCTGCGTTAAACGCTGCGCAAAGGGAGCAATCCTTGGGGGAACGATCTCAAATGTCAGCACCAAAAACTGTCGAGGGAGACACGATGAAGCAAGATGTTTTTCTAGCCGACGATTATACACCAGCCGAAGATGAACCGTTCATGAACGACAAGCAGGTGGAGTACTTTCGCCGCAAGTTGCTGAACTGGAAAGCGGAGCTGCTTGCAGGCAGCCGCGACACCATTGAAGGGTTGCAGGACGGCACGCGCAACATACCAGATGTGATTGATCGTTCGTCCGAGGAAACCGACCGGGCGTTGGAATTGCGCACACGTGACCGTGCGCGCAAATTGGTCAACAAGATTGAAGGTGCATTGCGCCGTATCGACGAAGGTGAATTTGGTTATTGTTCGGTGACGGGTGATCCTATCTCGCTCAAGCGTCTGGATGCCCGGCCCATCGCCATCATGAGCCTTGAGGCGCAAGAAAAGCACGAGCGTCGCGAGAAGGTTCACCGTGACGAATAAGCTGTAGCGATGAGAATTAAAAAACGCCGGGGCAATTGCTCCGGCGTTTTTGTGTGAAGGAATGAGTATGGATATTTCAAATGCCATCGTTCTGGGTGGTGGTATCGGTGGGTTGGCTGTTGCCACAGCATTGGCGCGCCGCGGCGTTGCCGTCACTCTTCTGGAGCAGGCCGCGCACATTGGTGAGGTTGGTGCAGGCTTGCAGATCAGCCCAAATGGCTTGGCTGTTTTGCGCAACCTTGGTTTGGAAGGGACGTTGCGCCAACGCAATGCTGTTCAGGGGCAAGCAGTTGTTTTGAGCGATTACGTTGCGGGTAAATCTGTCGCGCGGTTGGACCTGATGCGCTTGGCCGAGGATCAAAAGTATTACTTTGTCCACCGCGCAGATCTGATTGATGTGCTGGCAACCGCAGCAAAACGCGCAAACGTGACTTTTGAGTTGGGCGCACAGGCGGCGACAATTCGCCCTGGCCCTTTGCCTGTGGTGCAGATGACCGATGGCAGCACCAGGCGCGCAGAGCTGATTATTGCAGCAGATGGTATTCATTCCGTTGCGCGCCCGGTTCTGAACGGTGCGGATAAGGCGGCGTTCACGGGGCAAGTTGCTTGGCGCGCGCTGGTCCCAAACCGTTTTGATCATCCGTCCGAGGCCCATGTCTGTATGGGGCCGGGGCGGCATTTGGTCAGCTATCCGGTACGCGGTGGTAAATTGGTTAATCTTGTCGCTGTTGAAGAGCGCAAAGAATGGGCTGGTGAAGGGTGGAACCACGGCGATGATCCGTCCAACCTGCGCGCTGCTTTTGCCGGATTTGGTGGGCCTGCCAGAGCGATGATTGATGCCGTTGAGGATGTAACGCTATGGGGGTTGCATCGACACCCTGTTGCGACCACGTGGCACCGTGAAGGTGTGGCGATGGTGGGGGATGCAGCACATCCGACATTGCCGTTTTTGGCCCAAGGCGCGAATATGGCGCTAGAGGATGCTTGGGTCTTGGCCGATCACATCGCGCGACTGCCCCGCGACAGTGCTTTGGCGAACTATCAAAAAACCCGGGAAACCCGGGTGCGCCGCGTGATCAAGGCCGCTGAAGGCAATGCCACGCGCTATCATATGCACCCCGGCATGATGCGGACTGCCGCGCATTTAGGCTTGCGGTTGATCAGCAAGGTTGCACCGGGCCGGATGATTGGTGCTTTTGACTGGCTTTATAAGTTTGACGTGACGGCGAAGAAGTAATCGGAAACTTTGAAAGTTCCCGATTACCTTATTCATGCAAAACGAAAATTATTTTGCGCGTTGCACCATGCCAAACAGATCACGTGGATCTTCAGGGTCCGCCAACAGGTCTAGTGGTTGAAACAGTTTGGTTTCAGAAATCTGATCACGCACATAGCGCAGGGCTGAAAAATCTTCGATGGCAAAACCAACTGAGTCAAACAGGGTGATTTGCTTTTCATCGGTACGGCCTTGCGCCTGACCTGTGAGGACTTGCCAAATTTCGGTGACGGGGTGGTCTGCTTCAAGTTGCTGAATTTCGCCCTCAATCCGTGTCTGTTCTGGGTATTCCACAAAGATACCCGCACGGTGCAGAATAGCGGGGGCCAATTCTGTCTTGCCCGGACAGTCGCCGCCAATGGCGTTGATGTGTACGCCCGCACCCACCATGTTATCGGTCAAGATCGTCGCATATTGTTTGTCTGCGGTGCAGGTGGTGATGATCTGTGCGCCAAGCATCGCATCTTCTGCGGTTTTACAGGCCACGACCTTTATGCCTTGGTCTGCAAGGTTGGCCGCACATTTGGCCGTCGCCGCAGGGTCGATATCATACAGTCGGACTTCATCAATGCCCGCTATGGCCTTCATCGCCATGGTTTGGAATTCCGATTGTGCGCCATTGCCGATCATCGCCATGACATGCGCGCCTTTGGGGGCCAGCAAACGTGCGACTACGGCTGAGGTTGCGGCAGTGCGCAATGCTGTGAGGATGGTCATTTCTGTCAGTAAAACAGGGTATCCGGTGGCGACATCTGCCAGCAGGCCAAAGGCCGTGACCGTCTGCAAACCATCCGCCGTGTTGTCAGGGTGGCCGTTCACATATTTGAAACCATACACATCACCGTCCGAGGTTGGCATCAATTCGATCACGCCCACATCCGAATGGCTGGCAACACGCGGGGTTTTGTCAAACAATTCCCAGCGTTTAAAGTCGGCCTCAATATAGTCAGCTAACCCGATCAGCATCGGTTCAACGCCAATGTGGTTGATCAGTTTCATCATATTGTCGACAGAGACAAAGGGAACGAGGGCTTTTTCAGAAGGGTTTAGATTGGTCATGATATTTTCCTGCACGTTAAATCAATAAGCCCGTGTTGGGCGGTCAAACACACGACGCCCCAGCGCCGATGCAGCCAAATCAACCATCAGGGATGCCGTGCGACCGCGTTCGTCCAAAAACGGGTTCAGCTCAACCAAATCAAGCGATGTCATCAACCCGCTGTCGCTGATCATTTCCATAACAAGATGACCTTCGCGCACTGTGGCACCGCCCGGGACTGTGGTGCCAACGGCGGGTGCGACAGAGGGATCAAGGAAATCAACGTCAAGCGAGACATGTAGCAATCCATTGGCCGCCTCAACTTTTTCCAAGAACGCGGCCAGCGGTTTGGCAATGCCACTTTCGTCAATTTCACGCATATCAACATGCGTGATGGCGCTGTCCTGCAAGGCGGCGCGTTCGGGCGCATCCACAGAACGTAGACCAATGATGGCAATGTTTTCTTCGGCCAAGGGGGTGTCGATATGTGGAAATCCAACAAACCCTTCACGTCCGGTTACATAGCCCAAGGGCGTGCCGTGCAAATTGCCGCTATCTGTTGAATCGGGTGTGTGAAAATCTGTATGCGCATCCAGCCACAAAACAAACAACGGGCGGCCCAATGTATCTGCGTGGCGCATTGCACCCAGAACAGACCCCAATGACAGCGCGTGATCGCCGCCCATAAAGATCGGCATGCCTTCTTTCATCGCAGACTCAGATTTATCCGCCAAACTGGACGTCCACGCGATGGTTTCTTCTAGCTGGACCAGCTTTGGATGGTCTTTGGCAGTGAAGTCAGCAGGGGCAACATTGCCATGATCCACAACCGTGTGACCCAGATCGCGCAATGCCTCGGCCAAGCCAGCGGTGCGGAATGCATCAGGCCCCATCAAACAGCCCTTACGGCGCTTGCCGCAATCCATTGGTGCGCCGATCAAAATGCAATTATGCTGGGTCATGTGTTCGCTCCTAAACCTTTGTTACGTGATCTTAATCGGTTGATACGGTCATGGACAATTGATCAAACTGATCATATTGGCGTATAATTGATCATATTGGATATACATTATGGACGAAACGGATCATCGGTTAATTGCGGCATTGCGTGATGACGCGCGCATGGCGCTTTCTGATCTTGCCTTGGCGCTGAATCTGTCGCGCACAACGGTACGCGCACGGATTGCAAAACTTCAGGAGCGCGGTGAGATCGTTGGCTTTAGCGTGGTGACCCGTTCAGATGTGATGCAGGATCCTGTGCGCGGTATGATGATGATCGGGATTGAGGGGCGCGGCACAGATCGGATCACCCGACAATTGAACGGTATGCCAGAATTGCGCGCGCTCCATTCCACCAATGGCCGTTGGGATGTTATTGTTGAGATTGGCACCAAAACCCTTGAGGAATTTGATGCCGTGTTGGGGCGGATCAGACGGTTAGACGGCGTCGTTGCCAGCGAGACGAGTTTACTTTTGAAAACGAAGAAATCTGGCTGAGGGTTATTCTGGCAGCAGCGCCTCAATCTCGGCAAACCCAATGGCGGTGTGCGAATAGGTGAAACTGCCCTGATCAATGATTTCACGCGCGGCATTCACGAATGCACCGTAAGCGGTGCGGGCCAGTGCCGCCCCAACGCTGATCCGGCGCACCCCGGCATCAGAGAGTTCAGAAATCGTAAAGGTCGCGCCGGGCAGACCCATGACCACATTTACAGGTTTGCTGACACTGCTGCACACCAGTTGGATCAGATCTAGATCATGCAGATCAGGCGCATAGAGTACATCCGCACCCGCGGCCTCGAATGCCTGTAAACGGCGGATAATATCATCCACATCGGTGCTGCCGTATTGTAAGGCCTCAGCACGGGCAGTCAGGACAAAATCACCCGTCAGGGCGCGGGCCGCTTCGCTGGCGGCGGCAATGCGGTCAACGGCGTGATCAAATTCATAGATGGGGTTGTTCGGGTCACCGGTGAAATCCTCTAACGAACATCCGGCCAAACCTGTCTCTGACGCCACGCGAATAGTTTCTGCTGCACTTTCTGGACTGTGACCAAGGCCATATTCAAGGTCCGCAGAAACGGGCAGGGCGGTTGCGCCAACAATCTCTCGGCAATGATCCAGAACCGCAGCATCACTTGCCTGTCCTTCGCGCAGGCCCATTGAAAACGCCATCCCCGCACTGGTGGTTGCCAGCGCTGGAAACCCCATTGCGGCCAACATACGCGCGCTGCCGATGTCCCATGGGTTGGGCATGACAAAGGCACCGGGGCCATTGTGAAGATCCCGAAAGGAGGTTGTGGTGTTCATGACTGTCGCCCCAATGTTGTTAGGGGCTATGGTAGTGGTTCAATCGAAAAGTGACAGCTTTTATGCGCGCCGCGCTGCCATGATCCAGACAATCACCAATCCGAACGATATCACGCCATTCCAGCCCGCCATCGACAGGCCCATGAGGGACCAGACGATTTCGTCACATAGAACCAACCCCGTTGGCGCATCCATGGACAACAAGTCACTGCCCGACATCGCACCCATATCCAGCCCGCCCCCGGTGCAGGAATCCGGACCGGGCCACCAGCGCCATTCCACGCCTGCGTGATAAAAGCCAATAAAGCTGGTGATGCCAGCCGCCAAAGCGCCAAGCCACGCCAGCAATCGCGGACCGCCCAAAAGCAAGATCACCCCAATCAGGATCGCCGCCGCATGGGGCCAGCGTTGCCACAGGCACATTTTACAGGGCAGTAACCCGCCGATGTGCTGAAATCCGTAGGCCCCCAGCAACACCGCCGCAGAGCCAAGGGTGGCAATCAAGATCAAGTTTTTACGGGTCATAGATAACGCACCACTGCAAAGCCGCCCAACAGCAGCACCACTGCAAGGGTAAACATCAATCCCAGACGTCGTTCAATGAAGTCTTGGATGGGTGCGCCGAAGCGCCACAGCAGGCCCGCGACAATAAAGAACCGCAAACCACGCGCCAGAATTGAGGTTGTAATGAAGGTGGCCAAGGGCATGCCTGTCCAGCCGGACATGATTGTGATGACTTTATAGGGAAAGGGCGTAACACCAGCAGTAAGCACGGCCCAAAATCCCATGTCGTTAAAGCGCTCGGAAAATTCAGTCATCGCATCGGCTTTGCCAAGCGAGGCAAGGATTGGCTGACCAATGGTATCAAACGCAAGTGCGCCAATGGCGTAACCCAACAAGCCGCCCAAAACAGAGGCGACCAGTGCAACGCCCGCAATCACCCATGCGCGACGCGGCTGCGCGATGATCACCGGGATCATGATGATATCTGGCGGGATTGGGAAAACTGAACTTTCGATAAACGCCACAACCGCCAACGCCCAAAGTGCATGGGGGTGTTGGGCTAGGCCAAGGGTCCAGTCATACAGGCGGCGTATCATTGCAAGCTCCGGTGTGGAATTAACCTTGCAACACCACGCGCATGGGGCGGGGTCAAGTGTTCCGTAATATTTTGATGAAATTACTCTTGCCCATATCTGCGTGGCGCGTTACATGCCCGTCAGTGCCCGAGTGGCGGAATGGTAGACGCAGGAGATTCAAAATCTCCCGCTGCGAGGCGTGCCGGTTCGAGTCCGGCCTCGGGTACCAACCTAACTTTTGTTAGGTCTCCGCATTAAGATGATGTGAATCTCATATGTCTATTTGCCGATGTTTCAATCTGTATATTTAGATCTCCTAAAAACCAAACTTTCGCATGTGATGTTGTGAAACAGATTTCTGAACATCGTTTCGAAGACGAACGTGGATTTTTGACAGTATTCGCTCAAATATTAAATTTGATTCGACATAAATGTGGCAGGCATCGGTGCTGAACTGAACCAGTTTCATTGAAATTAAGATATTGGTTCCAACTTAAATACAAATAATGTTCAACTAAGGCGAGAATGGGGCCATGGCGTCTTGGCGCTGTACGGGGTTTATTGTTTCGATCAATGCTACAATTAACGATTTTTTAACCAGTGAACCGCGTGGCCGATTTTATCCAATAGCCAATATTATATAACAAATATGCAAAGCAGCTTTTCAAGAATTTGGAAACAATTAAACATTTTCAACCTTAAGATGTAACGCCGAAAATGATAAATATCCCCTAAATACAAAGAGTTCTCTGACACTTTTCAGACATTTTTCCCTTTGTTGAAAGGAATTCCCCCCCTATGTATGTTCTTGCCCAACTGGGGGGCGACGATTTTTAGGTCACGGGGGCGGCCACACTATTGCGCATCATTTGATGCGGGAGACGTGTGTACGCTGCGCAATATGCCACCGTATTCACGGAAGTCCTCAAGAGATTTTCCTCTTGGTGGTTTGCCCCTTGGGCTCTCCCAATCTTGTTGGTGCGAATGTGTGTGTGTCGCTGAGACCTATTGTCGTGGCTTTGCGGGGTTAACGAGTTTGTTTGTTTGGAGTGATCAAAATGATTTGTACGGCTTTTTTACAACCCAAAGCTAATGCGCCTTTGAGTCATGCACCGACAGGCAAAGCTCGTTCTGCCACCCAATTCGCATCACATTCCAGTACGGCCGCGTTGCGCGCCGCGTGCAACAACGCTTAAGGAGCAAATCCCATGCTTAGAACACTTGATTTTAATACATTCACCGCCGGCACCGTCATTGATAACGAATATGAGGGCGTCACAATCAGCGCCACGGGTGGTTCTGGTCAGGCGATGATCTTTGACAGCGCCAACCCAACGGGTGGCGATGACGATCTGGCCTCTGATACATTGGGTGGTTTGTTGATCATTTCTGAGGACGGCGACAGCTCGGACCCGGATGACAACGCATCTGGCGGCACGATCTCGTTTGATTTCGACAATCTTGTGACGATGAAATCGATCACTTTTAAGGATATCGAAGAAACGACCGCACCTGGCACGCAAATCTTTTTCTATGACGCGGCTGGCAATGTCATCGACAGCCAGTTTGTTACGCCAACTGGCGACAACGGCGAAGCAACAATCGAATTGGATGTGCCCGGCACGGCCCGGTTTGAAGTTGTGTTTCAATCGTCAGGCGCGATTGACGACATCGTTTTTGATGATCCGGGTTTCACAGGCGGCACAGGCGACGGTATTGTGTCAAACGATGATGATGGCGACCTGATCGACACGGCATACACAGGTGATCCAGACGGTGACATGATTGACAACGGTGACGCAGTGTTGCCGGGCGAAGCTGCTGAAGACGACATCGTTGACGCGCAGGGGGGTGACGATACCATCCAGTCCGGCGAAGGCGATGATGAAGTATATGCAGGCGCGGGCGACGACGTTGTTGAAGGCGGCGCTGGCGATGACGTGATTTACGGTGACAGCGAACTTGGTGCTGTGGCCGAACCTGTGCGCGAAAGCTTTAACTGGGAAGGGTTGAGCGACGCTGAGATTGATGGCGGCGTGACGCAAGACACGGGGTCTGTGACGGTTACCTATGATCGTTTCACGGACACCGGCGCGCATGAGTCTTCACTTGGTACCGTTGATTTGAACGTGTCTGGCATCGATTCAGATGGTCAGCCGATAGATAGCGATAGCGGCCTGGCATCAATCACAAACGGCCAAGGCAACACAGGTGCGTTTTCTTGGGAATTCAGCGATGCGGTATCTGATGTATCCTTTAACATCAACGACGTTGATGGTGATGGTGTTGTCACTGTGCGTGCGTTTGATGCGGACGGAAACCCAATTGAGGTGAACCTGACAGGTGGCGCGAACATCACATTGCTCGACAATGATGGGGTGGCGGGCAACGACACTGCCGACAGCAATGGTGGCTATGCCGAGTCGACTGATGGTACGTATAACCTCAATGTCACCATTCCCGGCCCCGTTGCACGGATTGAAGTCGTCCACACGCAAGACGGCGCTGGAAACTCTGGCATCACTGTCACCGACATCTTCTTTGACGCACCAGTTGTTGGCGGCGAAGCAGGCAATGACGATTTGAACGGTGAAGACGGTGACGACCTGATCTTTGGCGAAGGTGGCGATGATACGCTGACCGGCGGCGAGGGCGTGGATACGCTGAACGGTGGCGATGATGCAGACTTGATTGTCGGCGGCAACGCAGGTGACGTGGTGGATGGCGGCGCTGGTGGCGACGACAATGACACGCTTGATCTTTCAGGTGCTGGTCCACTGCGCGTTTTGACGCAAACGGATGATGCGGATGGCAATTCCACATCAGGTACAATCGGGTTCCTTGATGCAGACGGCAATGTCGTTGGTGACGTTCTGACCTTTAGCGAGATCGAAAATCTGATCTTGCCAGAAGCAAACGAAGCGCCGATCACAGCGCCTGATGCGATCGTTACGGACGAGGACACAGACTCCGATCCGATCAACGTACTCGACAACGACAGTGATCCAGACGGTGACACGCTCACGCTGACCGACGCAACCAGCCCGGATGGCACCGTGACCTTCACACCTGAAGGCGAAGTTGTGTTCACACCGAACCCAGACTTCACCGGCACGACCACAATCACCTACACGGCGACTGACCCTTCTGGCGCGTCCACACCGGGTACGGTTGATGTGACTGTAAACCCAATCAACGATGCACCAGTTGCCGTTGATGATGTCGCCAGCACGGATGAAGAAACATCTGTTATCATTGATCTTATTGGCAATGACACGGACGTGGACAATACCAATGGCGAATTGTCTTTGGTCACCGCATCTGTGCCTGCTGATCAAGGGACGCTTGTGGACAACGGTGATGGTACGGTAACCTTCACACCTGCGATGGATTTCACTGGCGAAGCGACGATCAGCTATACCGTGTCTGACCCCGATGGGTTGACCGATGAAGGTCAGGCTGTTGTCACGGTTGGTGGTGTGAACGACGCACCTGTCACCGTTGATGATGAAATCATCACGGACGAGGACACA
>CALKXT010000202.1 GCA_938003685.1 uncultured Sulfitobacter sp. | reverse complement strand
GCACATATGCGCAGTGTCATGTATTATATGGCATCAACCATGCATGTCGCCCACGCACATAAAATGCGCGGCAGCCGATGGGCAGATCAACAATCAAGCTTTGACGATATGAAAGCGAAAGTACCGCAAACTGTTGCGGCTTGTGCCGCTTATGTAGAAGCAGAATGTTTGCGCGGTGACTTTGTGGCGGGTGACACAATCAGTATTGCTGATCCCTACCTATTTATGGTGTGCAGCTGGATGGAAGGCGACGGCGTACCGCGTTCCGGGTTCCCAAAAGTCGACGCTTTCCTGAATCGTATGGAAGGCCGCGCCAGCGTCAAAGCAGTTCGTGAAAAAGGGATGTTATGAGAATGACACATATTTGGGTACGTGCCGAACAACGCGCCAATGAAACACGTGTCGGCATCACCCCCGATGGGGTTGCAGCACTGATAGCAGCAGGGTTTTGTGTCACAGTTGAGGCCTCAGAAAGCCGAGTGATTGCAACGCAGAAGTACCGCGATGCGGGCTGTGATATTGCGCCTGAACATGCTTGGCCGGACGCACCAACGGATGCGATTATTTTTGGCCTCAAGGAACTGCCTGACGATGGCACGCCCTTGCCACACCGCCACATCATGTTTGGTCATGCCTACAAAGGGCAATCTGCCGGACGCACCTTGTTACAGCGCTTTAAAGCGGGCGGTGGTGCCTTGCTGGATCTTGAATACCTGACCAATGAAGCAGGACGACGTGTGGCGGCCTTTGGGTATTGGGCTGGGTTTGCAGGGGCGGCCGTCACGTTGAAATGTTGGGCAGCACAGCAAGGCGGCAAAGTCGCTGGGCCAGTGACGCCTTACCCAAATGCGGGTGCTTTGAAAGCCGCGCTTGCAGATGAAATGGCCGCCGCCGGATCACCCTCGCCCGCACCAACCGCGCTAATCATTGGCGCGTTGGGTCGTGTTGGGACAGGCGCTGCAGACTTATGCCGTGCAATGGATGTGGCGGTCACAGGATGGGATATGGCCGAAACGGCCAGCGGCGGACCTTTCCCTGAAATTCTGGATCATGACCTGTTTTTCAACTGCATCTTAGCGGGGCCAACAACACCGCCATTTGTGCGCCCAGATGCGCCTACGTCAGCGCGCAAACTAACCGCGATAGGTGATATCGCTTGTGATCCTGATAGCGATTTCAACCCGGTTCAGGTCTATGATCGCGCAACCACATGGGGTGAACCCGCGTTGCGTGTGCACGATGATCCGCCCTTGGATGTCATGGCAATCGACAATCTACCCTCGATGTTACCGCTGGAAAGCTCTGAGGATTTTGCGGGGCAATTGCTGCCCACGCTGTTGGATTTAGCGACAGATCAAAGCGGCGTTTGGAAGCGCGCCAAAGCCATATTTGATGATCATGTCAAAGCGGTTTGAGAATTTAGGAAAAAATCCGATAATACAACCAATCAGGCAGGAATTGCGCACCGCGAAACACCAGTGAAAATGCCCAAGGAAAGCTTTTCTTAAAGCCGTCGCCGCTCATGTGTTCAAACACTTCTTGAGCGGCGACCTCAGGGTCCATCAAGAATGGCATTTTAAAGTCGTTCTTGTCGGTGAGTTGCGTTTTGATGAAGCCGGGGTTGATGACCTGCACCTGCACCCCCGTTTTGCGCAGATCGGCATACATGCACTCGGCCAGCGACATCGTCGCTGCCTTGGACGCGGTATAGCCGATTGAGCCGGGCAAGCCGCGAAACCCAGTGAGGCTTGATGTGATCACAATGTGGCCGCTGTCGCGCGCAACCATGTCCGGGACGACCTGTCCCATGACCCGCATCAATCCGGTAAAATTTACGTCTGCCATCGCAGTCGCCTTTTCGGCATCCCATTCGGTGGCCCCAAACGGCCAATACACCCCAGCCAGAAAGACAACACCGTCCACTTTGCCCACAGCCTTGGCTGCGGCATCTACACTCTTGTCATTAGTGACATCAATCACCTGATGGCTGGCGCGCCCCGGCAAGTTGCCCACAAGCGCCTTCAGCTTGTCCTCTGAGCGGGCTGAGACAATGACTTCAGCCCCCGCTGCATTTAGCTTTTTCGCAAGCGCCGCGCCCAAACCGTCGCTGGCACCCACAAGCCAATAGCGTTTTGCTTGCCAATTTTTCATGTCATCTCCTTTAGATTGCATCGATCTCACGCATCCGCGCGAGCAGTGCAATCGCACATAATTTTAACAGGCAGGGCAATCCGGCGTAAAACCAAACCAACAGATTGATCGCCTCTTGCGGGCTTTGATCGGGTCCCGTTTGCAGGCCTGCGCCTTCCAACAACGGAAGTAGCGCGACTGCTGCCAACGCCAACGTAAATTTAGACACAAACGACCACAGGCCAAAGCCTTCTGCGGCGGAGGGTGCGATTTTCGCCATCCGGGTTGCGAACATCGCTGGCAAAAGCGTGAGGTCCGCGCCCAGCACCGCACCCGAAGCAAAACAGACAATGGCAAAAAGCCACACATCGCCTGGCCCCAAAAACAGCGCACCACCAAAAGCTACAATGCCAAGGCCCATCGCCGCCAACAGCACGCGCCGACCGCCAAATCGTTCTGCTAACAAGCCCCAAAATGGCGCTGCGATTGCGGCGCTGAGAAAAAACAGCAGCAGGAGCGGCCCCTCAAATCCCGGTGCCTCAAGCACAATTTCCACGTAGAAAAGGAATAGTGTCGAACTGACTGCAACGGGCGCTGCATTGACCAAGGCAATCAACAACAACCGGCGCGCCACTTGATCACGTAGAATGGTGCCAAAACCCGTTGACGCGGCCAGTCCGGTGTTCTGCCACTCGCCGCGCATCGCTAAGATTGCTGCCAATGCCAGAACGATAAATCCGATTGCAAACCCCGTGAAAGGCGCATCAATCCACTGCCCAAAAACCACAGGTGCCACTGACGCTACGCAGACCCCAAGCAAGGCCCCGGTTTCGCGCCAGCGCGCCAGTGCCAGATGCCCACTGCCCGGCAGTTGATCCGCCTTGGCAACCCCTTGGGCATAAAAACAGATCGTCAGGAAGCTAAAGCTGGAAAACACCAGTGTCAGCATTGCGCCAAACCAAATCAGCGGCGTGCCAATTGGTGTGACAGCAAAGAGGCCAAACATACCCATCGCCATAACAGAGCAGGCCAGACCTACAGCCAGCCCTCGATGATTTCGCAAGGTTTCTGACAATCGCCCTAGTACCGGATCTTGGATCACATCCAGTAGGCGCAAGCCAAACAGGACCGCACCCAAGGCGGCTAGGGATACACCATATTCATCAACATAGAATTTTGGCGCGTGAATATAGATCGGCAAGCCCGCAGCCGACAACAGAGCCGCGAACAAGGCATATGACGGTAAGCGCTGATTCTGCGCCTTCATCCGCGAGTAACTTCCTTGTCAGGCGGTGTGGGGCGGGTGCGGAATGTGGCACCCTTCCACCACAGCTTGAACGCCTGCCAGTGGATCAACGCCAACACCCGGCGTGCACCCAAAGGGCGACGCAGCATTGCCCCAATAATGCCTGTGTTGGTCAGTGGTTTGCGCACACCAGTTAGAGTCGCGATCAGGCCGCCATTGCCAGCGGTATAATCGATCCAAATGCCAATACGATCAGCGCGCACATCAAAGCGGAACGTATAACTCCCCTCGACAGGCTGGAACGGTGAGACATAAAAAATCTTGGTCGCGTGCAAATGATCAGACGCCTTGATCGGGCGTAGATCATCGTGATGACACAGATAGCAATGGCGATCCCCATAGGTGTTTGACACCTCCGCAATCACAGCGATCAACGTGCCATCGCGATGGCACAACCAAAAGCTAACGGGATTAAAGACATGGCCCAGAACACGGGGCTGCGCCAGCAGTTCAATTTGATCCACATCCGCGATGTGATGCTGGGCCAACACCTCACGCACCCACTCAGCGCCACGCCCTTGTTTAGGCTCGCCCCCATGATCTTTGTCCTGCAAGGACGTTACGCCCACTTTGTTGCGGTTAAACAGCGCGGGCGTTGCCACCTCGGCTTCTGCATCGCACAACACATAGTCGATAGAATACCGGAACGCATTTTCAACAGCACCTTTGCGGCCGTGAAACGTATGCCCAGGAATATGATCGACGGTCTTGGTCATTCGGCAGCCAACGGTATCGAGGCGGTGCTTTGAATTCCACGTACCACATCCACTGCGCTGGCTAATCCGTCCTCATGGAAGCCACTGCGCATCCATGCGCCACAGAACCAAGTGTTTTGCTGACCATTAAACATCACAACCTCCTTTTGGGCTGCAAGCGCGCCCAAATCATACACCGGATGGCGCAACGTGACCTGATCATAGATCAATTCCTCGCGGATTGTGCGTTTTGTGTTTAGGGTCACAAAATGTGGATCATTCTGCGGAATTGGCTGAAGCGAATTCATCCAATACGTCAGATCAATCTGGTCAGACTTCGCATTGCTATCCTCGGTATAGACCCAAGACGCCCAGGTCGCGCGCCGCTTTGGCATGATAGAGGTGTCAGCATGCAATGTAATGTCATTTGGCTGATACTTGATTGCACCCAACGCCTTTTGCTCTTGGAGCGTCGCATCCTTTAGCATTGCTAAAGTATCATCCGAATGAGTGGCAAAGATCACATCGTCAAACGCGACCCAGTCATCGCCCCATGTTTTTACTTCGACGCCAGTGGGCGTCCGACGCACAGCCTGCACTACTGAATTGAGCTGTATATCGACACCCTTGCCGCGCAGTGCAGCCTCAAGGCGAGACACATATTCATACGACCCGCCCTCCACGGTGTACCACTGGTGTTGTCCTGAATAATTCATCAAGGCGTGGTTTTCGAAGAAGTTGATCATCGCATGGGCTGGAAAATTCATGATCTTTTCTACAGGTGTCGACCAGATCGCACCGGACAAGGGCAACAAATAGTAATCTCGAAAATACTGCCCCGTCCCCAACACCTTTAGAAACTCGCCAATCGTCAGGCTCTTATCTTTGGCAATTTCCAACGCATGTTTGTTAAACTTAAATATGTCGCGCAACATGCCAATAAAAGCGGGGTTCAACAGGTTTTTGCGCTGTGCAAAGATCGCATTGAGGTTGGTAAGCGCATATTCAAAACGTCCCCCGTCGATAGACGCCCCAAAGCTCATGTTGGACTTGATTACTGGCACGTTGAGGTCAGAAAACAACTGCGCCAGATGGGGATAGTTTGCATAGTTAAACACAATGAATCCAGTATCGACCGGCTGATCCCCGTTTTTACCCGCAATAACAGTGCGCGCATGACCGCCCAGACGCGCACCTGCTTCATACAACGTGACATCATGATCACCACCCAACATATGCGCGGCCCCCATGCCAGAAATTCCGGCACCTATGATGGCTATTTTGCGATGAGAGGGCGGGCTTTGAACCGAATTAAGGTTCACTTCTTCAAATGGCATTAGCGATTTTATTCCCGTTGTCTCTTTGTGTTACAAGTCTTTACGCCTCAACCGCGCCACTGGATGTAAAAGAGTTGTAATTATTTTGATCCAATACGCGATTTGTCGCGTATCCTGTTTATGTTAGCAAACACGTCATCATTGCAATCCGCGCCTCAGCCCGCCATTTTACATGGTGTGAATTGCTGCGAAACGCATGCAGTGAATGGTTCGGAGCATGAGCGTTTGACGGGGCAACTAGATAGTACTGAAAACGAATGGGTCACACTGATGATACGCGTGCGCGATCACAGTGATCGCACCGCGTTTGCCGCGTTGTTCACGCATTTTGCACCTCGCATTAAAGGATTCTTGATCAACTCTGGTGCGGATGCAGCTATGGCCGAAGAGTGCGCGCAGGATGTGATGACGACGCTTTGGCAAAAAGCGTCACAGTTTGATCCCACACGCGCCTCTGTTGCGACTTGGATATTCACGATCGCACGCAATCGGCGTATCGACATGCTGCGCAAACAACGCAGACCAGAACCAGAGGACCTTGGCTGGGGACCCGAACCAGAGCCGGACCAAGAGGACGTGATCGCCCTACAGGAAGATACGAATAATCTGAGCGCGGCGTTGGAAAAACTGCCCTCCGCACAGCGCGATCTGATCCAAAAAGCGTATTTTGGCGATCTAAGCCAATCTGAAATAGCAAAAATCACCGGTCTGCCCTTGGGCACGATTAAATCCCGAATTCGCTTGGCGCTTGACCTGCTGCGCCATGAGATGAAGTGAGCGCGTTATGACAATTCAACACCATTTAGACGATAACACGTTAATGGCGTATGCCGCTGGCACCCTTCCCGAGGCTGTAAACCTAGTTGTGGCGGCGCATGTGTCGTTGTGTGACGAGTGCCGTGCATCCGTCGAAAGCTATGATGCAGTCGGCGGCATTTTGATGGATCAAAGCCAGCATGTCGCGATGAGTGGCGAAAGTCTTGCGCAAGTCCTTGCAAGACTTGATCTACCCGTCACTGACAAACCAGTTGTGCGCAAACCGGGCGCATTGCCCGGACCTGTGCAGGATTATGTTGGCGGTGATTTAGATAGTGTAAAATGGAAGCCCATCGGTATGGGCGTCAAACAAGCGATACTGCCAACATCATCAGAAGCGACAGCGCGTTTGTTGTTCATTCCCGCTGGCGTTGCAATGCCCGATCACAGTCACTCTGGCCCTGAATTTACGCTGGTCCTTCAAGGTGCTTTTTTTGACGCCGATGATAGGTTTGCGCGAGGTGATATTGAGATTGCGAATGACGACGTGACCCACACGCCCATCGCGGACATCGGTGAAGACTGCATTTGTTTGGCAGTCACCGATGCGCCGCTTGAATTTAAAGGCTGGGTGCCGCGTATTGTGCAGAAGTTTGTCGATATCTAAAGGCGTATTTCAGACGTCTGGCTTGTTCAGAGGCACCACATTGGCTGCTTCTTCCGGCGTTAGTTCCTCAAAATCGAAATTGTCCAAACGCGCGGCACGCTTGCCTGCGCGTTCCGCCGCTGTGCTGATCCCATCCAGATCGGCACGTGCCTGACCAAAATGGGTGTTCAGCTTGTCCACCCGCGTTACCACCAGTTCGACATCGCGGTGCAACTGCTTGAGCGTTTTGCGGATCGCGCCCGCTTGCTCACGCATCCGCGCGTCTTTCAGGATGGCACGCATGGTGTTCAGCGTTGCCATGCAGGTGGTGGGCGAGACAATCCAAACCCGGCAGTCAAATCCATAGCGCACCAGTTCAGGAAAATTTGCATGTAGTTCGGCATAAACAGCCTCAGACGGTAGAAACATC
>CALKXT010000201.1 GCA_938003685.1 uncultured Sulfitobacter sp. | reverse complement strand
AACGTAGAAGTCGCGCGCGCGCCTTGGGTGACCCAAGAGCCGATGATCGCAGAGATGCGCCTGCAATGGTGGCGTGATGTCTGTGAAGAGATCGCTGAGGGGCGCGATGTGCGGCGTCATGAGGTCGCAACGCCTTTGGCTGGGGTCATAGGCCCACAGGACGGGCAGTTGTTAGACGAATTGGTGGCAGCAAGGCGCTGGGATATCTACAAAGATGCCTTTGAAGATGCCGCCCATTTTGAACGCTACATTGACCAAACCTCTGGGCATCTGACTTGGGTTGCTGTGCGCAGTTTGGGTCAGGCCGATGAAGCGGTTGTGCGCGATGCGGCTTACGCGGCTGGGGTCGCGGCATGGCTGCGGGCCATCCCTGATTTAGAAGCTAAAGGGCGTGTGCCGTTGTTGGATGGCACAGCGCAAGGCGTGCGTGATTTGGCGCAGAACGCGCTGGCGCGATTGGCACGCGCGCGTGCAAACCGCAGCAAGGTGTCAGGCCCAGCCGGGGTTGCCCTGTTGCACATTGCACAAGCAGACGCGACGTTGAAAGCCGCCGTTTCTGACCCCAGCTTAGTGGTTGATGCGATGCTGCCCGACCCGCTGGCCAAGGACCGTTGGAAGCTGGGCTATCGCGCGCTTACAGGGCGTTGGTAGCCTAGGCTGCCGCGTCTTTGGGACGCATGACCAACCAGATCAGTGACCCACCCGCCAGCGCAAGGAACGGCACCATCGCCATGTTCACGGCTGTCCAACCTTCAATCGCTGTGCCGCCTGAACAGTTCATCAAGCCACCAGAAGCGAGGGATGCCAGTGTCACGCCGCCAAAGACCAGCAGGTCGTTCAATCCCTGCATCCGACCGCGTTCATGGGGTTCATGTGCGCCTGCCAACATGCTGGTTGCGCCAATGAAACCAAAGTTCCATCCAAGGCCAAGCAAGATCAACGCGATGTAGAAGTTTTCCAATTCAACGCCTTGCATGGCAACAACGCCTGCCGCTGCAAGAATGGCGATGCCCAGACCCATGATCTTTTCCACACCAAAGCGCGCAATCAGGTGCCCAGTAAAGAAAGACGGTGCAAACATGGCCAACACGTGACCGGTAACGATATAGCCCGCTTGGGCTTGATCATAGCCGCAGCCGACAACCGCAAGTGGGGTTGAGGTCATCACAAGGTTCATCAAGGCATAAGATACCATCGCACAGATCACTGCGACACCGATGCGCGGTGTGGTCAGCAGCTCCCAACGGGTGCGGCCTTTGGGTGAATTCAATGTGGGGGCTGGGGGTTTGGGAATGTCGATAAACAGGAATAGGAAAGAGCCGATGATGTTAAGCGCCACAACCGCGATATAGGATCCGACAAAGGGCACCACATAGCTCATTGAGGTGGCTGTCGCCAATTGTGGTCCGATGATCGCAGAGACCAGACCACCCGCCATGACATATGAAATGGCCTTGGGGCGGTAATCATCTGATGCAGTATCTGCCGCAGCAAAACGGTAAAACCCCTGCGCAGACATATAGATACCGGTTAGGAACGATCCGATCAGGAACACTGGGAAAGACGCAATCGCCAACCCATACGCCGACACCGCACCACCCGCTGCACTGCCCATCGCGCCCAGAATGAAACCAACACGGCGGCCATAGCGTTGCATGATTGCTGACACAGGCGTGGCCGCGACCATTGATCCAAGAACGATCATCGAAATTGGCAGTGTGGCAAGGCAGATGTTTGAGGCCAGCGATTTACCCGCCAATCCACCAACCAGAAAGATAAGCGGCATTTGCGCGCCCAAAAATGCTTGTGCTGCAACCAATACGGCCACATTGCGCTTGGCGCGGGTGTCGTCAATCATCGCTCTAATCCATCCGTTACGGTCAAGGCGTATCGCTGCAATCGGGCAGGAGCAACCCCTTGCGCCCGTCGTTTTGCTGGCATTAAGTCAGACACATGAAACCGGGCATGACATTGATGATCCTCGCAGGCAGCGCCGAGGCACGCCGCATGGGTGAAGTTGCCCAACAATGCGGCATCATCGTGCGTGCGTTGGTGTCAGAGCCGCCACGCGGTGCCAATCCGATGCCAATGCCCTGTACATTAATGGATTTTAGCGACGTTGATGCAATCATGATCCAGATGCAGGGCTGTGATGCGGTGTTGGATGCCAGCCACGGATTTGACGGTGTGATGACACATGTAGGCTATGAGGCCGCGTGTCGCTTGGGATTGCCGTTTTTATCGCTGATGCGCCCTGCGTGGGATTTGCCTTTGGACGCGCCGTGGCAAGCTGCACCCGATGTTGGTGCAGCCATGTCGATGATCAACAAAAACGCGCGGGTGTTTTCCGCAACCGGCTGGGCCAGCTTACCGGAGTACGCGGCATTTCCAGGTGCGAAGCTGATGTTGCGCCAAACCCATGTCCATCCGCGCACACCACCGTTTGATTTTGTCGATCTGATCTTTGGTGATCCGCCGTTTACAACCAGCAGCGAGTTGGCGCTGTTTCGTGAATTGAACATTGATACCCTGATCTGTCGTAACCTTGGGGGCCGTGCCAGTCGGCCAAAGCTGGATGCGGCATTAGAATTGGGCCTACAGGTAATTTTAATTGATCGCCCTTTGATGCCTGCCGGGGTGCGGGTCGTGTATGGTGTTGAATCCGCAAAGTCATGGCTTGATAGCCTATGAAAACGCTGGGCCGGATCATCAAAAACCCCATTGATGTGCGCCAAGGTGCTGAGTGGCTGGCCAAGACGGAACCCCGTTTTGCATATCTGTTGGAACAAACGGGGCCTTTGCCGCTGCGCCTTAAACCACAGGGATTTAACTCTCTTTTAGAGATTATTGTCAGCCAGCAGGTCAGCGTTGCCTCTGCTGATGCGATACGCAAACGTATGCTTGAGGCTGGGCTGAAATATGAAAGCGCTGTGCGCGCTGCGGGCGAGGATGGGCTGCGCGCCGCTGGGTTAAGCCGCCCCAAGGTGCGTTATGCGCTTGCGCTGGCGGACGCTGAAATTGACTACAGCGGGTTGCGCCAAATGACCAATGAGGCGGCGATTGCGCGACTGTGTGAGGTGCCGGGTATTGGTCCATGGACTGCACAAATCTATGTGATGTTTTGCATAGGCCGCGCTGATGCCTTTCCTCCCGGCGACTTGGCGCTGCAAGAAGCCGCAAAGGTGTTGTTTGATTTGCCAAGCCGCCCAACGGCACCGGAATTGGCTGAAATGGCGCAAGGTTGGTCGCCGTGGCGGTCGGTTGCGGCCCGCGCACTCTTTGCCTACTATCGTATTGTAAAACAAAGGGAAGGTCTGGGATGACACGGGTATTGAATGCAAAACGGCGCGCGCCGGTATCAGGTGAAACACGTTCAATCGTGGTGTTTTTGCATGGGTATGGGGCCAATGGGGCTGACCTATTGGGCTTGGCCGACCCGCTGGGGGAACACCTGCCAGACACGTTGTTTATCGCACCTGATGCGCCCGAGGCCTGCATTGGCGCGCCGATGGGGTTTCAGTGGTTCCCGATCCCATGGATCGACAATTCATCCGAGGAAGAATCCGAGCGCGGCATGATGCAGGCGGTTGATGATTTGAACGCATTTTTAGATGCGTTGATGGTTGATGAAGACGTGCTGCCCGAACAAGTGGTCCTGTTTGGTTTCTCGCAAGGCACGATGATGGCCCTACATGTGGCCCCTCGGCGCGAAGATGCTGTGGCAGGTGTGGTTGGTTTTTCGGGTCGGATGATGTCACCTGACCTGCTTGCGGATCAGGCCGTGGTGAAATTACCCATTCTCTTGGTGCATGGTGATCAAGACGACATGGTGCCCCCGCAATCATTGCCAGAGGCGGCGCAGGCGCTTGACGATGCAGGATTTAAAGACGTTTTTGCGCATATCATGAAAGGCACGGGCCATGGCATCGCGCCAGACGGCCTAAGTGTGGCCTTGGCTTTCATGCGTGATGAGCTGAGTTTGTAAGGGGGGAGGGACGCCACGTAGGATGCAAGGCTGCCCCATAGGCTAGGTATCCAACATTTTGTGGCAAACCTGACACTTGCCAGACCCAAACCACGAGATATAGTCACGTTAAACGGGTAGGGGCGCAGGCGTGATAGACGGCGATTTCAGAACCGAATTTACAAGGTCCAAGGGCGGGTTACAGCACAAACCTGCGCTGGTGTTGAATGCGGATTATCGACCGCTTTCATACTATCCACTATCACTTTGGCCTTGGCAGGACGCGATCAAGGCCAAATGGTTGGACCGGGTCGATATCGTTGCTGAATACGACGATGTGGTGCGCAGCCCTTCGACGGTGATCAAAATACCGTCCGTGGTCGTCCTTAAAGATTATGTAAAACCTCAAAAGCGCGTGGCTTTCACGCGCTTTAATTTATTTCTGCGTGACGAATTTTGCTGCCAATATTGCGGGGCGCGTGGTGATTTGACCTTTGATCATGTGGTTCCACGAGCAGCGGGCGGCATCACATCATGGCAAAATGTGGTTGCCGCATGCAGCCCCTGTAATCTGCGTAAGGGGTCAAAGGCACTATATCAAACTGGCTTTGCATTGCGTAAAAAACCACGGCAACCAGCGGCCGAGGAATTGCGCAACATGGGCCGCAAATTCCCGCCAAACCACCTACACGAAAGTTGGATGGATTTTCTGTATTGGGATGCAGAATTGCAGGCTTAGTCCGCCTCCCAACTATCTGCTACTATTCAAACGCTTAAAAATCGAGATCAACCCAAACCGGCACATGGTCGGACGGTTTCTCACCCGCGCGCACATCCTTGTCTATCTGACAATCACGCAACATATCCGCGCACAGCGGTGACAGCAGAAAATGATCAATCCGAATACCGTTGTTTTTGTTCCACGCTCCCGCTTGATAATCCCAGAAACTGTAATGACCCGGGCCTTGGGTGCGGGCACGAAATGCCTCAGTCAAGCCAAGGTTCAAGAGCCTGCGCCATGCGGCACGCGATTCAGGGCGAAATAGCGCATCCTCGCGCCACACGTCGGGTGTGGCCGCGTCCTCAGCCTGTGGAATGATGTTGTAATCACCCGCCATTAGAAAAGGGATTTCTTCGGCCAGCAAGGCTTCTGCACGTGTTTGCAGGCGTTCCATCCATTCTAGCTTGTAGTCATATTTTGGACCAGGCGCAGGATTGCCGTTGGGCAGGTACAAACCACAAATGCGCACCGCATCCTTTTGGCCAACAACGGTCGCCTCAATCCAACGTGCTTGTTCGTCGGTATCATCACCGGGTAGCCCGCGCGTGACATCTTCAAGCGGGTGCTTGGACAGGATCGCCACACCGTTAAAAGATTTTTGACCGTGGGTTTCGACATTGTATCCACGTTCTTCGAAAATCTCTCGGGGAAAGTTTTCATCCACTGATTTGATTTCTTGCAACAAAGCGACGTCTGGCTGTGCGGTATCAAGCCAAGCTGGCAAAGCGTCAATTCGGGCTTTGATACCGTTGATGTTAAAGGTGGCGATTTTCATCTGCAATTCCCCCTGCGTTGGGTCCTGCTATCGCTTAAAGTCGCGTTTGGGGCAAGTAGGTGATCTGTATCCCCTAGGGCGATTCGGACAGATAAATTCACCTATTGCGGGTATTTTGTATTTCGCTATTGAAAAATCGTTCAAAATCAAGCTTGTGGATAAGATTTTTTCTAACCTGTGGACAGCTTCCAATCCAATTGTTGACGTAAAAACTTAGCTTTTACTGTTCATGTGGACAATTTGGAAAACATGGAGGGATGCAAAATTATTCGGTTGGAAGATCGCCTTAAACGAGCAAGCGTTTAGAGGCTACAACTTGAACATGAAATGAATGGAATTTTGAAATGACTGCACTTGCACATCGCCAAGGTTTGACCGCGTTCGCCGAAACCAGCAAAGATGACGCATTGATGGAGGGGGTCGGGGTGGAAATGTTCACTTCTGGTTCTGCACCGCGCACAACTGATATGATGTCAGGCGATTGTGTTGATCTGTTCACAACCAGCTGCGTATCCGCACCAGAGTCGCTGTCTGTTTCAGCCGGTGAAGGCGTGCAGATGTTCACCACAAGTTGCGTCACTGCTGACAGTAAATCAGGTGGCGGCGACAAAGTCGAACTGTTTACCACAAGCTGCTGAATGAAACGAAACTGAACTTCAGGTCCAGCCATTTGTGTTGGGCCTGAAGATGCTTTTGAACCGGAGCCTGCTCATGTCCAACGTCATTTCCCTTTGGGATCATCCGCCGATCAGCTTGGCGACTGGCCATGCCCGTTTGGTTGCAAGTTTTGCAGAGCATCGTCGTCAAACGGACGATGTCTATTGGCTTAAGGAAAATGCAGAGCTGTTGGGCATTTTGTCAGCAACAGGCACAAAGTTATCTACAGATGCACTTGCGCCCTTTGATATGTTTTATGCGCAGATAGAAGAGCGGCTACAGTTTTTCCCGCAGTATTATCGTTTTCTGATTTCGCTTTGCCTCGACCTCGAAGATCTAGGCATGCAGGGAAACAAAGGGTTTGCGCTGTGCAAGTGGGCAGATGCGGTAGGTTTGGCTGAGGCTGAGTTGTCCGATTTGCAACGGGCAGAGGCGCGACGTTTGCTGGCGCGTCGAGATGTTGTTTACCCAAAGGACGATGCCTTACCAGCGCGCCTTCACCACTTTATTGAGCGGTCCGATACATTTGCGATGCCAAACAAAAAGGCTGCTTATGAGTTGACCCATATTGTATTTTATCTTGCGGAATACGGCGCACGTGACCCCAAAATTTCAGCGCAGGCCGTGCTTAGCCTCGAATATGCCGGTTTACTGGCGTATTTGGATCAAAATATTGATTTATTGGCCGAAGTTTGTGCCGCCTTGCGTTTTGCAGGGCAGGTGCCAAGCGTTATTTGGGAAGAGGCTGTTCGCACGGCCCATCAAAAATGTGTAGTCACAGAAAATGCTGGTGGCCTACTGCATGACGGGTATCACGAATATTTGGTGACGGGGTGGGCCACGCAGATTGCAGGTGGCACTGCGTTTCATGGCGATATTCCAGAGGGGTCTTTGCGATTTCGCCAACCCGAAGGGTCAAGCGGTGCCTTACGTGTGATGTCAGAGCGGATGTTTGAAATGGGTCCGGCACGCAGCGGTGATTGGCATGATATGCGCGGACATGTGGTGCCCTACTTGGGGCCTGATGGGCATGATGTGCTGGCAGGGGCTGAGCGGTCGAGCGATAAATTTGATGCATTTTTTGAAGGATTTGCTCGGGTACGAGCGGTTTGAATTGAAAAGAGGGGGCGCTGCCCCCCACGGCGAAACGCCATGTTTCACCGCAGGTATTATTAAATGCGTGAAATGAAGAAGGGTTTGGCGGCTACATTGAAAAGGACGTGCCGCAGCCGCAGGCTGATGTGGCATTGGGGTTTTCGATAACAAAACGTGCGCCGATCAGTTCTTCGGAAAAGTCGATCACTGCATTGGCGAGAAAGGGCAGGGATACACTGTCTACCACCACCTTTTGACCAGACCCTTCAAGGATCAGATCATCGTCGGCGGGCACATCTAGTGCGATTTCATATTGAAACCCTGAACATCCGCCGCCCTCAACTGCAATGCGCAGCGCCTTGCCATCACCGGCGGCACCGATTTCAGCGAGGCGTTCAAAGGCACGTGTGGTCACTTTGGGGGGCAGGTTCATTTCATGTCTCCGAAGGGCCGGTTTCAATCCGGCTGTGACTCTAATATAGAAAGCCCAAGGACAGGCCACAAGGACCAGCCGCAATGCGCGCATCTTTTGCCTCGGATCCTATGACCAGCAAGGGACGGCGGGTCTGGGAAGAGGAAAGCACGTTTCGATCCTGCTTTCAGCGGGACCGGGACCGTATCATCCACGCCAGCGCCTTTCGCCGGCTTAAACACAAGACGCAAGTTTTTGTGGAGCATGAGGGTGATTATTACCGCACGCGGTTAACCCATTCGATTGAGGTGGCCCAAGTTGCGCGCACGATTTCGGGTGCGTTGGGGTTAAATGGGGAGCTAACGGAAGCCGTCGCGCTGGCGCATGATTTGGGGCACACGCCGTTTGGTCATACAGGCGAGGATGCATTGCATGCGCTGATGGCCCCGTACGGTGGCTTTGATCATAACGCGCAGGCCATCAAGATCGTGACATCGCTCGAACGGCATTACGCTGAATTTGATGGGCTGAACTTAACATGGGAAACACTTGAGGGTATCGCCAAACACAATGGCCCTGTGACAGGCGATTTGCCGCATGCGCTATCGGGCTATAACAAGTTGCATGATCTGGAATTGCATACGCACGCAAGTGCAGAGGCACAGGTGGCGGCATTGTCTGATGATGTGGCCTATAACAATCACGATCTGCATGATGGATTGCGGGCTGGATTGTTCAGCGAAGAGGAAATAGCCGAGCTGCCGTTGATTGGTGACGCCTATGCGCGTGTGGACCACCTGTATCCAGATACCGACAGATATCGTCGCCGTCATGAGGCGTTGCGTCGCGTTTTTGGGGTGATGGTCAGTGATGTGATTGAAACGTCAGAGGCGCTGTTGGCAGCATCAGGGGCGCAATCCGCTGCTGATATTCGCCACCTTGGCCGTCCAGTCATTCGCTTTTCTGACCAAATGTTTAGTGATCTGCGCGAAATTCGACAGTTCTTGTTCCAACGTATGTACCGCGCGCCATCGGTGATGGAAAAACGTGCTGAGGTGACACAGGTGGTTGAGGGTTTATTCCCGCTTTTTCTGGAGAATCCACAGATGTTGCCGCGTCACTGGGCGCGCCAGATTGATGAAGCAGCCCAAGATCGCACCGCCTTGGCGCGTATGGTGGCGGATTATATTGCCGGGATGACGGACAGATATGCATTACAGGAACACGCGCGGTTAATCATGAAGGCGTAGCGCGCTTTATTTCATATTAAGAATATGTTAATGAAGGTTAACTTAATTCTGGTCTGCTGCCCTTGTCCTTTAGTTCTGCCATTACGAACCGCACTGTTGTGATCCTTTCAGCCTGCCAATCGCCGGGTGCTGAAATGGCTTTGGCCTGCGCGCGCGGCGGTGCGCGGGTGGTTGCAATTGATAATGATGCGGATGGTTTGAACCGATTGGCCGCTGATTGCCCTGATCGTATCGAACCGCTCTCTGTGCAAGGCAATCAGGTAGAAACACTGCGACTTCTAAAAGATGCGTGGGGGTCAGAGCCTATTCATCTGGTGGTAAATCTGATGCCGCTTGAGTTTCCGCACAATATCACTGAACAGATGCGTGCCTTGACGATTATCATGCGATCAATGGGGCGTGGATTGATCGCGGGCAAAGGGGCGTTGGTGACTGTCACGGCCCGGCCAAACGATCCGCTTGCACTGGTTGAGCAGGGCATGTGCGGCGCGCTGCGGTCTGCGGGCGCATCATTGGCGTCGATATTCAGCCCAAAATCTGTGCGAATACATACGGTTACAGTACCTAAAGGCAAATCAGAGCTGGCTTTAGAGACAGTGTTTTTCCTCGATAACCCCCAGACGCGCTACATCAAAAACGCTGAGTTTGATTTAAGCGCCTGACCCCCAGTGTTTGCGGTTGATTGACTGCACTTGTCCAAGTGATACATGGACGGTGAATAAGGAACGCTGACATGAACCTCTTTGCTGAAATTCGTACACTGATCATCACCACGCTGGACCAAATGGTTGAAGCTGGCACATTGCCTGCTGGTTTGAACATGGATGGGATTACAGCAGAGCCGCCGCGCGATGCATCCCATGGTGACATGGCGACCAACGCAGCGATGGTTCTTGCGAAACCAGCAGGGATGAAACCGCGCGATATCGCGGAAATCTTGGCGGAATTACTGGCCCAAGATGCACGTATCACATCAGCAGAGGTTGCAGGGCCGGGGTTTTTGAACCTGCGGTTGGCACCTGCGTTGTGGCAGGGCATTGCTGGGGCGATTCTAAAGGAAGGCACCGATTTTGGGCGTGCATCCTTGGGGCAGGGGCAAAAGGTTAATGTAGAATATGTTTCCGCTAACCCGACGGGGCCGCTGCACGTGGGGCATACGCGGGGCGCTGTGTTTGGCGATGCACTGGCAAGTTTGCTGGATTTCGCAGGTTGGGATGTCACACGTGAATACGTGATCAATGATGGCGGCAGCCAGATCGATACGCTCTCGCGCTCGGTTTACCTGCGCTACCTAGAGGCGCACGGCCAAGAGGTTGCGTTTCCCGATGGCACTTATCCCGGTGATTACCTCATCCCGGTGGGTCAAAAGTTGAAAGACAAGGTTGGCGACAAATATGTTGGCGCGTCTGAAGACGTTTGGCTGATCCCGATCCGTAACTTTGCTACGGATGAAATGATGGACTTGATCCGCGCTGATCTTGCGCAATTGGGCGTCAAGATGGATCGGTTCTTTAGCGAAAAATCACTCTATGACACAGGCAAGATCGAAGCTTGTTTGCAAAAGCTAGATGACAAAGGCCTGATCTATGTCGGAACGCTTGAGCCACCAAAGGGCAAGCTGCCCGAAGGCTGGGAAGCGCGCGAGCAGACGTTGTTCAAGTCGACAGATTTTGGGGACGATGTGGACCGCCCGATTAAAAAGTCTGACGGCAGCTGGACCTATTTTGCACCTGACATTGCCTATCACAATGACAAGGTTGAGCGCGGCTATGATGCGTTGATCAATGTCTTTGGCGCTGACCACGGTGGCTATGTCAAACGCATGAAAGCCGCAGTCAGCGCGTTGTCAGACGGCAAGGTGCCGCTGGATATCAAGCTGACGCAACTGGTAAAGTTGTATAAAAACGGCGAGCCGTTCAAGATGTCCAAACGGGCAGGGACGTTTGTGACCCTGCGCGATGTGGTGGATCA
>CALKXT010000200.1 GCA_938003685.1 uncultured Sulfitobacter sp. | reverse complement strand
CGCATGGGCTGGGATCGCTGGCTGTTGGGCGAACGCGGTAAATTTGGCAAGGCGGACTTTGTTGGCATGGACCGCTTTGGGGCCTCTGCGCCCGCAGATGAGCTGTTTGAAAAGTTCGGGATCACTGCTGCAAACATCGCTGAAAAAGCCAAAGCACTACTCTGAGTTGATTAATAAACTATGAATACCCATTGCCGCTGCCGGGTGCAGCGGCAATTTTGCGCCTATGTAGGCGAGATTTGGGCCATTGATCGCCTAAATCAGCCGCTCTCAGAACTAGTCCAAGACTTTTCACACAACCTACCTATGGTTGATGTGTGGAATGTTAATGAAGTGTTAGACCTTCCGCTCTACTCAGGATTGAAGTACACTTTGGCAAATGGGAAAGGCAGAACTCATGATGATTGGATATCTTGTCAGCGCAGCGACCGCTGCCGTGATCTGCACCTTGTTCTGGCTTGGCACCGGTGGGTCCGTAATCTGGGCCATTCCTGTCTATATCATGTCAGGCAACCTTATGCTGGTGACATTGATCTCTCTTGCAGCATTCAAATCTCGCAGTGCGGATTTCTTTCGCTAATTTATAGATTTAGATCGCTTTTGGGCTGAATACCTTGCGCCACAATGGTGTGATGACCTTTTCCCCTAGCGGGATCAAACCAAGTCCCAAAGCCAATCCAAATACACCATCCATTGCCGCCTTGGTGAACCATTCCATCACACCTGTGATACTGGCCGGCAACGCATGACCCACTGCATAGGCCGCGTCATGTATCCAATGTCCCAAGGTGCCAAAACCCAATTCCTCAAGCCCGTGAATGATGATCGATCCACCAACCCAGAGCATCGCAGCAGTTCCAATTACGGTTAAAAGCTGTAGAAAACCCGGCATCGCCTTGACCAGACCGCGCCCCAAGCTGCGCGTGAGTCCAAGCCGCCCTTTGTTGGCCATCGCTAACCCCAGATCATCCATTTTCACGATCAGCGCGACTGAACCGTAAACGGCAATCGTGATCATGATGGCAACAGCGGCCAGCGTCGCGGCCTCCATCCAAAAATTACTGGGTGGAATCGCAGCCAAAGCAATGGTCATGATTTCGGCAGACAGAATAAAATCAGTTTTGATCGCACCTGCGGCCTTTTGTTCCTCTAAGTGTGCAGGATCTTCAATTGTGGTTTCTTCGCCGGGATAATCCGCGTGACCGTGGCTTAACCCCAAGGCATGCGCCACTTTTTCAGCCCCCTCAAAACACAAATATCCCCCACCCAGCATCAACAATGGCGGGATCAGCCATGGTGCAAAATTCGACAACAGCAATCCAGCAGGCAGAAGAAACACCAGCTTGTTTTTCAGTGACCCTTTGGTGATACGCCAAATGATCGGCAATTCGCGGTTTGCTTCAAAGCCCTGCACATATTTTGGTGTCACGGCAGCATCATCAATCACCGCCCCGGCAGCTTTGGTTCCGGCCTTAGCCGCCTGCCCGATCACGTCATCAATGCTGGATGCCGCAACCTTTGCAATCGCTGCCACATCATCAAACAATGCAATTAATCCGCTCATATCAACACCTCTGTCTCGCTTTATTATCAGCTACCACTCTGAACGCTGAGGGCAAACCCTTGTCATATACCACTCACCTTTACCGCTAACATAAAGGTTTATCGCTAACATACGGATTTCAGGCGGCTTTCCCCCTTTAACCTTAGCACATGCCCCCGCTATAGAGCGGCAAAACACCCGACCCCAAAGGATTGCTGTCATGACCATCAAAGTTGGCATTAACGGATTTGGCCGCATCGGCCGCTGTACCCTAAGCCATATTGCTGCAACAGGACGTGATGACATCGAAGTCGTCAAG
The DNA here is from genome assembly GCA_938003685.1 of uncultured Sulfitobacter sp. Classification (GTDB taxonomy): domain Bacteria; phylum Pseudomonadota; class Alphaproteobacteria; order Rhodobacterales; family Rhodobacteraceae; genus Sulfitobacter. Next base: position 4,424 of record CALKXT010000200.1, on the reverse strand, counting down.
ATCAACGCCACTGGGCCACTATCCACGGCTGCGCATCTTATCAAGTATGATTCTGTGCATGGCCGTTTTCCCGGTGAGATCACAGTTGACGAAGGCTACATCAATCTGGGCCAAAACGACATCGAAGTGATGTCGACCTACAATCTGGAAGAGTTGGATTGGACAGGTTGTGATGTGGTGTTGGAATGTACTGGCCAGTTTAACGATGGCAACAAAGCAAATGTGCATCTGGAACAGGGTGCCAAGCGCGTGTTGTTGTCAGCACCGGGTAAAAACGTAGACCGTACAGTGGTTTACGGTGTGAACCACGACACAATGATCAAATCTGATGTGATGATTTCGAATGGCTCCTGCACAACCAACTGCCTCGCACCATTGGCTAAAGTGATGAACGATGCTGTTGGCATCGAAAGTGGTCTGATGACCACGATCCACAGCTATACGGGTGACCAACCCACGCTGGACCGTCGCCATTCGGACCTGTACCGCGCACGTGCTGCTGCGATGGCATTGATCCCAACGTCAACAGGTGCCGCCAAGGCATTGGGCGAAGTCCTGCCTGCCCTTAAGGGTAAATTGGATGGGACAGCGATGCGCGTTCCTACACCAAACGTCAGTGCTGTTGACCTCACATTTACCGCCTCACGCGATGTAACTGTCGAAGAAATCAACGCCGCGGCTAAAGCCGCTGCTGGTGGGTCAATGAAACGGGTTTTGGGCTATGACCCAGAGCAAAAAGTAAGCATCGACTTTAACCACACTGAAGAAAGCTGCATTTTTGCGCCGGACCAAACCATCGTCGTTGCGGGCCGCACGGTGCGTGTGTTGGGCTGGTATGATAATGAATGGGCGTTCTCGGTCCGTATGGCGGATGTTGCCGTGGCGATGGGGCATTTGGGGTAACCCTTTGTCCGTCCCAAAAACTTGCAAGCATGGCGCGCCCCTGTCATATCGGGGCGAACCATTCGGAGACCGTTGTGACCAACCGCATTGCTATCTTTTTGGGATTATTCCTGATCGCCGCAATTGTAGCGGACATCATGCTTTACGGCGATGAACACGTGATTTTTCTGGGTAAAAAGATGTTTGAGTTGATCGAATGGATCGCATTCTGGCGCTGATTGGAGCGCGATCTTTGCTAACTGAAACTGTCTTTTTAAGCTTTATCGAACTGTCGCCGTAGTTCTGTATTCACCCGCGGCGTCACAAATTTGCTGACGTCGCCACCCAAACGCGCGATTTCCTTAACCAGTTTGCTGGCAATCGCCTGATGTGCAGCCTCAGCCATCAAGAACACAGTTTCGATTGAATCGTCCAACTGACGGTTCATCCCAACCATCTGATATTCATATTCAAAATCAGCAACAGCGCGCAAACCGCGTACGATAACCTGTGCCCCCACGTCGCGGGCGCAATCAATCAGCAGATTCTCAAACGGGTGCACGATAATCTCAATACCGGTTTGTTCGGCCAATGTCGCACATTCAGCCTCAATCAGCTTTACGCGCTTTTCCAGTTCAAACAACGGTCCCTTGTCACGGTTGATCGCAACACCAATAACAAGTTTATCAACCAACAACGCGGCGCGTCGGATGATATCAATATGGCCCAGAGTGATGGGGTCAAATGTGCCGGGATAAAGGCCAACGCGCATGATGTGATCCTAAATTACATATCATTTTGGATCACAAGCAATCATGTGACGCATAAAGGTGCAACCCAAATGGATCACGTTAGTGCCCCATTATCATACCTTGCAGCGCATCTTTTTCCATGGACAGCTCCATCAGGCGCGCTTTAACAACATCGCCAAGCGAAATCAGCCCAACCAGCTTGCCATCTTCCAGCACTGGCATGTGGCGAAAACGCCCATCTGTCATTTGTTGCAAGATTGCGTCGGCCCGGTCATCACGACTACAGGTGATCAATTTTGAGGTCATCAATTTGGCAACTGTCATATCCAGACAGTCGCGGCCTTGTTTGCCTAACTCACGTACGATGTCACGCTCTGACAGAATACCGTCAGGGGATTTACCATCCTTAGAAATAATCAATGTCCCGATTCGCTTTTCGGACAACATTTTAGCCGCCTCAGAAATCAGCATCGTCGGAGGTGAGGTGACCACTGAATCATCCGATTTTGTCTTTAGAATTTGAGACACCAGCATTGATTGCTCCTTCACTGTGGAAACCTTATTCTTCAAAGGTCACCGCCAATGGCGCAACTGTCAAGCCTTACACGCTTGCAAGGCCCTCTAAACGTGCAACTTCTGTCCGCAACCCTGAGGTCAGCGCCTTTGCGAACCGATTCAACCGACCGTTGCGTTGATCATCTGCATGACGGATCAGGTAAAAAGCACGATTCAACCTGAACTCTTTGGTCAAAATACAGCGCACCTCCGGCGTGGCGGGCAGTGAAAAATCATGGACGACCCCGACACCGCCGCCCTGCCGGATCATATTTACTTGCACAGAAACAGAATTTGACGCCAATGGCACTCTATCCCCCCCCAGATCAGCCAAATAATCCAATTCGCCGTCAAAGATCATATCCGGGATATAGCCCACCAAACGATGGCCCTTAAGATCAGCGATCGTATTTATCGGATTGTGTTCAGATAAATAACCCTCAGAGGCGGCCAAGTGCAGATGGTAATCAGTGATCTTTTTAACCACCAAGCGTCCAGCAGTTGGTGCGCTGACCCCAATCGCCATATCGGCCTCACGGCGCGACAGATTAAAAACCCGGGGCAATGCGACAATCTGAATATCTAGGCCGGGGTTATCCTTGCCGATTTGGGCGCAGACCTGTGGCAGTAGAAAATTCGCACATCCGTCTGGCGCACCAATCCGTATTTGACCCTGCAAGCGATCACTTTGCACGGCGACACCTGCCGTTGCCAACCGCATTGCGCGCTCTGCGGCCTCTGAACGCTCCATCAATTGTGTGCCTGCCTCGGTCAACGCATAGCCTTGTGGTGATTTCACAAACAACACCGCTTGCAGCGCCTTTTCCAACCGCGCCACACGCCGCCCCAGTGTTGCAGGATCCAACCGCAGCGCTTTGCCAGCACCCGACAGGCTTTGCTCTCTCGCCACCGCAAGAAACAGGCGCAGATCGTCCCAATTATGCGTTTCCGCCATCCTTCAGTGTTCCTTAAATATGCTCGGGTCTGGGCTCCCAGCCGGTAATGCAAAAATGCAAAGCCATTTTGAAACCTTGCCCCTTCCCCTTGCCTTTTTGCAAGCCTATCCTGCATCCAAACCTCAAGGGAGAGAAAACCATGAAAGAACTCACGCATTATATTAATGGCGCGCACGTCAAAGGCACCTCTGGCCGCTTTGCCGACGTCATGAACCCCGCAACGGGTGAAGTGCAGGCAAAATGCCCATTGGCAAGCGGTGCTGAAATGGACGAAGCCGTAAAGCACGCACAAGCCGCGCAGCCAGCCTGGGCCGCGACCAACCCACAACGCCGCGCGCGCGTGATGATGAAATTCGTGGGCTTGCTGAATGACAACATGGACAAACTTGCCGAGGCCCTCAGCCGTGAGCATGGTAAGACATTGCCAGATGCTGCAGGCGACGTTCAGCGTGGCCTTGAAGTGGTTGAATATTGCATCGGCGCACCTGAGTTGCTGAAAGGTGATTTCACCGACTCCGCTGGCCCCGGCATCGATATGTACTCCATGCGTCAGGCGCTTGGCGTCACAGCGGGCATCACGCCGTTCAACTTTCCTGCGATGATCCCTATGTGGATGTTCGCACCTGCCATCGCTTGCGGTAACGCGTTTATTTTGAAACCGTCCGAGCGTGACCCATCTGTGCCGCTGATGCTGGCCGAGTTGATGGAAGAAGCCGGATTGCCCAAAGGCATCTTGCAGGTCGTGAACGGCGACAAAGAAGCCGTGGACGCGATCCTGCATCACGATGTGATCCAATCTGTAGGCTTTGTTGGCTCAACCCCGATTGCCGAATACATTTATTCAACGGGCTGTGCCAACGGCAAGCGTGTTCAGTGCTTTGGCGGTGCCAAGAACCACATGATCATCATGCCAGACGCCGACATGGATCAAGCCGCTGATGCGTTGATTGGTGCCGGATACGGTGCGGCGGGCGAACGCTGCATGGCGATTTCCGTGGCTGTGCCAGTGGGCGATGAAACGGCGGATCGTTTGATTGAAAAGCTGGTGCCACGCATCGAAAGCCTTAAAGTAGGGCCTTATACCTCTGGTAAGGACGTCGATTACGGCCCGGTTGTGACTGCCGCTGCTAAGGCCAATATCGAACGTCTGGTACAAACGGGCATCGACCAAGGCGCTGAACTGGTTGTTGATGGCCGTGATTTCAAATTGCAGGGCTATGAGGATGGTTTCTTTGTCGGGCCGCACCTCTTTGACCGCGCCACCAAAGACATGGACATC
>CALKXT010000199.1 GCA_938003685.1 uncultured Sulfitobacter sp. | reverse complement strand
CAAGCCAATCGCGCCGTGAAGTGCAACCGCAACAACAAAGGTGCCGTAAAATAAGAACCACAAAACCGACCCTTGGGTGCGGCCCAAAATCTCAGCAGCACTTAACCCACCTTGGATGGCGTAAATCATCACCGCCAGATGCCCCAGCACCAGCGGTGCCATGAGCAGTGCAGTGATCCGTTGCAGCATATAAAGGCGCAAAGTAAGCATCAGCGGCCCTTTCGGAAGAACGATTTGGCCGTCTCGCGCTTTAATCCTGCAATCGCTGACATCGGATCCAAATCATTGGGGCAATAGGTCGTACACGACCCCATTGAGTGGCAATTGTGACATCCGCCCTTGCCAGACACTGCTTCAAGAATGGCTTTGCGGCCCTCATCTTTGGCGTCGTTCAGCAAAGTCCATGCGCGTTGCAAGGCGGCTGGACCAAGATAGTCATCATTGCCTGTCACCGTGTCGCAAGCGGCATAACAGACGGAACAATTGATACATTCGATACCTGCATTGGCTTCAACCCTGCCCATGCTTTGTTCATTAATTGGGGCAATAGGATCGTCACGCGTCAACGTGCCATGGTGCAGACCCTCAGCGGCGATCCATTTGTCAAAGAACGGGTCCATGTCGACGGCAAGGTCTTTGATCACGGGTAAATTACGCAACGGCCCTATTGTGACTGCATTGCCATCCAGCACTTTTGAGATATGCGTGCGACACGTCCAGCGGGGCACACCGTTTACCATCATCGCACAACTACCGCACATCCCGACACGGCATGCAAAACGATAACTTAGTGTAGGATCGACGTTTTGCTGCACCCAAGACACCACATCCAAAACCGTTTGATTCTCATAGGCGGGTACCTCAAATTCAGTTTGCGTATCAGGGTCGCGCTCAATCGTGACTGTTAATACGTCGGTGGTCATTGGTGCTTACTGCTCTCTAAGGATGCGCTATTGATGACCAATTGTAACAGAAAGACAAACTTTATGAATGCGAAAATTACTTTATATCTAAGTTAGCGATGCTTACTTTATCTGTGAAATTGGATGTGCGATGGCAACATTTGAGGCTGTTGAGCAATAACATCTGGTTGAGGCGCCTTAACCAGATGTTCTTTGCGCATCTCTTACCAATGCTGCGAGACGATAAAAGCCATGAGCCATTTTTGTATAGGGCATCAGCAAAAAGAAGCTGAGAACGGCACCAAGATGCAGTGCTAATATGGTAGGCATTACTGCTGTAGATCCAAGCGCGTAAAGGGCCAAGCCACTGAAGGCCACAAATCCAAGCAAGGCAATAAAGGCAACTTCGCCACCCCACGCCGCCATTGCACCTAGGTTAGGATCTGCTTGAAACTTCAATAGCACCATCCAGATCGTACCAATCGTTAACATGATACCACCGGGCACACCCAGAAGTTTGGGCAGAGACAAGAGTGAATAGGGTGCCTGCATGTCAAAAAGATAGTGCAGGATCGTCCCGGATGATGTGCTGGCAAAGCACAACAAGAAACCATAGAGAACCAGTTGGTGTGCCACTCTGCGCGCTTGGGAAAATCTATCTTTGTCTTCGAAATTGCACCCGTTGCCATGGCCGCCTGAGAGGTTGCGCATGTTGGCCGCCGCTGAAAATGCTTGGGCGATGTGTTTGACCTTAATCTTTTGGCCCTCTGTCGCCGTCCAATATCGGCGCAGGCTGATGCCGATGCTGAACAGTGGAAATAGGAACGCTGGTGCAAAGATCGCAACCATCATGTTGTGTGATATGACTGCATAAAAGCCGATGCCGTGACCCTGACCGAGCCACTTAGCCGCAGCGAAGAGTAACGCAAAACCGGTGATCGTTGCTGCTGCGATGGCCATACCGTTTTTTTGAAACTGGCGGGCAATTTGACTAGGATAGGCGTATACTTCCCAGCTGTCATGTCGCACGTCGGCCAACGCAGCAGGCAGGTTTAGATCAAATTCGTGTGGTGCCGTGTATTGGCAGGCGTAATAACAACCACGGCAATTGTGACACAGATTTGCCAGTTGGGTGATGTCACCATCTGAAAACGCACGGTTGGCATGTAGGGCAGGAAACACCGAACAATACCCTTCGCAATAGCGACAGGCGTTGCAAACCTCTGCCTGACGTCGGGCTTCTTGGATCAGATCAATTTGCATATTCTGCTGCCTCTTTTCCGGCAATACGTCCAAATACGGTGCCAATGGTCATGCCGAATCCGGCCAAATACCCTTGGCCAAGAATTGATCCCGCCATGGTTTCGCCTGCAGCCCATAGGTTTGAGATGGGGCGATTGCCAATGCTGCACTGCGCGTTTTCGTCGACCTTGAGGCCGAGATAGGTAAAGGTGACGCCAGTGCGCAACGAGTAGCCATAAAATGGTGCCTCTGTGATCGGGCGCGCCCAATTGGTTTTTGGCGGGATTAGGCCCGTTGTCGTAACACCGTCGAGTTCAGTGGGGTGAAAACCATTTGTGTCGCCACAACTGGCGTTAAATGTGTCTACGGTCTTGCGCAATTCGGCGGCAGGCAGGCCCATCTTTTTGGCCAACTCTTCCAAAGTGTCTGCTTTGATCGGGGGGAAGACGGACGGCATAAAAAGGTTGAGAGATTTGGCATCAATAATCACATAACCAACTTGATCAGGTTGGCCTGCAACCAATCGCCCCCAGATTGCATAACGCTTGGGCCAGACATCTTCACCCTCATCATAAAACCGCTGTGCATCTTTGTTCACAACGATAGAGAATGGGACGCAATCCAGTCGCGTCACGATCCCGCCATCAAATTTTGGCGCACGGCCATCAATGGCAACTGCGTGACATTGGGTCGGGTCGCCGACTTGTTCAACGCCTTGATCAATTAGATCAGCAAGCACAACGCCTCGGTTATAAGGCGTACCGCGTATCAGGAAATTCTTGGCCGCAGGTCCCCACGCGCGTGCCAGCCAATCGGTGTCAGCCTGAAATCCGCCAGCCGCAACAATAATTGCAGCGGGCGACAGGCGGTGTGATCGCCCTTGATGGCTGTAGTCAAGGAACACGACCTTGCCGTCCTCGACCTCTAAGTGCGTGACTGAGGCGTCGTAGATCACTTTGACCCCTAGCTTTTCAGCGGTACGGTAATATGCATTCACAAGCCCTTTGCCGCCGCCAAGGAAAAATGCGTTTGTGCGGCCCAAGGATAATGTTCCTGACAAAGCAGATTGGAAACGAACGCCGTGTTCCTGCATCCACGGCAGACATTCTTCTGAAGTTCTGATTGCGAGGCGTGCCAACCCTTCGTGGGTCTTGCCATCCGTCACCTTCATCAAATCACCAAAGTATTCTTCTTCGCTGTAGCTTTCGATCAAGGGGCCAAGCGGGGCGGAATGCATGCACCGAAAGTTACGTGTGTGGCGTGAATTTCCGCCGCGATACGCCTTAGGTGCCGCCTCAAGAATAAGCACACGCGAACCAGCCTCCGCAGCGGTAATGGCAGCGCACAAAGCAGCGTTACCTCCGCCAATTATCACAATGTCATAAGGTGTCGTCATAGATGGCTCCTTGTGACAAAAGGATTAGCAGCACGGTTTTATTTTGACCAATGCGTATATTTTCGTAATTATTGCGCTATGCGCATAAATTACGATTTCAACGACTTAGAAGCCTTCCTTGCTGTAAAAGAAACCGGTTCGTTCCAGCTCGCGGCACAACAGTTGAACCTTTCACAATCTGCCGTCACGCGACGTATCAAAAAGCTAGAACTTGCCTTGGACTCGCTATTGTTTGAACGCACAACACGTGCTGTTAAGCCAACCCTAGCTGCAAAGCGGTTGCAGACGCGCGCCGAAGCGATCCTTGATGGTGCACAAGAAACCACCCGTGCGATGCGGGATGAAAGTGCGGCACTTACCCATCAGAAAAACGCTATTGTCACTATCGCCATGCTACCCAGTGTGGTGCCGATGTTGTTGCCTAAGGCATTGCGCAAGTTCCGCGCTGCTGGCCACCGGGCACGGGTGAGGATACTTGATCGTGCAGCCAACGAGGTCGCAGAAGCAGTGGTCAGTGGTGAAGCTGATTTTGGGATTTGTTCCATTCCGATGCTGGAACCATCGACGACGTTTGAACCGTTGTTTGACGACTTAATTGTTCTTGTGTTGTCGCAAGATCATCCGTTGTCGGCAAAAGACAGCCTAGAGTGGGCGGATTTGAGGGACGAGGATTTGATTGTCCCCATGCGTGGCACAGGTAACAGGCTACTCATTGATGAGGCGATGGCAAAATGTCATCATCCGATTTCTTGGACGTTTGAAGTTGGCCGTTCCACAACAGCCTTGGAGTTGGTGAATTCTGGGGTTGGGATTGCTTTGTTGCCAAAATCTTCGGTGGCGTCGGGGATTGGTCACTCTGTGATCATCCGGCCTATGGATAATCCTAATATCGCGCGGCCAGTCGGGGTTCTAACGCGCATTGGACAAAGTGAAAGTAAGATCGTGTTGGCGTTTAAAGACGCTGTTCAATCCGTTTGAAATTGTTTGTTATATACTAATTTTTAAGGACCTGCTGGAGCGCCTTAACTCATTTGTATCTTATACGTCCAGCACGAGCTTTTTGGTTTTTGAACGTGAGCAACAGACGGTGATTTGTGCGTTTGATGCTTTTTCAACATCAGTTTGAACCAGGTCGCGGTGATCCGGCATGCCGCTGACCACAGGCGTTAGGCAAGTTCCACAGACACCAGATTGGCACGAAACCTGCACCTGAATACCGTGTTCTGCCAGTTTTTGAGAAATGGTTTCACCGGGTTTCACGTCAAATACCTTGCCTGATTTTTGTGCTACCACGCTAAAGGGCGTGCCGTCGGTACTCACTTCAGCACCAAAGCGTTCAAGGTGAATACAATCGTTGGCCCATCCGTTTGTTTGCGCAGATTTGACGACGAAATCCATGAAACCATTGGGACCACAAACATAAAGGTGCTTATCGGGCGTGGCCTTTGCAAGCACGCTGTTGATGTCTAGCTTTTGATCATCAGGACTGCCATCGATATGGACTTGAAGTCGGTTCCCAAAGCGTTTCAATTCAGAGGTGAACGCCAAACGATCGGCTGTTCGACCACAATAGTGCATTTCCCAAGAAGCACCTGACGCATTGAGTGCATAGGCCATGTTCAACATTGGGGTGACGCCAATCCCGCCCGCAAAGAGGATCGTGTGAGCGACGTTTTTTCCCATTGGGAAGTTGTTTCGGGGATGGCCAATTTTAATCTGTTCGCCAACTTTGAAATCTCTGTGGATCGCTATTGATCCACCATGCGATGTGGGATCAAGCAAGACGCCGAGGCGGTACTTTGAGCGATCAGCGGGATCACCTGTGAGGGAATATTGCCGGATCACTCCTGATTTCACATAGACATCCACGTGCGCACCAGCAGTATAAGCGGGCAGGGTGCTGCCGTCAGTGCTGGTCAGTTCCAGCCCGATAATATCGGTGGCGACGTCTGTGCGCCTGGCCACCGTAACATTAAGCCAAGGGGTCTCTTGCGCGGCAGTCTTGGGCGCTTCCGTAAGAACCTTATCCGCCAGATGCACTTTTACGGGCATGCTCGCATAGGCGCGGATGGTGTTATTCATTGCAATGACAGGCTCAGATAATATCTCAAAGCGGTCAACCCGGCGACGCAATGCCTCAATCAGCAAAATTATTTCGCGGCGCGCCAGATGCATGCCCATACACATGTGGACTCCTTGGCCAAACCCAAGGTGATCATGAACATCACGGGTCACGTCATAGCGGTCTGGATCGGGAAACTTGCGAGGGTCACGGTTGGCAGAGGCATACATGACAATCACGCGCTTGCCTGCGGGTATCATGTGGCCCGCTATTTCGCTGTCCTCGAGCACATAGCGTGTAAACGCACGAATGGGGGTGGCCATACGAACGGCCTCTTCAACGGCATTGGGGATCAGGCTGGCGTCTTTGCGGATCAAATCCCACTGGTCGGGATGATCGACAAAGAATTTAATGATCTGCCCTGTTGTCGAAATGGTCGTATCAAGCGAGGGATTGATATAGTCGCGCATAAGTTGCGCGCAGGTTTCATATGAAATGCCGCGCTCTGGGCCAACTTCAAAAATGCGTTTCGCCCATCCTCCGTCTTTCAACTTTTCAGGGCGGCCATATTCCAACAAGAAGTCACGCAAATCTTTTAGATCTTCAAAGGCTTGGGCCGTGCGGGCGTTTGCTGTGCCAAAAAGGTTGAACGTGGCTGACGCCCATTTCAACATTTGGGCACTATCAACGGCCTTAGGCAGCCCTACCAGTTCTGCGACGATCGTGACGGGCAGATATTGGGCAAAGTCCGCTATCGCGTCGAACTCGCCACGCTCGCAAAGGGTCTCGATTAGACCATTTGCTGCTTTCTCCAATATCGGTTCAATGCCTTTTAAGGCACCGGGCAAGAGTGGCTCTGATGTGATGGCGCGGGTACGGTCGTGTTCAGGTGGATCAGAATTAAGCGTCGAGCCGACAAGAATGTCGTTCACTTTTGCAATGGGTGACACGCCACGTGAGTTCACAAATCGCAAGGGCTGGCGCAAAACCGCGCTAACCTCATCGTAACGGGGCAAGGCATAAAGATCATGTTTGGGCAGGTAAACAACAGGACCAATGTCCCGCATATTTGTGTAAACAGGATAGGGGTCTAGGATCACTTCATCGGAATAGAAATCAATGTCGAGTGATGGAATGGTCATGCAGTATTCCCTGCATCAAGACGCAGATGATTTAACCCCATCGTGTCCGATTGATTGAAGGCACCCATGCCGCCGTCGATCGCAATATCCGTGCCCTTGAGCCAGTTAGAAGCTGGGGACAGTACAAAGGCTGCGATTTCAGCGATCTCTTTTGGTGCGCCGGGGCGGCCAGCGCGGGCAACATTTTTTGCCATTTGTGCGCCAAATGCTTTTTGAAAATCACCCAAAATACCAGTCGCGATTCCACCCGGACTTAGCGAGTTTATGCGTAACCCTTTACTGAGCATGGCTTCTGTTTCAGCGACGGTCCAAAGGATAATCGCTTCCTTTGTAAGGTTATAACAGCGTGTCGCGTCAAGTTGCTCTGCCTTAATGAACTGTGCAAGTTGGCTGCGGTTTGTCAGGCAGGCAAACCGTTTGACCTGATCGACCCCCTCACGCCACCCGTGTCCGGCGCGGCTTGCCATGTTCACAATCGACGCGCCGTTGCAGAGATGCGGTAGCATGGCATTGGTAAAGGCCCGCGTGCCGAGGAAATTCACCTGCAAGATCGCTTCTTCCAGCCCCTCCCGCGGTGGTAGGCCCGCATTATTACACAACCCATTCAAGGGCTCGTTGATTGCCGCTGCTGCGTTTTTGATGCTGGCGACATCATTAAGGTCCAATGGAATGAAGCGATCTATGTTCTCACGGGACTCTTGAATATCAAAACCAATCACGCGATGACCTTGCGTGTTCAAGAGACGCGCAAGTTCAGCGCCGATACCACTGGCGACACCCGTTACCGCATAGGTCATTTGGGTCATCTTAGGGCTCCCGCTGAGTTTAAGAGGCGATAGTTGATCATTGTGGCTTAGAAAAAGACTCTCCCAAGCTTTAGCGCCTTAAAACTTTTGATGCCTCGTCTTTTGAGCTGCCTTGCGTAGCCTGTAAGAAAGGTTCTACTCAGCAATATCCTCTGCCCAAAGCTCTGGTTTTTCCTCAATGAATCGCAACATCAGGGCAGTGCAATCAGGATCATTTGCAACAATCACTTCGACACCTTTTGAGCGGAGGAAATCCTCGTTCCCACCAAAGTTTTTGTTCTCACCAATGACAACGCGCGGAATCCCGAATTGAAGGATTGTCCCGGTACACATCATGCAAGGGCTGAGAGAAGTATAAAGGGTTGTGTCGCGATAGGTCTTTTGGCGACCCGCCTTGCGCAGTGCATCCATTTCGCCGTGTGCAATTGGATCACCCTTTTGAACACGTTGGTTGCGCCCTTGAGAAACAACCGTGCCACCGCGCGCCAGAACGGAACCGATAGGGCAACCACCTTCGTCATACCCGGCCTTCGCTTCATTATAGGCGATCCGCAGCAAGCGTATGTCATCGGCGTTCATGTCTTTGTTTCCTGTTGCTCAAGGATTGGACGGTCGTAGTACGGTAGCTGTTCAACTGTTGGATGCCAAACACCATCGCGTTGCAATGCATCCATATGATCCGCGATTTCATCCAAAGTGGCAAACCAAACATCTTTGTCTGCTTGGGTCTTGGCGATCCATGCCTCGACCTGTTTCCAGCGCGCCAGACGGCCCGTTAAAAACGGATGAATGATCAACATAAAGAAACCACCAGCATCATATTGCGCATCGAATTCTTCCCAGAACCCAGCCAATCCTTGGGAAGGGGAACGTACTGGCATCATATATCCGATCTCATCAAAATGCGCGAAAGGTGGCCAATCATCCGTGCCCCAATGCACGGGCATTTCATACAGCGACCCTTTGGTCGTTTGCAGCTGATATGGAATATCGTCGCCCATCATCGAACTGTCATAACGCATGCCATGTTCAATCATTAGATCAACCACTTCTTGAGTGATGTTGTAGACGGGGGCGCGGTAGCCACGTGGTTTTTGCCCACAGATACGTTGATGGACATCTAAGGTCCGTTCGAACCATTCGCGTTGCTGCCCGCGTGTCTTGATTGGGTCTTCGTGCAGATAGCCGTGATGGCCAATCTCATGTCCGTCTTTTAGGATCGCGTCGGCAACGTCGGGATAGGTTTCCAAACACCAGCCGGGAATAAAGAACGACTGCTTCAACCCAAAGCGACGATAGGTATCAAGGATGCGGGGCAGGGCGACCATGGGGCCATAACGGCCCATCGAAATCGGGTACAACCGGTCGTGGCTGTCTTCTGGTTTGGCGATATGGATCAGGCTGTCTGCATCCATATCAAAAGTGATTGCAACCGCACATTTGGCACCATTCGGCCATGGGATCGGGTTGCGGATCATGGATTAACTTTCGTTTAAGACATGGGCGCTTTGCGTATCCCAAGACAGCCAGATTTTGTCGCCGCCCTTAAGGTCGAATTTTGACAATTCGCGTTCTTGCATCTGCACTTTGAATTCGTGGCCTTGTGCGTCTTCAAGGAACAGCGTGACCATAGAGCCGACAAATTCTTCTGAGATTAGTTTACACTGCGCCTTGTTCCCGCCTTTGGGTTCATCCTTGGCGATGTGAACTAAATCAGCTGAGATTACAAAGCTTGCTTTGTTGCCTTTAATTAGGCGAACTTCGTTGGTAGGCACAGTGAATTCACCGGACGGCGTCGTGATCCGCGCTGTGTCTTTTGATACTGATTCAACGGTGCCGGATAGGATGTTATTACGGCCAACAAATTCGGCAACGAATTGATTTGCGGGTTCGCGGTAAATGTCTTTGGGCGTGCCAATCTGGGCAATTTCGCCCTTGCCCATGATGATCACGCGGTCGGCCATGGCAAAGGCTTCGGATTGGGAGTGCGTGACGTAGACAAATGTAATGCCCAACTCGCGTTGCAGATCGGTCAACACCGCCTGCATGCGGATCACAAGGTGTGCATCAAGTGCCGAAAGTGGTTCATCCAGCAGCAGAATTTGTGGTTCCATCACCAGCGACCGCGCCAGCGCAACACGCTGTTTCTGGCCGCCCGAGAGGGTTGAAATATCGCGATCTGCGAATTCTAAAATACCCATTTTTTCGAGCCATCTCAGCGCGCGCTCTTTACGTTCTGCCTTGTCGACACCGCGCATTTTCAAACCAAATTCAACGTTTTCACGTGCGGTCAAAAATGGGAACAGCGCCAAAGATTGCCACACCAGCGGCGTATCGCGTTCATGTGGGGCGACATCGTTCATCACCTGGCCGTTCAGGCGAATTTCACCATGCGTTGGGGCCTCTAGCCCGGCCAACATGCGCAGGGTCGTCGTTTTGCCGCAGCCGGATGGCCCCATGATTGCCAGAAATTCACCTTCGCGGATTTCAAAATCCAACTCTTTTACAGCAACGAATTTGCCAAAGTGTTTTTGAACTTTGTCGAATACAACCAGCGGTGCGCTCATGATTTCATACTTTTCATTTGGCGGCTGGCAAAGAAGACTTGGGCCAGCACGACGAGAGTCATGGAGATAAGGAAGACAAATGTACCGATGGCGTTGACCTGCGGATCGATGTTGCCTTGGACAATTTCGAGGATGATCACAGGCAGCGTTTTGTTCAGGCCCGATACAAACCAAGAGACTGCAAATTCATCAAACGACACGGCTGCTGTTAGGAAGAGGCCTGAAAGAATCGCAGGCTTGCAGAAAGGAATGATCACATGACGCATTGTGGCCCATTCTGATCCGCCAAGGTTCCATGCCGCAGATTCTAGATCGGGGTCCATTTGGTTCAAACGCAACCGGATTACAGCCATCGCAAAGGGTGCTGTGAGGACGCTATGCGCGATCACGATAGAATAAATTTGCCCAGACATGCCGATCTTGGAAAACCATGCCAGCATGGCCAAGGCCATGATGATTAGAGGGATTGTAGGCGGCAGTAGTATCAACGCAAGGTAAGGGCCTTTGAAGCGGAAGTTATAGCGGAAGTCGGAATAAGCCGTGCAAAACCCCAGAAACGTGGCAATCACAGCAGTGGATACGGACACGATCAAACTGTTTAGGGCCGCTTCCCACACGTCCGGATCCGCAAGGATTTTCGCGTACCATTCAGTGGTAAAATTGCCCAATGGGATTGTTGGAAAGCGTTGCGAGTTGAACGAAAAGATCATGCTGAAAATGATCGGCGCAAAGACAAAGGCAAAGATCAGGGCGACATAGATGCCAAGGATCACATTGAGCGTGCGATTGGTGTTCATTTCTGACCCTTCCGCTTGCGATAGGCCAACGCGATGCCAGTGAATGCAATGGCGAACAAGGTGCCCATCATCATGATCGCAACGACCGCAGCGCGGGGCCATTGTTGACCGGATTTGGTGGTATCAAGGATCAGGATCGGAAGTGTGGTTTCCTGCGAACCACCCAGATAAAAGGGGGCAACAAAATCGCCAAACGACAGGATAAAGCAAAAGATAGCGGCGATGATTAATCCGGTTTTCGACAGTGGAATAATCACTTGCCAGATGGTTGCCAATGGTTTGCAGCCAAGGTTTCGCGCGGCCTCGATCAGGGTTTTGTCGATGTTGGCCATTGTCACGGTTTGCAAGATTACTACCAACGGCAGGGTCAAGGTCATGTAACCGACCAGCGTGCCAAAGTTGGTGTTCAACATCGTGTAGGGGCCAAGGCCAATATACCCAAGAATACCATTCACCACACCATTTTCAGACAGGATGACAAACCAAGAAAAGGTGCGCACCAGATAGCTGGTAAAAAATGGAATAATCAGCAGAAATATAGCCCAACGGCGTGTGCTTTCGCTGGCGCGGAACGCAAGGGCGAAAGCGGCAGGAAAAGCGATGCACATGGCGCAGATCGTCGATATTGCGGCGATTGTTACTGTATACCAATAGCTATCCCAGAAATACCCCCGCGACAACATCTTGGACCAATTCACAAACTCAAATGCCTCGGTCATCCGGTAATTTTTCACGAGGAAAAATGACATTGCGACCATGAACAATACAGGCCCGACAAAAAAGATGAACTGCCAGAATATGATCGGCAGGCGCCATGTCAGGGCATATAGATTGATGCTTTTGTTTGGTTTTGAGGACATCGTTTGGGAGTGTTCCTTGGGGAAAAGGGGCGACCTAAGGCCGCCCGTTTCTTTGTGTTCATGTTAAGAGATCACGCGTTTTTATACTCTGACCAGAAGTCGTTCCAGTCTTCCAGCGATTGCTGTTGTGGAATATCGCGGTAGTGGATGCGACCTTCATTGATCAACGTGATTGGATCTTGTGCATCACCGTCAACCTGATGCGAACGTGTGGCTTCGGCAAGGTCCGCTTCGATCAATGCCGCACGACCACCTTTGGTCACACAGAAGCCTGGGTAGGCTGCCATCTGGGCTGACTTCACCTGACCAGCGGGGGACATCATGTATTGGATGAATTTCTTCACCTCAGCCGCTTTTTCGCTGCCTTTACCGATGGAATAGCTCTCGGTGAACTGAATGCCACCTTCTTTTGGAATGACGGACGCAACTGGCGCGCCGTCTTTTTCCAAGACGCCAGTAATCCAGTCACCAATGCCAACCATCGCCTGCATGTCGCCGTTTTTCAGGCCGTTGAATGTGCCGCCGTAATCAAAGAAACCGCCAACCTGTTGGCGCAGGCCAAGGGTTGTTTCCTGAACCGCGTCCCATTTGGCATCATCCAGATCCCAAAGGCTGGCGCCATTACCGTTATACAGGCTCATCATGCCAAGTGTTGGCAGGTGCCAATCAAAGTGGCCGACTTTGCCTTCCAACTCGGGCTTCCAGAAACATTCGTAACTTGCTGCTTCTTCTGCTGTCACAGAATTCTTGTTGTAAGACACACCCAAATGGCCGCCGCGCAGCATCATAGAGTACATTTTGCCATCAGCCCAGTGGCCGGGAAACTGTTTGAAATCTTCGTGCAGCATATCATCCAGAGGATAATCCGCCGGGTTCATTTCGTCGATGTAGCCCGCAAGGTTCAACTGCTGTACGAACTCTCCGTCCGACAGGATCAGGTCGTAGGTGCCGGGGGGGGATTGTGCGATCAAGGCCAACATATTGTCGCCGCCCGCGTAATATTTTGGAACAAATTTGACGTTATTCGCCGCTTCATATTCGGCAACCATGTCCGGCTCACCGTGGCCATACCATGCCAACATGTTGATCTCTGTTGTCGCAGCCCATGCACGACTGACGAAAGGCATCGTAAGTGCCGCAGCACCACCAATTTTAAGGAGGTGGCGGCGGCTTGGTTTGGCTAGAAAGTTATTGCTTGTTGATTTGGTCATTTTCGTCTCCCAGATGTTGGCTCTCGTTTTTTAAGATTAGCGCTTGTTAGCTTTGCTGAATCAACGTGTTTCACCACTCATTAAGATGAACGCTATGCCAACAGGCATTTAAATGGAAATTTATCGTTTGTATGTTTGCATAAATAATATTTATGCCAGTGCGGCTTCTAGTGTTGTTTCAATCTCGTTCACCACGTGATGCCCATTCTGACCCAAACGGGTTTGCCGATAGAATAGGCCGATGTGCAGCGGTTCAAGTTCAGGTAGCTTAGGGCCAGTCGGCAACTGCGCAAGGCCTTCCAACATAGTTGGGCCCGTCAGGCACGAGACACCAATGCCGTCCAATATGGCTTGCTGAACGCTTCCGATGCCGGGGCTTGAAAACGCAATACGCCAGCGGCGTTCGACATGTTCTAACGCTTCGGTCATGCGGTCCCGGTAAACGCATCCATAGGGATGTGCGACCAAGGGTAATTCGTCGTACTCAAGGAAAGTCATCCCCTTAGCCGCGACCCAAATTGGTTTTTCCAGCCAATAGCGGTGCAGGAATTGTTGGTCGCCACCGGGGTAGGGACCGATAGTGATATCAAGCTCATCTTTACGCAGCCCTTCAATCAGATTACGCGACAGGTCACAGCGGATTTCGGTTTTGATATTGGGATTTTTTTGCACAATCCGCGTGATACAGGATTGCAACATGCGTACGCCGTAATCGACGGGTAACCCAATCCGTAAAGTGCTGTCAGTTGTGCCGCCTTCAAATTGGCTGACGGCAATGTCGTTCAATCGCAAGATCTGGCGGGCATGTCCAATGAGTGATTGCCCGCGTTCTGTCAAAGTGACATCGCGTCCTGTCCGAACAATCAAAGGTTGGCCCACAAGATCTTCAAGACGCTTCATCTGTAAACTGATTGCTGGTTGTGTGCGCCCTAGCAATGTCGCTGCATGGGTATAGCTTTTAACTTCGATCACAGTGACAAAAGTGCGCAAGAGTTCGGTTGGAAGGTTAACTTGAGCCAAGACTGCACCATTTCTAATTCATATGAAGTTATTAAGAGTATAAATTTTTATTATCCAAAAATCTAACCTAATCTGATCGTATGAACCGAAATGAATTCCATAAACTGTTTAAGACGCCCGGACCCGTCGTGCTGCCGGTAATCCATGTGTTGGACAGTGCTAGGACCCGCAAAAATGTCGAAGTGCTGCTTGAAGCAGGGGCGCAGGGATGTTTCTTGATCAATCATGATTTTGAGCCAGAGAAGTTTCTGCCGATAATCCGTGACACACGTGCAGCCTTTCCATCGCTTTGGATGGCTGTGAATTTTTTGGCTGTTACGGGTCAGGATGCCTTTCCCATACTTGGGCAACTTCAAGCCGAGGGATGTCAGGTTGATGCCTATTGGGCCGATGACGCCTGCATTGACGAAGATGGTGCAAACGTCGAAGCCAAAGCGATTGAAAAAGCCCGCAAGGACAGCGGTTGGGATGGCCTATATTTCGGCGGCACCGCATTTAAAAAACAACGGGAAGTCGACCCAAGCCGTTACGGTGACGCGGCCCGCGAGGCGTGCCCTTTTATGGAAATCATCACCACCTCTGGCGTTGCCACGGGTCAAGAAGCCGACCTTGGTAAAATTGAGACATTTCGCGCCTCGATTGGGGATCGCCCCATGGCGCTTGCCTCCGGTATCTCACCTGAAAATGCAAAAGATTACGCAGACGTAGACTGTTTTATGGTTGCAACGGGCATCAATGAGCCGGGCAATTTTTATGATATTGATCCGACCCGTTTGGGCGAATTGATGTCGATCACACGCAGACTTTCCAAAGGAGCCACACCATGAGCATGACAGACAAAGGCCCACGCGACGACCGTTGGTATCTTAACATTATGGCCCCCAACACGAAGGGTGATAAATTCGCATGGCTCGACCCAACGTCGATCTACATTAATGCTCAGGCGTTCAATGACCTGCTTGAGGATCTGCTCGCTGATCTGAAAGAAAGAGATGTTGAATGTGATGTGGTTGCTGGATTGGACGCGATGGGCTTTGTGCTTGGTGCGGCCTTGGCGGCGCGACTTGGCGTTGGATTTTTGCCCATCCGCAAGGCGGGCAAACTGTGTGTTGATACGGACAAGGTAACATTCGGCAACTATTCTGGCCGCACGCAAGATATGGAAATGCGCAAGCCTGCTTACGGACCCGGCACCCGTGTTTTGTTGGTCGACCAATGGGTAGAAACCGGTGGTACAATGGACGGTGCAATCCGTCTGGTTGAACGCCAAGAAGGCGTCGTGGCTGGTATGGTGGCGGTTGCCATTGAGGAAAACGAGCGCACAGATGAATATCGCGCGGCGTATCCTTGTGTGTCCGCAGTTGTGCAGGGATCGCGCTGGCAGACAGAATGTAACGCGCAGGCGCTGTCCAGCTTCAAGACCTACAAACCTGAATCAGCGTTTCCTCAGACCAAGAGGTAGACCGCTAGTCAGTGTTTGCTGGTTCGCAAGAGAATCAGAAATAATTAGGTTGGCACTTAACACATACGCCTTCGCTTTACGGCGGGGGCGCTTTGGCACTAAAGGCTCTTCACATTTCGACGACAGCGTGCAAACAACTGAGGGATATGACATGACACATTCAAGTGCCGAAGGCACCGATACACTTGATCCGGTTCGGCCGGACGAAAAGACTTGGGGCTGGTTCCCGATTTTCAATGTCTGGGCGAACGAC
>CALKXT010000198.1 GCA_938003685.1 uncultured Sulfitobacter sp. | reverse complement strand
CGCTGCGCTGACAGTGGTTTTGATCTGGCTGCGGGCAAAGTCGAAGTCGTGCCAACCGCGCATTACTTTATGGGCGGCGTGGTTGTCGATGTAGACACCCGCACCGCGATGGAAGGGCTATACGTCGCGGGCGAAGACGCAGGCGGCGCGCATGGCTCCAACCGCTTGGGCGGCAACGGTGTTGCGAATTCGACCGTTTATGGCGGCATCGCGGGTGACACAATGGGCGCGGATATTCGGATGATGCCCTGCTTGCGTGAACCCGATGAAACGGTACTGGCCGCCGAATTCGAACGCGCGATCTATCCGCTGACACGCAAGCCTGATCTGATCTTGCCCCTGCGCAAACAATTGCAGGATTTGATGTGGGAAGAGGTTGGCGTGATGCGCACCGAGGCTGGCATGAAACGCGGGCTGACGGGGATCGCAGAGGTATCAAATGCGCTGATGGATGTGGGTGTCGATGACAGCAATCTGGCGTTTAACCTCACATGGCACGACTGGCTAAACTTGCGTTCGCTGTGTGATGTGTCCGAGGTAATCACCAAGGCCGGGATTGCGCGCGAAAACTCACGTGGCGCGCATTTCCGCGAAGATTTCCCTGATCCGGGGGCGATGGAAGATAGTGATTTTACAGTGGCACGGATGTCTGGCGATCGTGTTGAAGTGACCCGCGAGCCTGTTAAATTTAGCATCGTACGTCCGGGGGAGACTATCTTGCCGGATGGCGCGCCAGAGACTTTGGTGGTCGCAGGATGAGATACAAAATTGATAGAGAAAAGGTGCGAGCGCTTAGTGCGACCGAGAAGTCCGATTTTGCCAAAGATTGGTTCGGCCATTTCTACGCAGACCCCGTCCAAGAGATGCCTTGGATCGATGGCGAGTATCACTTTCCGTATGGCGGACCATACGATGCAAGCGAAGAGATCTATGGTAATTTCGAGGGCCTTATAAGCGAGGATGAGATTGCAGCGATTGTGGATGATCTAGAAGCGGAAGGAACTCATGAATGGGCACCTTCCGGCGGCCACCCTAGTCAAATTAGGGTGCGTGATGATTTTTTGACAGAGCAACATGAATGGTTGCTCGAAACGTCAATACACTATGATAGTTCTGATGCTCTCGCGGAACTTGACCAGTTTTTGCGTGAGCAAGAAAATTCGGCAGAAGGGTCGCTTAGGCTTCGAATGGCATTTATCCAATGTTGGTCTGTATTGGAGGCATACCTAGCTAACACCCTGACCAAACATGCACAGCAAAATAAAAAAATCTTTGAGAAGCTTAGCAACGGATTGGAAGCGGTAAGAGATCAAAGCTTTACGGCGGGGGCTTTGGCTAAGGACCCGGATGCGCCTTCAAAAATGCTGGTTACTCATCTGCAACGCGCACTCTTTCATGAACCAAAACGTATTCGTCGGTATGTAGAAATCGCATTTGAAAAGTTCGAAGCTTTGGGAATTGATATAAAACCGGAAATGGCGGTGTTTGCTAAGATGCAGAGCGCGCGGCACGATTGCGTTCACCGAAATGGCAAGAGTATCGACGGAAAACTATCTACACTAACCCACGTAGATGTACGAAGAACTTTGGACGCGGTGAAATCTTATGTCGATAAAGTGGAGCGTCTAATCGACGAACCCACACCAATAGAGGACCTGCTCTAAATGATCCCCATTAACCTCATCCAATCCACCGCTGAATCCCTCATGGACAAAGCGGCCATCGAAATCCCGCAGGACTATCTGGATGGCCTCCAACACGCGGCCAAGACCGAAGACGGTGACCTGTCGTCCTTTGTCCTCAAGGCTATGCTTGAAAATTACGAGGCCGCCAAGGAAGACCGCCGCGCGATGTGTGGCGATACGGGCGTGCCGCGATGGTTTATCAAAATGGGCAATGAGGCAGCGGTTGAGGGCGGTATGATCGCACTTGAGGCAGCACTGCGGCGTGCAACGGCGAATGCCACCAATGGCGTACCGCTGCGGCCCAACCGGGTGCATCCGCTATGGCGCACGGATCACAATAACAATGTCGGCATTGGCGCCCCTGAAATTGAATATGGCTTTGAACCCGAAGGCGCGTGGATCGACCTTATCACCGTGCACAAAGGTGGCTTGTTTGGCTCTGACTATCGGATGCTTTTTCCTAGTGATGGTATTCAAGGGATCAAGCGCTTCTACCTCGACAGCCTGATGGCCTTTGGCAAACGTGGGTTGGCATGTCAGCCTGCGATTATCGGGATCGGACTTGGTGGGTCCAAAGATATCTGCATGACACTGGGCAAACGCGCCTCAACGCTACGCATTGTGGGATCGCGCAACAGCGATCCAAAGATCGCAGAGATGGAAGATGAGTTCAAGGAACTAGGCAATTCCATCGGCATGGGCGCGATGGGCTTTGTCGGCAAGAACATGGTGATCGATTGCAACATTGAGGTTGGGTATTGCCACACAGGCGGGATGCCGATGTCGGTCCATGCGTTCTGCCTGTCGTCACGCCGTGCCGTCGCGCGCATTCATGCAGATGGGCGCGTTGCATACCGCACAGACCCCGATTGGTTCACCCCCTATCAACGCCGTGATACCGTTGATTGGGAACCCGTACAGGAGGCCGCAAAATGAGTGGTTTGCGCGAAGTTGACCTGTCCACCACGCCCACGGATGCGGCGATTGCCGACTTGCGCTTGGGCGATATCGTGTACCTGAGCGGCCTAATGTACACGGCGCGCGAAGGCGTCTACATGCGAGCGCTTGAGGGGCAAGCCAACATTCCGATGGAATTGCCCAGCCAATCAGCTGCGAATTTTCATTGTTCCCCCGCCGCACGGATCAACCCGGATGGGTCGTTCGATATGGGCGCAGTGACAGCAACGGCATCGTTTCGATTTGCCAAATGGCTGCCTGAATGGATGGCCAAAACCGGAGCCAAATTGATCGTCGGTAAGGGCGGCATGACCTCAAAGGATTACAAAGAGTATTTTGTACCCAATGGCGCAGTGTATCTGTCAACCGTCGGCTATGGCACGGGGGCCTTGCTGGGGCGCGGTGTGGAAAATGTTGAGGCCGTGCATTGGAATGAGGAACTGGGCATCGCGCAGGCCATGTGGGTCTTGAAGTGCAACAGAATGGGACCGTTCATCGTCGCCTCTGACATGAATGGAGACTGTCTGTTTGAACGTGAAAACGCCAAAATCGCGGAAAACGTCGCGCGGGTCTATGAAGGAACAAAACCCGCGACGCTCAAACGCTATGGCGAAACCGATGATCGCACCGACGAAGTGATTTGAACGGTCATTCGCTTGGGCGCAGCTACAAAACCTCGGACACCATTATGCCAAGGCCCATCAATAGCGTCAGCAAGATAAGCAACCGACGAAACACTATGTCGCTTAGCATTTTGAAAACCCTGATCCCAACCTGCGCGGCAATCAAGCCAAAAGGCACCGTGACCAATAGGGCGTTCAGGGCAGTTTGATCATACGCGCCTTTGAGCGCCAACAAACACACCGTCGTGCTTAGTAATGCGACATTAAAAGGTTGCAGGACGGCGCGGGTTTCAAACTTGGTCCATGGTCGCATCGACATCCACATCGACGGGATCGCACCCGACACACCCGCCGCACCGCCTAGAACGCCGCCGACAAGCCCAACCACTACGTCGATAAAAGGTGTATTGCGCGAAAATGCAGGCAGTGCGGTGCGAAACCCAAAATAACCACCGTAAAGGATCAGCAGGCTGGCGATGGCAATACGAAGCGTCGTTGTATCGATGACCTCTAGCAACATCAGTCCGATAGGAACGCCTGCGAGACCAGGAATTACAAAGCGCAAGAGACGTCGCGGTTGCATCAATATCTGATGACGTACAATCCATAAGCCCTGAAGCCCAGCCAAGACCGACATAAGTGCGACGATCGCAACGGCCCTGACCGGGTCAAGCACGACAAGATAAAAACCCAGTGCAAACAGCGCTGTCCCTGTACCAGATAACCCATTGATAAAGCCGCCAGCAAACGCACCAAGCACGAGGTAGGTCAGAATTTCAGCAGTCATGATGTTATAGATTTTACTGTCGGTGAAGCAGTTCGAATAACGCTGGCTAAGGCCTCATATAATTCATCAATGGCTTGCATTTTAATGTGGTTTTCTTGGTGTACCAGACCAAGGGTCCTGTATGGTGCATCCTTGCCTAGGCTAATACGTTTAACCGTCACAGCATCCTGCGGCTTGACCGCAAGATCGGGCACAATTGAAACGCCCAAATTGGCATGCACCATGCTGGCAATCGCTTCAGGGCTGTCCAGCTCCATTGTTTCAGACACTCGAATACGTTTTGATAAAATCCAATTGTCGATCAACGTGCCGACCACAGCGTTCCGATTGAAGCGGATAAAGGGCCGAGACTTCAATAGTTGAATAGGGTCATCCTCGGGTTCCTCAATCGCTGCGATTAACTGCATTGGTTCGCGGGTCAGTTCACGAAAGACAACGCCGACGGGCATAAGATGTGGTTTGGTGACAATCGCTGCATCCAGATTGCCGCGCTCAATTTCAGCGATCAGTGTGCCTGTTAAACCGGGGCGAATGTGCAACCCGATCTCAGGGTATTTCGCCTTTAATGTCGCCATCGCATGTGGCGTTAATCCTGTCAGCGTTGTGCGTAAAACGCCCAGCGTGATCACACCGCTAAACCCACCATCTCCCAATACTGAGGGCACTAGATTGTCATAATCTGCGATCAGTTTACGGGCCTTTTCGACAACTTGGTGGGCAATCGGAGTCAGTTCGGGTGTACGCGTTTTGCGGTTGAACAATGCGATACCAAGGTCAGCTTCTAACGCCTGCATTTGCTGACTTACAGCGGCGTGAGTCACATGAACAACTTTTGCCGCAGCACTGAACGTCCTGACATCTGCAATTGCAACTAACGTACGAAGGAGCCGAATTGTCATATATGAGTCTTCAACCTGAAAGCTGACCTATCAATAGGTGTAAGGGGATTTGGCTATTTTTAAGCTGAACTTAACTCTATAATGAACTTAAGCCATTCGCAATTGGCAGAATTAACCGGGAGGAAGATATGAAATTCACCAAACTGACAGGCGCTGTTGCCCTTGGAACCATGCTAAGCGCAACCGCGGCATGGGCTGAGTATCCAGAGCGTGCAATCAACATGGTCATTCCATATGGTGCGGGTGGTGCAACTGATATTTCAGCGCGCACAATCGCAGAACCTCTTGGCGATGCCGTTGGAAAACCACTGATCATGGCGAACGTAACAGGTGCGGGCGGCGCGACCGGGTCTGTAGCGGTTCAAAATGCCAAGGGCGACGGTTACACAATGCTATTCGCCCGTGTTGGATCCCATTCTGTGAATCCTGCGATGAAGGCAACATTACCCTACACGTTGGATGATTTCCGCTTTGTGACTGTTTATGAAATCAACCCCGTTGCCTGTGCCGTGACTCCGGCATCCGGCATCACATCTATGGATGGATTAATTGCCAAAGTGGCTGAAGGTGGCGTCAGCTACAGCTCGTCTGGTGTTGGGTCCCTGCCCCATCTCGCCAGCGCAATGGTGCTAAAAGAATTCGGCGTTGCAAACCCACTGACAGATGCAACACATATCCCGCAAAAAGGCGGCGGCGCTGCTGTAACCGCGGTTCTAAACGGCACGGCGACATTCTTGTGCACAAATTCTTCTGCCCTCTCAAGCTTTGTTGCGAACAAACAGATGGTGCCACTTTTGGTGACCACCTCTGAACCCGTTGTTGGCTTTGACGCGCCAACGGCCAATGAGTTGGGCAAAGACGTGTTGAACAAACTGGTTGGCTGGACTGGCATCGCAGGCCCAGATGATCTGCCTGATGATGTTGCGGACAAGTGGGGCGAATGGATGGCGGCCGCTACCCAAGACGCAAAGTTCAATGAAACAATGTCGGCGCGGGGTTCTGTCATTCGCCTGATGGACCCGATTGAAGCGAACGCATTTATTCAAGATCAATACAAAGCCTTCCGCGATCTTGTTGACGAATTAGGTATGCGCATCGAAGGTTAACTCCTAACCTGATCAAGACCAGCAAAGTGTGCGGCTGCCATACTGGTGGCCGCATCTGTTCAGGGAGGACCATTTCGTGTCACCAAAAGTCATTCAATTTCGACTGGGCATGGGTGCCTGTCTAGCCGCCCTGTTTCTGGCTTTTGTCGCAATACCGATGTGGGTTTCCTCGCCAAGCAATGTTTCCAATATCGTGCTCTCACCCACTTTTTGGCCCTACATCCTCACAGTTCTGACAGGTCTTATCGGATTAGGGTTGGTGTTTGCTTCGCGCCACTCGGATACTCAGATTGCCATTGAAGACGGTAATCAACTAGATGATCTGTCGTGGTTTCGCCTTGCTGCCCTTGCCGTCATCATGATTGTCACAATGTTCGCCCTGCCCCGTGTTGGCATGGTCTGGGCCACGATGGTAGTTTTTGTGCTGACTGCATTTTTGCTTCGGACCCGCCATCCCATCACCGCGCTGGTCTGTGCAGTCACAATTCCGCTCGTTCTTTACGCCTTTTTCGCTCATGTCGCCGGGGTCGCGATCCCGCAGGGTAACTTTGTGAGGTTACCATGAGTTTCACTGACAGCCTCATGGCAGGCCTTAGCCTTGTTGCCACATTCGAGGCGTTCTTTGCCCTTTTTGCTGGCATCTGCATTGGTGTTGTTGGTGGCGCGATCCCGGGACTTTCCGCGACCATGGCCGTTGCTTTAACGCTACCGTTTACGTTTTCCTTGCAGCCAATTACTGGTATCCTGCTATTGCTTGGTGTCTACAAAGGCGGGATATTTGGCGGGTCAATTCCGGCAATCTTGATCAAAACGCCTGGCACCCCTGCATCCTCGGCAACGATCCTTGATGGACATCCAATGGCCGAACGCGGTGAAGCAGGCCGTGCGCTTGGTATGGCACTTTGGGCATCTTGCACGGCAGATTTGGTATCAAACCTAGCGCTGATCTTGTTTGCAGGATGGCTTGCATCCTTTGCGCTCAGCTTTGGACCGCCAGAATTTTTTGCATTGATCCTGTTCTCCCTAACCATCATCGCGGGTGTGTCCGGTGACAGCCTGTTACGCGGGGCGCTTTCCGCGATCGTCGGGCTCCTACTTGCCACTGTTGGGCTTGACCTTGTGTACGGCACAAACCGTTTCACCTTTGGCGACCCCAACATGATGGGTGGGCTAAACTTCATCGCCGTATTGATCGGGTTGTTCGCTATTCCCGAAGTCATCGCAATGGCATGGAACCCCACAGCACATTTGGGCAAGGCACGGACCTTGGGACAGTCAAAGGTCACCTTTGCCGACTACCGTCGCAGCTTTAAATCAATCATCCGAGGCAGCCTTATTGGCGTTTTTCTAGGATCAATCCCCGGCATCGGGGCAGCCCCTTCCGCCTTCCTCAGCTATTCAGAAGCGCGCCGTAAATCCCCCAACAAAGAGAACTTTGGCAAAGGTGAGATCGAAGGTGTCGCAGCGTCAGAAGCCGGCAACAACGGTGTCGCGGGTGCCACTTTAATACCGCTACTCGCTCTGGGTGTACCGGGTGATGTTATCACCGCAATCATCATCGGCGCCTTCATGGTCCACGGGTTGCAACCGGGGCCGATGATGTTCTTGCTGAATGCTGACATCATCTATGGGCTGTTTATCGGTTTGATCGTCAGCTCGGTATTTTTGTTTCTTGTCGGCAGCGTGGCAATCCGTGGTTTTCGCTTTGTCGCAGACGTGCCTAAACGCATCCTGATGCCAGCTGTACTTGTGTTATGCATTTACGGTGTTTTTGCGGTGAACAATAACATCTTTGACGTCGGTGTCATGTTCGCCATGGGCTGGGTTGGCTACCTGATGCTACGCTATCAAGTGCCCGCTGCCCCCTTCCTAATCGCGTTTATCCTTGGGCCACTGTTGGAAGATAACTTTCGTCAGTCGATGTTGATGTCAGGCAGTGATCCGATGATATTACTGCGTGGGCCGATCACATGGTTCTTCTGGGCGCTCACATCCATCACGATATTCGCGATTGTGAGAAATATCAGTAGAAAGGCTGCGATCTAACAGGGCCATACTCTTCATGCAATTCTGGCTTGTGATCCACTACTTTATTCGCGCCAAATAGAGTTCAGCGAGCAGGAAGTTTGGCACCCAGCAGAGCCATGCAATCATAGGGTATGCGACGCCAAACGGAATCTCAGCAACCATCGAAAGCGGCAACCAGATACGCAACGTCACCGCTGCAAATGTCAAAGCCGCAGATCGTATCATCCAACGCCGGTGGCCCTCAAAGCGGCGGTGGAGTGCAAGGCGTACCGCTTGCGTTGTTATGACCAGCCAAAATACGGCGAGTAGGAAAAAGCCCCAAGCGGCGATAGCACCTGTTGATGCGAATGGTGCCAATAAGGCACCGGAAATACCGCCAACAGCAACACAAACGACATATATGCGTCCCATCCAGCGGTGTACTTCAGCGCGTCTTGACCGAAGGCCTTTCCAAAATTGAAACGGCATCAACAACAACGCAATTGATGCTGCAATTACATGGGACCAAAACAAAACCACACGATCCGGAAAATGATGCATCAATTGCGGATAGCCGACGTCCATTCCCAGCACCAGGATACGCAATGAAACGATGGCGATCACGATCGACGTGAACCAAACAAAGTATCTCCAAAGTTTAGCTAACCTGTGCGAAGCGCGGGACATGAGGCGAGTTCCTTTGAAGAGTAACGAATCTGGACGCTGTCAAGTTATACAAAATCTTGACGCCGTCAAGTTCATTTGATTTAAGGACAAAATGGACGATCCAAAACCATATCACCACGGAAACCTACGAGAGGCTTTGATCGAGGCCGCAATAGAGATTCTGCATGAAAGTGGTGTCGGGGATTTGTCGCTGCGTGCAACGGCTGCCCGAGCAGGTGTTTCCCGGATGGCACCGACACATCATTTTGGCGGAAAGGACGGACTGCTTGGCGCTGTCGCTGCGCGCGCATACGAAAACTTTGCGGCGACGATGCAATCGGAATTTGACCGTGCAGAGGAAAACGCACACGAAAAAATGCGCGCTATCTGTAAAGGCTATTTGATGTTTGCCCGTAATGAACCTGCGCTTTTTGATCTTATCTTGAGCGACGAAACGCGGTTTCAGTGGACCGATGAATTGACCATTTCCAGTGCAAAATCATATGAGGTCCTGCGCAGTACCTGTGCGATGTTCAAACCTTCAAAACACGGGCCTGAAATTACTGAAACACTAATATGGTCACTGATTCATGGCTATGCGGCGTTAAGTCGACGCACACCAGTTTCCCAAGAATTCGATTTTCGCGAAATTTTTGCAATGCTGGACGAATTGCATCTAACGCCCAAGGGGCAAGTCCCCAGGCGTTAGAAATCCAACAAACCAACCTATAAGGTTCTACTGCAACCCAAGCGCTCGTTTTTTGTCAGCTGTCCATTTCATGATCGTCAGATCAAAGGTCAGAGCCATCAACGCCACACAAATACCCAGCACAAAGTTTTTACCAAGGTCCGTGCCTGCCAGCGTCCTTTGCAGTTCTTGTCCAAGGTCTTGCGTGCCGATGAACGCAGCAATGATCACCATAAAGAACGCAAACATGATCGCTTGGTTGAACCCAACGGCCATCGTTGGCAGCGCCAGTGGAATTTGGACATTCACCAGCTTTTGCATGCGCGTCGCACCTGCCATATCAGCGGCTTCAGTCATTTCAGGCGGCACCGTGCGCAAGCCTTCAATCGTATAACGGATCAACGGCACCATGGCGAAAATCAGGATCGAAAAGATCACCGCGATATCCGTAATCCCGAACAGCATGATTGCTGGGATCAGGTATACGAAACTAGGGAAAGTTTGCGCAGTGTCACATACCAAGAGCATGCGTACTGACCATTTCTCAGACCGTGCTGCGAGGACGGCGATGGGCAGACCAAGTAGCGCCGCCAATGTAACGGCTGAGATCACTGAATAAAGTGTGATAACCGAACGATCCCACCATCCAGAAAAGGCCACAAGTGAAAAGAAGATCAGCGCGTAAATCGCCTGTTTGCGACCAGCAAGCGCCAGCGCAAAAGCAACAACCAGCATGATGAAGGCAGGTGTCGGGATCGAGAGCATGAAATTGCGGAATGGGATCAGAATTTGGACGTTTAAGAACGCGCGCAAGAACCCAGTTGTTGCCTTGACTGCCTCAATGTCCAAGAACCCTTTGATCAGGTTATCCAACTCTTTGCCTTGGCTAAAGTGCTGTCCACGTCCGATTTCAGCCGCAAGCGGCATAACCAGCGACAACAACGTAAAGCCTACAAAAAGCGCGGCCCCAAACAGCAACATCTGGTGACGTTTCCAAAACGGCGTACCGCGTTCAAAATGTTCAGGCTGTTTTACAACCCAAGCCTTTGACATCCGGTCGAGCATCACAGCAAGCAGCACGATTGTGACGCCAATCTCAAAAGAACGGCCAAGTTTAAAGCTGCCCATCATCGCCAGCAGCTTGGCACCCAAACCGGGCATCCCGATAAAGGCAGTCAAAACCACCATCGCCAGACAAAGCATGATAACCTGGTTCACACCCACCAGAATTTCGGTGCGTGCTGAGGGGATATAGACATGGCGCAGCATCTGAAACTTGCTGCATCCGCTCATCTTCCCGGCTTCGATGACTTCTGGAGATACCTTTTGCAAGCCAAGAGAGGTCATCAAAATCATCGGAGGGATCGCATAGATCGTTGTGGCGACCGCACCCGCCGTTGGACCCACTTTGAAGAAGATCACAGCAGGCAAAAGATAGGTAAAGAAAGGTAATGTTTGCAGGACGGACAGAATAGGTTTGATCACGAAATCAACCCAAGTGTATCTCCATGCGGCGATGCCCACTGAAAGGCCAATGACGAATGCCAAAGGTGCTGCAATAGCAAGCACAGACATCGTTTGCATGGCGATGGACCATTGGCCGATCAGCGCGGTCCAAACCATCGTGCCACCACCCAAAAGCGCAAGTTTCCAACCGCCAAGGTAGTAACCAATGACGGCGGCTACGGCGGCCATAGCTGTCCATGGGATTGGCCCGATGTTAGGCCAACGGCGTTTGCCAAAGAAGATATTGCCCGACGCGTCCAGTAGCCATTCCAAGCCTTCGGTCAGGAAACGGGTCAACGTAAGCAAACCCATATCGTCTTTGATAAAACCAAAGATTGCGTCTAGCCATCCCGCAAAGTTAGGGATCGCTGTCTCGGGAATCCGGTGCAGCCATGCGGGCAATATCCCAGACCACTGAAAGATCGACAACACAATGGCCACAGCCACCAAAACCAAAGACCATTGGCTACGTGACAGCATAGGCGTACCGGCGGAAACAGTATCTGTAGTCGCGTTGGCCATTTAGCCGTTCTCCAACAGAATTGTCAGGGCGTCATCACGGTTCATACCACCGATGATTTTACCATCTTTTGCCACAGGGATCACTGCACGTGTATCTTGAACGATCTGCTTGGCGAGTTGTTTGATCGTGGCACCTGCGTCCACTGGGTCACCTTCGCCCTGCACGTCAGAAATTGCCAATACGCCAGCGTGGACAACGCGGGCCTTGTCGATGTCTTCGGTGAATTTCCTGACGTATTCCGTAGCAGGATGCAGAACGATTTGATCAGGCGTGTCACATTGTTCAACCGCGCCATCCTTCATGATGGCGATACGATCAGCAAGGCGCAGGGCCTCATCAAAATCGTGGGTAATAAAGACAATTGTTTTGTTCAGCAGCTGCTGTAGGCGCAGGAATTCATCCTGCATTTCTTTGCGGATCAATGGGTCAAGCGCACTGAATGGTTCATCAAGAAACCAGATGTCAGGTTCGATCGCTAGGCTGCGCGCAATACCAACACGTTGTTGTTGGCCACCCGACAATTCGCGTGGGAAATACTCTTCGCGGCCTTCAAGACCAACAAGTTTTACCACTTCCAACGCGCGCTCGCGGCGGGTGTGCTTGTCTTGGCCCCGCATTTCGAGTGGGAAGGCGACGTTTTCTAAAACTGTGCGGTGCGGCAGTAATCCGAACGATTGGAACACCATCCCCATTTTAGAACGACGTAATTCAATCAGTTCTTTTTCTGGCAAAGACATGATGTCCTGCCCTTCGACAGAAATCGTGCCGCCTGTAATATCGTGTAGGCGTGAAAAGCATCGTACAAGTGTCGATTTACCAGACCCAGAGAGGCCCATGATCACCAGCATTTCACCCTTGTGAACATCAATAGAGACGTCTTTAACGCCGGCAATGTAACCAGCGGCGCGGATGTCATCAAAGCTCATCCCGGGGGTCATATTTTCAAGGAACTTCTTTGGATCATTACCAAAAACTTTCCAAACATTCTTGCAGGAAATGACGGGGCTATCAGTTGACATGGCGATCCTTGTGAGAAAGTTCCCCGCCCGGAAAAACCGGACGGGGATAATGGTATTAATCAGTTAGCAAGATCTTACTGGATCCAGCTTTCCCAAACGTCCTTGTTTTCAGCCAACCAAGCTTCGGCTGCTTCATCAGGCTCCATCTCATCGATGTCTACCAATTTAGCCATCTGAGCGATCTGCGGGTTGGTGAAGCTGATTTTCTCAAGCACACCGTAGGCTGCTGGCCATTTGGCTTCCATGCCTTCCCATGCTGCTTTCTTGAGGTAACCCGTTGCTGGGTTGCCGCAGTCATACAGCGCGTCAGGGTTGATGCCCACGGCTGGGTCTTTGTCACAGCCTTCTTCGTGTGGTGGGAATTCAACAAATTCGCCAGGCCATACAGCTTCGGCAAAGTTTGGTGTCCAGTTGAACACAACGACTGGCTTCTTGTCTGCTTCAGCGGCGCCAATTTCAGCCCAAAGAGCAGCAGCAGAACCCGCGTTTATCACAACAAAGTCCATATCAAGCGCTGCAACACGTTCCTGCCCATGCTTCAACCAGTCAACCGGTCCATCAAGGTAGCGACCTTTGCCACCTGTTTCAGGTGTTGCGAATACTGCGGCGCAATCATTCAATGCTTTCCAATCAGGCAGGCCGGGGCATGCATCTTTTGTCCACATTGGATACCACCAGTCTTCGCGTGTAACCGCGTCATGGTCACCCACATCGACAATACCGCCTTTTTCCTGGGCGGCACGGAATGACGCGCCAAAGGCACCTTCCCATACTTCGAGTTCCATCGTCACATCGCCCAAACGTACTGATTCATACACGGCTTGGCTGTCTGTGGTGACATATTCAACATTGTTGCCGCGTTGTTCCAAAATCTGGCCAACCACGTTGGACATCACAATCTGGCTAGACCAGTTGTGGATCGGAATTACGATAGGGTCACTGCTGTCTTCGGCCAATACGGCAAAAGGCGTCAGCGCCATTGCACCAGCAGCCAGTGCTGTTGTGATTTTTTTCATAGGTCGTCTCCCAGTTTTTACGCGCCCGTTGATCGGCGCTATGATCGTCCTGTCTATGACAGGGGCGATGGATAACGTGTCAGGCGATTCTTGATGCCGCTTGCATACATCCGTGTACACTTTCGCATTATTTTCCTCTCAATCAAGTTTTTTTCTTCCTAATATTGATTTTGCGTTGCAAGATTCAGGTGGCGATGTCGTAATTGCGAAGAATTTTGTCCGAACTCGCTCGGACGTTATCCATGATATGACTATGTTTATCCCAAAGAGGATGTCGAAAATGCGCTATTCGGGTTTCAAAGTTATAAAAGAGGCATTGACGGGTCACAAAGGGTGGAAACCCGCGTGGCGCGACCCAGAACCGCAGGCGCATTATGATATTATCATCATTGGCGGTGGCGGGCATGGCCTAGCGACGGCGTATTACCTTGCAAAAGAGTATAAACAGAAACGCATCGCTGTCCTTGAAAAAGGCTGGATCGGTGGCGGCAATGTCGGCCGAAACACCACAATCATTCGCTCTAACTACCTGTTGGATGGCAATGAGCCGTTTTATGAATTCTCCCTGAAGCTGTGGGAAGGGCTAGAGCAAGACTTTAACTACAACGCGATGATCTCTCAGCGTGGCATTTTGAACCTGATCCACAGCGATGCGCAACGCGATGCCTTTGTACGGCGCGGAAACGCGATGATGCTGAATGGCGCAGACGCTGAGATGCTGACCACGGAACAGATCAAAAAGCGGTATCCGTTTCTAAACACCGAAGACGCGCGTTTCCCAATCAAAGGCGGGCTTGCCCAGCATCGGGGTGGCACCGTGCGCCATGATGCGGTTGCATGGGGCTATGCGCGCGGCGCAGACAGCCGGGGCGTTGATATCATTCAAAACTGCGAAGTCACCGGATTTCGGATAGAGAATGGCAAATGCCTTGGCGTGGAAACATCACGCGGCTTCATTGGTGCAGGCAAGGTCGGCTGTGCCGTCGCAGGGTCGTCCAGCCGCTTGATGTCTAAGGCCGACATGCGACTGCCAATGGAAAGCCATGTCTTGCAGGCGTTTGTTTCCGAGGGCTTAAAACCTGTGCTACCCGGCGTGATCACCTTTGGCGCGGGTCACTTTTATTGCAGTCAATCTGACAAAGGTGGCCTTGTCTTTGGTGGCGACCTTGATGGCTACAACTCTTACGCTCAACGCGGCAACCTGCCTGTAGTCGAAGACGTCTGCGAAGGCGGCATGGCGATATTACCCGCCATTGGTCGCGCCCGACTGTTGCGCATGTGGGGTGGGATCATGGACATGTCGATGGACGGATCGCCTATTATCGACCGCACCCATATCGACGGGCTCTATTTCAACGGTGGTTGGTGTTATGGTGGGTTCAAAGCAACGCCCGCATCGGGTTTCTGTTTTGCGCACCTCTTGGCCAAAGATGAGCCGCACCCAACCGCCACCGCATATCGATTTAACCGGTTCGAAAAAGGCCTGATGATCGATGAAAAAGGGATGGGCAATCAGCCCAACTTGCATTGAGCATGTTGGTAAGAATGCGAACGGATGAACAAATATGATTATTGAACACCCCCTTCTTGGCCCGCGTGACAGTGCTGAATTCACCTATATGGGCGATGCGCGTTTGATCGACCGTCCTGATGCGAGTTCTGAGACAGCGGCACGTGATTTTTACGAATACGGCTATCTGCGGGAAAACCCTGCGGGTTGGCATGACGAATTGTGGTTCCACGAGGCTGGTGATCGGTCATGGTTGGTTGTGACCCGCAACACCCTGACCCATGAGATTTCCAAGGTGGAAATGGCCCGCGATGTGGCCCGCAGCCGGGGGCGCAGCAAATGAGCCAAGTAAACAGATTATCAGGCGGCCAGATTGATACGGGCCAGACCCTTCAGTTCAAATTCGACGGCAAATCATTCACAGGCCATACCGGTGACACGCTCGCGTCTGCCTTGCTCGCTAATGGTGTTCGCCTTATGGGCCGTTCGTTCAAATATCACCGCCCGCGCGGTGCCTTGACTGCCGGATCAGAAGAACCAAATGCGCTGGTCGAACTGCGCAGTGGGGCGCGCCAAGAACCGAATACGCGCGCCACTACAACCGAGCTGTTTGATGGCTTGCTGGCAAACAGCCAGAACAAGTTAGGGTCGCTCAAATTCGATCTGCTCTCGATCAATGATCGTTTCTCGAACTTTCTGTCCGCAGGCTTTTACTACAAAACCTTCATGTGGCCTGCTGCGTTTTGGGAAAAGGTCTATGAGCCAATTATCCGCAACGCCGCTGGCCTTGGGTCGCTGTCGTTACAAGACGATCCCGATGTCTATGACAAAGGGTTCCTGCACTGCGACCTGTTGATCATTGGCGCAGGTCCTGCTGGTTTGGCCGCGGCGCTGACAGCGGGTCGTGCAGGTGCTGACGTCATTCTAGCGGACGAGGATTTCCGCATGGGTGGCCGTTTGAACAGCGAAACATTCGCGCTTGGTGATCATTCAGGTGCGGATTGGGCGGACGCGACCGTGGCAGAACTGGCCGCATTGCCAAACGTCAGATTGATGGCACGCACGACTGTTATTGGCGCGTTTGATCACGGCATTTACGGCGCTGTTGAGCGGGTCAGTGACCACCTCCCCACGCCAGAGGCGAACAAACCACGTCAGATTTTATGGCGTATCTATACCAAGCGCACGGTTCTGGCAGCAGGTGCGATTGAGCGCCCTATCGCGTTTGAAAATAATGACCGTCCCGGTATCATGTTGGGCTCAGCATTGCGCACTTATGCCAACCGTTTTGCCGTTGCGGCAGACAAACGGGTTGCGATCTTTACCAACAACGACGACGGTCACCGCACCGCTGCCGACCTACATGCACGCGGTGTAAAAATTGCTGCTGTTGTTGATGTACGTCCCGATGCGCCGCGCAGCACAGATTACGAAGTACTGCACGGTGAAGTCGTAAACACCAAAGGCCGCCTTGGCCTGACGTTTGCCGAAGTGCGCCTT
Organism: uncultured Sulfitobacter sp.; assembly: GCA_938003685.1. GTDB lineage: Bacteria > Pseudomonadota > Alphaproteobacteria > Rhodobacterales > Rhodobacteraceae > Sulfitobacter. The sequence goes on along the minus strand of CALKXT010000198.1, from coordinate 16,463 downwards.
GGTGATGGCAGCACGCGCACGCTGGAATGTGGCGCACTTGGCATGTCCGGTGGGTGGAATCCGAATGTGCATATGACGTGCCATCAACGGGGACGACCGACATGGAACAATGACATCGCAGCCTTTGTACCGGGTGGCGAATTACCACCGGGTATGTCCGTTGCTGGTGCCGCGAATGGTGATCTGTCAACGGCTGGCGCATTGACTGGTGGTGTAGCTGCGACCACCGCCGCGCTGAAAGAATTGGGGTTCAAAACCAAGAAGCACACACTGCCACAGACCGAAGATGCGCCAGTGAACCTCACGCCATATTGGTATGTTGAGGGCTGCAAACGTGCATGGCTGGACCAGCAAAATGACGTCACGGTCAAAGATGTGCAACTCAGCCATCAAGAGGGTTTTCGTTCTGTCGAACACCTCAAGCGCTACACAACACTGGGCATGGCGACGGATCAAGGCAAGACGTCCAACATGGGTGGCCTTGCGATCATGGCCGAACTTGCGGGCAAGACGATCCCCGAAGTTGGCACCACGATTTTCCGCCCCCCCTACACACCGACTGCAATTGGTGTTTTGGCCGGACGGCACACAGGCCAAGATTTCCACCCCAAACGCCTGACGCCCTCGCATAAATGGGCGACAGAACAGGGCGCTGTCTTTGTTGAAGTTGGCAATTGGCTGCGCGCGCAGTGGTTCCCGCGTGCGGGCGAAACCACATGGCGGCAAAGTGTTGATCGCGAAGTTCTCGCAACACGTAAATCTGTTGGTGTCTGTGATGTGACCACTCTGGGCAAGATTGATGTGCAAGGTGCGGATGCTGCTGCATTTCTGAACAAGGTCTATTGCAACGGCTTTGCCAAACTTGCCGTCGGCAAAACCCGCTATGGTTTGATGCTGCGCGAAGACGGTATTGCCATGGATGATGGCACCGCAGGGCGTTTGGCCGAGGATCATTTTGTGGTTACCACAACCACCGCAAATGCCCTGCCCGTCTATCGCCACATGGAATTTGTGCGCCAATGTCTGTTCCCGGACATGGACGTGCAATTGATCTCAACCACTGAAGCATGGGCACAATATGCCGTCGCCGGGCCAAACAGCCGTAAATTGTTGGAAAAGATCGTCGATCAAGACATCAGCAACGATGCCTTTCCGTTTATGGCCTGTATGAACACAACGGTCTGTGGCGGCTTGCGCGCGCGCCTGTTCCGCATCTCGTTCAGTGGTGAACTGGCTTATGAAATTGCTGTTCCGACTGCCTATGGTGACGCGCTGATGCGTAAAATCATCGAAGCGGGTGCCGAATTTGACGTGACGCCTTATGGCACCGAAGCGTTGGGCGTGATGCGTATTGAAAAAGGCCACGCGGCGGGCAACGAATTGAACGGGACCACAACCGCGCTAAACCTTGGCATGGGTCGTATGGTCAGCAAAGCCAAAGACAGCATTGGGTCCAAATTGTCAGAACGTGAGGGCCTGAATACAGCGGATGCATTGGCACAGGTTGGTATCAAACCAATTGATCCAAATGATCCGGTCCCTGCAGGTGCACACCTCATGAAAGCGGATGGACCTGTGGATGCCGCCCATGATCAAGGTTATGCAACATCAGCGTGTTTTTCACCTAACCTTGGTCATGCCATTGCAATCGGTTTCCTGAAAGATGGGGCAAACCGGATGGGCGAAAAAATGCGACTGGTTAGCCCGCTGACAGGTGTTGACGTGAACGTCGAAATTGTCAGCGCCCACTTTATTGACCCAGAGGGGGAACGGCTCCGTGCATGATCTCATTTCAACAACTGCGCTTGGTGGCACTGAACCACAAATCAACACGTTCCCTCATGTGACAATCACTGAAAATGATGGCGTCGCACTTGCCTCTGTTGCGGCACGCATGGGGCATGAAAAGGCCTGTCATGCTGCGCTGAAAAAGCTGCTGGGTGCTGTTCCAGGGCCAGGTCGCGCGCAATTACATGACCCAGAAGCAGGATTTTGGATGGGGCCAGACCAGTGGATGATCGGCGCGCCAAAGGCCAGTCACGAATTGCTAGCCGATACGCTCAAAGACTTGCTGGGTGACGCAGCATCTGTGACCGAACAAAGCGGCGCTTGGGTGTGTTTTGATATCACGGGTCCTGCAATGCCAGAGATGTGCGAACGTCTGTGCGGTGTGCCAATTCGCCAGATGCAGTCCGGGGACGCACAACGCACGGTCATTCATCAGCTTGGTTGTTTTGTCATTCGGCGCGAAGCCGATGATCACATCCGCGTCTTTGGCCCACGTGCATCAGCAGCGACCCTGCATCACGCATTGATTACAGCAGCGAAATCCGTCGCCTAAGCAGACGGCACAATCGCATTTTCGCGCACGCGGAACATATTGATTTTTTTGCGGTCCTCAGACGGGTGTATTCCAAACACTTCGATGTAGTTTTTGCTCATCGTGGAAGATGACGCGTACCCAACAGCAATTGCGATCTGGATCATTGTGTCTTTGCTATACAACAGCAATTGCCGCGCTTTGTGCATACGAAGCGACCTGTAATAGCCCAATGGCGTTGTGCCAGTTGCCTTGTGAAACATTCGCTCAAGTTGACGTGCAGACACGCCAACCGCATCAGCAACGTCCGCAATATTGATTGGATCTTCCATATGGTCCGCAAAGATATCGACGGCCTTACGCACGGCAGTGGGCAACATGTCACTGGTGCTTTCTGTCGCGAACGTCGGTTTGCGCTGACTAACCCCCTGCCCCCGCACCATTGGATGCTGAAACCAACACGCAACTTCTGTGGCCACATCCGCCCCCAATGACGATTCGATTAGATGTAGCGAAAGATCAAATGCAGCGGCTGCCCCAGATGCCGTAAGGCGCCGGCGATCCAACACAATCACATCTTCAGTCGCATCAAGTTTCGGGAATTCCGCCGCAAATGCCGCCTCATAGCACCAATGCACCGATGTTACGTGCCCCTCCAACAAGCCCGCACGTGCCAGTGGAAATACACCGCCACTAACCGCCCCCATTGTGACACCGTGGCGCGCAAGTTTGCGCAGTTTGCCATCAGATGTATGAGCATTCGCAAACCTTGATGACGGCCCACTCAACAGGAAAAGCTGATCAAGGTCATCACAATCATCCAACGCGTAGTCTGGTTCAAACCAAACGTGGGCACTAGCCTCGACACGCTGGCCGTCCTCAGAAACCAATTTCCAGCTAAACGAATCTTGACCGGCAATTTCATTCGCAGCACGCAGGGGTTCTATCATCGACGTCAGACACGCCATCGGAAAACCGGGGAAGATTAGGAAACCAATGTCAATATTTTTATCAGTAGGCATAATTTTATCCTAACAGTATAATTTAGTGCTATACCAGACCCGTATCTCAATGAAACCTAACGGAAAGCTTGTCACGTTTGAGCAAACCGTTATGAGCAGGTGAATACCAAGGCAATGGATGCAACGATGGCCGCAATAACTTTGCAGCAAGACCCACATGGGGTGCAAGAGCACCGCGAAAAAGTACTAGAGGTCGCGATCGGCCGCGAGGTTCGCGCGTTTCGCCGCAAGCAGGAAATCACTGTTTCCGATCTATCTGCGACAACGGGTCTATCAATTGGGATGTTGTCCAAGATTGAGAACGGCAACACCTCTCCATCGCTGACGACCTTGCAAACGCTTGCCAATGCTTTGTCGGTTCCAATGACAGCTTTCTTTCGTGGCTTCGAAGAAGACCGAATGGCCGTTCATACCAAAGCGGGTGAAGGCGTTGAGATGGAACGTGACGGCACCCGCGCGAACCATCAGTACAAGCTGTTAGGTCATATTGGCGCAAATTCGAGCGGTGTTATCGTCGAGCCTTATTTGATCACACTGTCAGACAAAGCAGACATTTTCCCGACGTTCCAACACGGTGGTATTGAAACGATATACATGTTGGAGGGCGAAGTTGATTATCGGCACGGAGAAGACGTGTATCCCCTAAAACCCGGCGACACGTTATTCTTTGATGCTGATGCCCCGCACGGACCAGAGGTTTTGGTCAAACTTCCCGCCCGTTATGTTGCGGTGATCAGCTACCCGCAGAACAGTTAGGGTATCTGATCCATTCTGCCCAAATATCGGAATCGAGATTTCGCGCATAAGCTTGATCTGCATTGCGCGTGCAAAATCAGCGTAGCCATTTGAAACAAGTGCAAACGCCCCCGGACCACGGATCACCTCAGCTTCGAAATAGGAACGCAGTTCTGCGGGGCTGACACCGATACCTTCATCCGATGCCGCGGCTGGGTCACCAACAACGAGCGCATTAACTGTAATTTCATCAAACCCGCCGACCGCATATACCTGAGCGGGCGTTGCGCCGATGTTGTTTTTACCATCCCCGGAAACGTCAATTGTACGGCGCCAACAGGTTGGCTGCATTTTCAACATGCCAGCTGCAACATTAAGGGCTGAACCCATCGCAGTTTTTAAACCGGCGCGCACTTTCCTGTGCGACCGGATTCGCAGGATCACTGTGTCCAATGCGACGGTACTATCGAGGTAAATCCAAGGTTGGATGATATGTTGGTGGTTACGTGAACTCCACTCAAACACTGCAAGCGCAACAGGGGCGTTGCCACCGTTTAAAATCATCGCACGCACCTGCGGAGCATCAAGCGCACTGGCGAGACCTTGGACCTGTTGAGAAAATTCGTGCGGATTAACAGAACCAGAAACATCAAGTGCTAGTACCAAAGCTTGCCTGCACTCACGTGCCTGTCCTGATCCAGCAGTTATTCCAGCCAACAACACAAACAAAACACGCGTGATCAGAGCAAATCGGGTCACGCGCGTTATACTGGCTGGCATGGGAATCTACTTTTTCAGCGCCGGTTCAGTCTCAAGGTCTGGCCAGATGCCATCCGACGTTGGTTGCCCATCATCGAACTTTGAAAGGTAATCCAACATCATCGGACGGTTGTCGATAAACCCTTTGTAGGTTGCCAGTTCTTCGGGCAGATCCCGAATAACACGGTGCAAACGGCGGCCCCATTTTGGAACAGTCATCAAGTCCTGAAAGCTGCACAGATAACAACGGATCGGGAACACCAGCGCGTTGGAGCGCGGCAAACGGAAAAAGGTTTGCAGCTCAACGCGCAAATGCTGTTTTGAGCCAAGGTTTTCAGGCGCGATTTCAGTCTTTTGGACACCCCATTTGTGATAGTTCTCGGGCGAGGTATCCAGCAGAGGATTTACCGTCATTGTCCAGTTCAGACGCCGCGCAGGCGCACCTTGTTGGATGTTCAAAAGGAACTTGAGGGCGCGGATAAAGATACCCTTTTCATGCGCCAAAGGCACAGGCGCGTGCCATTCAAAGAAGTTCATGCCCAGATCAAAATCAAGCGACCAATCCGCCTGTGTTGTGATCATCCCGGCATCCATCCAGAGGTTGTCGTCACGTTGATCAAGCACGGCAAAATCGCCCTGTGCTTGACGGGTGATATATTCCATTGGACCGTAAGGCAGCGTCGCTTCATCCAGAAACGTGAACGTGTCATCAATGCCCATCGGCTTGTTGATCCAACGCCATTTGTTGCCATCACGGTGCAATTCAAACAGATCTGGGTAGTCTTCAGATTTTGACACCATAATCAGTTCCAGCAGATCCCAGCCTGCAAGAGTCATGTGTGGCAGCGATTGACAGCGCAGCGGATCATCCGCCAATACCATCGCGCGGTCACGCATCTCGGACAAATAGTGTTCGTCAACGTCAAAGCGTTTTTCATAGATGGAATCGACCGGGCCGCCGCGGTGCTGTTCCATGTTCACCGAATACATATAGCTGTCTTCATGGAACGGAAAAGGAAAGCGCTTGATCGCGCGATCAGAATTATAGAACGAATAATCGTCGCGGAATGTTTCGTCGTTAAACTGAATGGTCATGATGGCCCCTTACCTGTCCAACACAAGGGTCTTACCCTCAAATCGTGAAACGCAGGGCATGATCTTTTTGCCGCTGCTATGTTCTGCATCGTCCAGCCAATGATCACGGTGGATGAAGTTACCAGAATAATCGATCACATCGGTTTCGCATTGCCCGCAAGCGCCACCGCGACACAGATAAGGCGCATCAACGCCCTCACGCTCCATCGCTTCAAGCAAGCTTTCGCTTTCACCCACTTGGATGATTTTGTTGCTGATCGCGAGCTTCACTTCAAACGGTTTGCCCGGCTGTGGTGCAAGGAATTCCTCGTAATGGATAGCCTCGCGCGGCCAGCCTTCGGCAGCAGCGGTCTTGCGTACCCAGTCGATCATGCCCTTGGGACCACAGACATAGACATGCGTGCCCAGCGGTTGACCATCTAGCAGATGTGCCAGATCAATCATTTGCTTTTGATCGTCATAATAGATGTGGGTTTCATTTGGGTGATGATCCGTCAACTCACCCACATACGATCCCAGCGCTTCTGAACGGCAGGAATAATGTAATTCCCAGTTCCCATTGAACCGCTCAAGCTGCTTGACCTGAGCAAGGAAAGGCGTGATGCCAATGCCGCCCGCGATAAACAGATGCTTTCTGGCCCGCAGGTCTAGGGAAAACAGATTAACGGGATACGAGATCACCATCTCATCCCCAACCTTCACCTGTTTGTGCATAAACAATGACCCGCCGCGCCCTTCGTCGTCACGCCGTACAGAAATCGTATAGGCGCTTTGATCCATCGGATCAGACATCAGCGAATAGGGATTCAAACGGGTGATACCACCATCGTTCATTTCAACAACTGTATGTGCGCCGCCAGAAAAAGTTGGCAGCAGTCCGCCATCCGTGCGCTCAAACTTGAACCGCGTAACAAGGTCATTCAGCGGCACGACATCTGTCACTTTGACGGCAATTTTTTCTGCACCGCTCATTCGTAAATTCCCTTCGCTGCAGGCACATTGCCAGGGTCTTCGGCATCGATACAGACGCCTTGATAGGCGGCCAAACGGCGCGAATAATGATCCCGTACAAACAAGTTCAAACCGCAGTGCGCACACACAAACGGGTCGGTCTCCACGTTTTCAGTGATGCCTTTACAATGCACGCACTGCATACGTCGCGCGGTTGATCCGCGATGTTCGGTCTGGATGGCGGTGTGTGGAATACCGGCTTGCATCGCCTCATTTTGGGCTTGGCCGATTAACCCTTCGGTGCCGGCCAGATAAACCTGCAATCCCATCTTTGCATCCGCAAACGCCTTACGGATACGTTGGACTGAGGCCGGATAACTTGGACCTTCGTAATACTTGGCGGGCTTTAGCGCCCGAAGCGCATCACCATATCCCTCACCATTCGGAAGGTAGATCACATGGGCTTTTGCCATCAAAGAGGTATCAACGCCTGCAACGTCCAAAATTGCTTCGGCACCATGGGCGTCCGCTATGAATAGATGGGCAGCGCCGGGGCGCGGTTCCAATGTCCCGTAAACAGGACGGCTTAAAATGCTAGTGGGAAAGTCGAACTTTGACATGTCGTTCCTTGGGGTTGTCGTGCGTCACAGGTGTCAAACCTTGCAGATATCAGGTGCGCAGCTTGCGCTGCGCACCTGTTTTGATCAACCCTTCGCAGTGCGAATGGATTTGTCTTTATCATAGAACGGCATTTCTTCTGCCGTTGCAGCAATCTCTGTACCGTCACCATTGCGCACCGTTAGCTTGGTGCCCGGTGTGGCCGCAGCAACAGGCATCCGCGCGATACCGACGTTGTGTTTGTTCACGTCTGAATACATGCCGAATGTAACATGCCCGACCTTTTTGCCATCCTGCAAAAGGTCTGCACCCTCATCAGCAGGTGTTTTACCTTCGAGCAACACACCATAGATTTTAAAGCGCTCTTTGCCTTCTGCAGCATAGTGGTTTTCAGAGCCAATGAACCCAGTTTTGCCGGGAGATACAGTGAATTCCAAACCTAGTTCCCACAGGGTATCACCCGCTGGGCTGCCATCCTCAAACGGATAGGTTTCTGAGTTATCGCCGGGATAGAACAACAGATAGCTTTCGGTGCGCAGCAGATCGAGCGTGCTGAACTGGCAAGGACGCACGCCCATGCCTTTGCCTGCTTCTAGAATGCTGTCCCACAGATGAATCGCATCTTTGCGGCGGCAGAAAATCTCATAACCGCGCTCACCAGTATAACCTGTACGGCTGATCATCACATCGCGTCCGTACAGACGTGTTTGCATGATGCCGAAATAGGCAAGGTCACGGATTGCAGGGATTTCTTCGGCCAGCAAATCAACAGACAATGGACCTTGCAGCGACATATCGTGCAGATCATCATCAAACAACACGGCACAATCTTTGCCTGCTGCAACAGTCACCAGCGATTCCATGCCTGTGCCCGTACCGATGACAACCATCCACGTGTTCACCGCGAGGTGATAGATGACGCAATCATCAATGAACTTACCGTCAGCATTCAACATCGCCGCATAGACCGCGCGGCCCGGCGCGATCTTTTCGACATTTCGCGTGGTGCAGCGGTCAATCACATATGCGGCGTCTTTACCGGTAATGTGCAATTTCTTAAGGCCGGATACATCCATCAGGCCTGCCTTGGTACGGATCGCCTCGTAGTCTGCTTTTGCACGTTCGGGTGTGTGGTCATAGAACCATGCGGTTCCCATGCCGTTCCAATCTTCCAGCTCACCACCGATTTCAGCGTGGCGTTGCCCTAGTACGGAATGTCTCCAAAGTATGGCCATGTCTCTTCCCCTGTTTTTCGACTCTTTTATGTTCCGCGACATTCAGCCCCAGCCCACATCAAAAAGCAAGAATAAGAAGCAACTTTTTTTCCTGTCAGGTAAAATACCATCTCATGCTATGCACTCAGAGTAATAAATATTTCTTGCTAGGCAAGTATTTTGACCGTTATCTGATTCCATGATGCCACGCGCGCATACTGATTTGGCGCAGGCAAAGAATAATAAACCCAACAGGAGAAACTCATGTCACTAGATCTAGGCGCTGTGTACGCCTCACAAGTTACACTAAACTCGCTTACACAAAACCTTGTGTATGCCTCAGGTACGGTTGGGGCAATTCTGGTTGTGGTCGGTCTGCTTCTGATCGACGCGGGAACAGCGCGCCGTAAAAACCTGTTCAACTCAACGATTGAGAAAACACTTGGCTTCTTCATCGGCTTTGCAACATATTTTATGGTCGGGTTTGGCATCTGGGCTGCGCAGTATTATATCATGGAAGGTGGCACCATGATGGGTGCGATCAACGATTGGTGGCTGGGCGGCGGTCTGACCAATGCATTGGCACACGAGACTGATCCAGCTGTGTTCCCCGGTTTGAACACCTTTCAGATATTTGTTTTCTTCCTTGCCGTGTTTGCAGGGATCATCAACATACTGCTCCACTTCTCAGTTTCTGAACGCATGAAAGCATCTGCTTATTACATCACCTGTGTTGTTGCCGCGGTTGTGTCTTCTGTACTCAGCTATGCCACTTGGGGCTCAGTCGGGCCTTTGACCAATGCAGGTTTTCATGACTTCTTTGGTGTCGGTTTTGTTTATCTATTCCCTGCCGGCATGGCATTGGTTTTCACCCTTATGATGAAACCACGCCCTGGTATGATGACCGAACACCCGCGCGTATCTGCGTACCTCGCCCCCAGCATCGGCCTGTGCGCGCCTGGCCTGCTTTTGATCTTTGCAGGTTTGCCAATGGTGATCCTGTCGTGCCTGTTCTACTTTGATCCCGAAGCGCTGGCCGTAAGTGTAACCATGGCGAACACCAGCGTTGGTATCTCATTGAACAACTATGCGTTGGTCTGGGCTGGTGGTGCGATTTCTGGCATGTTGCTGGCATATAAATCTGGCAACTACGCTTACACGCTGCTTGGGCCGCTTGCAGGTTATGTTGCTGGCGCATCCGGGCTTGATGTCTATCTACCTTGGCAGTCGTTCGTTCTTGGACTGTTGGCCCCGCTGGTATCCTTCGTCATTTACGAATTCACCCTCAAGCGCGGTATCGACGAACACAAACTGTTCCCATTGTTCTTGGGGGCTGGCACCTTTGGCATGTTGTTCTTGGGAATCTTCAAAGCAGGAACACCGCGCGGTGGCTATCTGGGCATCGAAGAAGGTCCATATGCATTCCAGCATGGTGAGATTTCGTTGGTCATGCAGGTGGCGGGTGTTGCCTTGTGTGTTGGCGTTGGTGTTGTCACCGCCCTGATCTTGGCAACGATCTTCAAGGCCACGATTGGCTTGGAAAACAGCGAAGAAGATCAGATCAATGGCCTAGACGAGAAAATTTGGGGCCTTAAGCCTGATGTTGTGACCCACGCCGACAACAACTGATCTTAGATCACCAAAATTCTAGCAAGGCCCCGGTTTCCGGGGCCTTTTGCATTCAGCCGGACGCGAAACAATGTGTCCCATTGCATACAATTATTGACAGAATCTTATTTCTAACATTTAAGCTTAAGAATATTTTTTCACCAGCAGGCAAAAAGACCTGCCAAAATGTCAAGGGAGTTGGACAGTGGAAGGTAATCTAAACGCACTGACGACCGTGTTTACCGAATTTTATTATTGGGTCACCGTGGTCTTCATGTTCTTAATCCATGTTGGATTTTGTATGTACGAAGTTGCGGCAAGCCGCAGCCGTAACCACATGCACACATTGATGAAAAACGTAATGATCATCCCATTGGTCACAGTCACGTTCTTCTTCTTTGGGTGGTGGATTTATTGGGCCTTCCCGATGTTCCCATTCTTTGGTGGCCTCGATCTAGAAGCTGGTGCAGCGAACCTGCCGTGGGCTGAAACGATGGGCACAAATTCCAGCGACAGAATTACTGGCGTTTTCTGGGCGGCCTTCTTGTTGTTCTCATGGACAGCGGCCTCAATCGTGTCCGGTGCTGTCATCGAACGCATTCGATCTTCGGCCCTTTGGGTCCACGCCGTTCTCATCGGTTCCGTGTTTTGGATTATCGATGCAGCATGGGGCTGGCACTATGGTGGCTGGATGGTCAAATATCTTGGTTATCACGATGCCTATGCATCTGGTGTTATCCACGCGATTGCCGGTGGCTATGCGTTGGGTGTGATTATGGTACTCGGGCCACGGATCGGCAAATTCGCCCCTGATGGCACACCGCGCGACATACCACCACATAACCCATGGCTTTTGGCGATTGGTATCTTTTTGATCTACACAGGTTTCTGGGGCTTTTATGCGGCGTGTAACGTGCCAATCATCGCACCTGAAGTCATTGGCGGTCAGATTACAGGCATCACATGGACTGCCACAAACATCTATCTGGCACCTACAACACTATCTGCGATCACGTTTAACTTCTTGATGTCACTTTCGGGTGGTTTGATGGCGGCTTATCTGGTGTCCAAGGGCGATGCGTTCTGGACATTCTCTGGCGGTCTTGCCGGGATCATTACAGCCTCTGCAGGTAACGATTTGTATCACCCCATTCAGGCGATGCTGGTTGGCGCCGTCGGTGTTGTGATCGTGTACAAACTGCACTTCTGGGTTGAGAAAAAGTTCAAACTTGATGATGCGGTAGGCGCGGTTGCGGTACATGGTTATTCTGGTGTTGTTGGATTGATCATTGCAGGCTTCCTGCTTTGGGGCGCACCGTCTTCACCCTTTGAAGGCTATGCAACAATCACGCCTTGGGGTCAGGCCGTAGGCGCAGTGATCATGTTCTTTGTGTTGGGTTTCTTGCCGGGTTGGGGCGTTTCCAAGCTTCAGTCAAAGTTGGGCGTCTTGCGCATTCCAGAAGAGGTCGAATTGCAAGGTCTCGATTACGCAGAGCACCACGCATACGAAGATGCCAAAGCTGAAATCATTGAAGCAGACAAGGCACACCTTGCCGCTCGCGCAACCTGAAAAAGGAGAAAACCATGTCGACAATCGGATATAAAGACTGGAACGTGGATCTGGCTGACGTAGGCGCGATCTATCCCTTTCAAGGGTGGGAAGTGGCAATGACCATCGTCGGCGTCATCTTTTGGTTGGGTTGGCACATCTTTCAGGTAAAACGCGAAAGTGCGCACCTTGAAAAGGCCAAGCAGCTTGGGGATCACGACAAGGTTCACCAGACACTCGAACGATATTGATCAAAGCTTTGCTGGGCGACCTGTGTGTCGCCCAGCAAAAATAGATACTAACAGGAAAAAAAATTTCCTCGTGGTTGAGTTTTCATTTTTTGCTGTTAGCGTATTGAATAATTGATGTGGTGCTGTTGCCGCATCCTGAGTCGGGATTATGAACATGTGTGGAATTGTAGGATTGTTCCTAAAGGACAAGTCGCTTGAGCCTAAGTTAGGCGAGATGCTGACATCGATGTTGATCACCATGACGGACCGTGGTCCTGATAGTGCCGGGATCGCAATTTATGGTGGTGAAACAAAGGGTCGCACCAAAATGACTGTGCAATCTGATGAGCCGGACACAGCATTTGCTGATCTCGACAAGACGCTTTCTAAGGCGCTTGATGGCGATGTCACCATGGCAGTCAAAAGTACCCATGCCATCCTTGAAATACCAGCGGGTACTACCACCCAAGCACGTGCCGTTATTAATGGTTTAAACAAGGGTATCCGCGTGATGAGCCGCGGTGACAGCCTTGAGATATACAAAGAAGTGGGCCTCCCAAAAGACGTCGCCGCCCAATTTGATATCTCAAAGATGTCAGGCACGCATGGCATTGGACATACGCGGATGGCAACCGAATCTGCGGTTACAACGATGGGCGCGCATCCGTTCAACACAGGTGATGATCAGTGCCTCGTACACAATGGTTCCCTGTCCAACCACAATTCACTGCGCCGCAAACTGCGCCGCGAAGGCATCCACATTGAAACCGAGAACGACACTGAAGTTGGTGCCGCTTACCTCACATGGCAAATGCAGAACGGCGCTACCTTGGGTGAAGCGCTGGAAAGCAGCCTTGATGACCTTGATGGATTCTTTACCTTTTTGGTGGGTACCAAAGATGGCTTTGGCGTGGTCCGTGACCCGATCGCATGCAAACCTGCTGTGATGGCAGAGACCGATCAATACGTTGCATTTGGATCAGAGTATCGCGCGCTGGTCGACCTGCCGGGTATCGAGAACGCCCGCGTTTGGGAACCAGAGCCATCAACCGTCTATTTCTGGAGCCACAATGCGGCCCCAACCTCCACCGAAAAGGCCGCTTAATATGCAAACAATCGACCTAACCGAAGTTGGCTTGCGTGAAACGAACAAAACGCTTCATGCACAGTCTGCTGATACCAACCAAACTGCATGGGAAATCGTAAACCCACGCGGATCGCACGCCATTGCCTGTGGTCTAGACGCGCCTATCGAGGTGACAGTCAAAGGATCTACTGGGTATTATTGCGGCGGTATGAACCAACAGGCGACCGTGAACATTCACGGATCAGCTGGCCCCGGCACTGGTGAAAACATCATGTCCGGCAAGATCGTCATTGAAGGTGACGCCAGCCAATATCTTGGTGCCACAGGTCACGGCGGTTTGATCGTTGTTAAAGGCAACGCATCATCACGCTGCGGTATTTCCATGAAGGGCGTCAACATCGTCGTGCAGGGAAACATCGGCCACATGTCTGCGTTCATGGGCCAATCTGGCAACCTTGTGGTCTGCGGTGACGCAGGCGATGCATTGGGTGACAGCTGCTATGAAGCGCGGTTCTTTGTGCGCGGTACGGTCAAATCACTGGGTGCGGATTGTGAGAAAAAAGAGATGCGTCCAGAGCATCTGGAAATTCTCAAAGGTCTGTTGGATGAGGCAGGCTTTGACGCTGACCCATCCGAATTCACCCGCTACGGCTCTGCCCGCAATCTCTACAACTTTGATGTTGATAACGCTGCGGCGTATTAAGGATACCTAACATGAACAAACACGACGAAAAGGGTATCCCCCACACGACTCCACGCCAGTCGGCTACGTTCACGCAAGATGTGAATTCTGACATCCGCCGTGCGGCGGCGACCGGTATTTATGACATTCGTGGCGGCGGTGCTAAACGCAAAGTACCGTCTTTTGATGATCTGCTGTTTATGGGTGCCTCCATCTCTCGCTATCCCTTGGAAGGGTATCGCGAGAAATGTGAAACCTCTGTGACCATCGGCGGATTGCATGCGGAAAACCCAATTGAGCTGGATATCCCGATCACCATCGCGGGCATGTCATTTGGCGCGCTTTCTGGTCCTGCCAAAGAAGCCTTGGGTCGCGGCGCATCTGCGGCTGGAACGTCAACCACCACAGGTGACGGCGGCATGACCCCCGAAGAACGCGGTCACTCCAACAAGCTGGTCTATCAATATCTGCCGTCACGCTATGGCATGAACCCTGATGATCTGCGCAAAGCGGATGCCATCGAAATCGTGGTTGGCCAAGGTGCCAAACCTGGTGGTGGTGGCATGTTGTTGGGTCAAAAGATTTCTGACCGCGTCGCGCACATGCGCAACCTGCCCAAAGGCATTGACCAGCGTTCTGCCTGTCGCCACCCGGATTGGACAGGTCCAGATGATCTTGAAATCAAGATCCTTGAGCTGCGCGAGATTACAGGTTGGAAAGTGCCAATCTACGTCAAAGTTGCGGGCGCACGCCCCTACTATGACACGACGCTTGCGATCAAAGCAGGCGCAGACGCAGTTGTTCTGGACGGCATGCAAGGCGGGACTGCGGCAACCCAAGACGTGTTCATCGAACATGTAGGCCAACCGACGCTTGCGATCATTCGCCCCGCTGTTCAAGCGCTTCAGGACTTAGGCATGCACCGCAAAGTGCAACTGATCTTGTCCGGTGGTATTCGCACAGGTGCCGATGTGGCCAAGGCGATGGCCCTTGGTGCAGACGCGGTTGCAATCGGTACGGCCGCCTTGATCGCGCTTGGTGACAACGATCCTAAATGGGAAGCTGAGTATAATGCTCTTGGTACAACTGCGGGTGCCTATGACGATTGGCACGAAGGCAAAGACCCGGCAGGCATCACCACTCAAGACCCAGAATTGATGAAACGCTTTGATCCGATTGAAGGCGGTCGTCGCCTGCGCAATTACCTCAAAGTGATGACGCTTGAGGCGCAAACGATCGCACGCGCTTGTGGTAAAAACCACCTGCACAATCTTGAACCTGAGGATCTGGTCGCACTGACAATGGAAGCCGCTGCAATGGCTAAAGTTCCGCTGGCGGGGACAGATTGGTATCCCGGCAAGCCGGGCACTGGATTCTAAAGTTTTTTGGGCGCGGCCGTAATTGGTACGCGCCCTTTATCTATATAAAATAATATGACGACAGGGAAAAATACGATGGCAACTGACCTCGCAAAATTCGCCGAAGAAAACGGCGTCAAATATTTCATGATCTCCTTTACTGATCTGTTCGGCGGTCAACGCGCTAAACTGGTTCCGGCCCGCGCGATTGCAGACATGCAAGAAGACGGCGCAGGGTTTGCAGGATTTGCTACTTGGCTCGACCTGACGCCAGCACACCCCGATATGCTGGCCGTGCCGGACCCAGAAGCCGTGATCATCCTGCCATGGAACAAAGAAATCGCATGGGTGCCGGGCAACTGCGTGATGGAAGGCAAAGACCTAGCCCAAGCACCACGTAACGTGTTGCGCAAACTGATTGCGGAAGCTGCCGAAGAAGGCATGCACGTTAAAACGGGCATCGAGGCAGAGTTTTTCCTGCTGACCCCTGCCGGTGATCAGATCAGTGATGAATACGATACCGCGGCCAAGCCATGTTATGATCAGCAGGCGTTCATGCGCCGCCTCGATGTGATCCGTGAAATCAGCGACTATATGCTGGAAATGGGCTGGGGCGCGTATCAGAACGACCACGAAGACGCGAATGGCCAGTGGGAAATGAACTGGGACTACGATGATGCGCTCAAGACCGCTGACAAACATTCGTTCTTCAAGTTCATGGCACGTTCGGTTGCTGAAAAGCACGGCTACCGCGTTACCTTTATGCCCAAGCCAATCGAAGGGCTAACAGGCAACGGTTGCCACGCCCACGTTTCAGTTTGGGATGCACCCGGTGCAGAGTCCAAAGTCAACGTATTTGCTGGTGAAGGCGAAGGACAAACTGGCGAAGTTGGCCTGTCAGAGCGCGGCAAGCATTTCCTTGGCGGCATCATGAAACATGCCTCTGCTTTGGCCGCAATCACCAACCCAACGGTGAACAGCTACAAGCGTATCAACGCACCGCGCACGATGTCAGGGGCAACCTGGGCACCAAACACGGTGACCTGGACGGGCAACAACCGCACACACATGGTGCGCGTCCCCGGCCCCGGTCGTTTTGAACTACGTCTGCCAGACGGTGCGGTGAATCCATATCTGTTGCAGGCGATCATCATCGCAGCGGGTCTGTCTGGCATCCGCTCAAAAGCAGACCCCGGCAAGCGTCACGACATTGATATGTACGCCGAGGGTCATAA
>CALKXT010000197.1 GCA_938003685.1 uncultured Sulfitobacter sp. | reverse complement strand
TCGCGCTGCGCACCGTCGCCCGTGGTGATCAACGCATTTGGTTCTTCGCTACCCGCGGTCAACACACCGCGCGGACGGTGATATTTGAACGACCGCCCCATCAGGCGCACCTCATTGGCAAGCAACGCCGAGGCCACCGTGTCCCCCTGAAACCCGCCAAAGGTATGTCCATCAAATGAGAACGAAACCGGCTTGTTGCGGTCAATCAGCCCTTTGCCTGCAACCCTCATGCCATGCTCCTTTTGACATCAGTTGCCAGTTCCACCTTAAAAACCTCATGCGTCGTGGTGTTGCGTGTCACAACCAGCCACGCGCCACAGCCGCCCTCGTGGTGCCAAAGGTCACGCCGTTCGCCTGTCGGGTTTTCACGCAGATGCACGTAGTTTTCCCATGCGGCATCGCCCGCCTCCGGATCAGGTCGGGCCAAAGCCACCGCTTCACCCTGATAATAAAATTCCCGACGATCCCGGGGGCCACAAAGAGGACAGTCAATTCTCATTCTTTTGGTCCTCACAGGAATCAATACGTGCAAAAGCGACTTTGCCCTTGACCAATGAATGCGGGGGGGCTTCCGATTTGAGGCCAAAACTATACTCAGCGACGCCCCCGGCAGCTACAAATTTTTGGGTTTGCTCATCCTCACAAACGTAGCCCTTAAACTCAGCCTCAAAGCCAGAAAGAGATTGTATATATCGCGAAGTACCGGCGCGGAACTTTTCAGCATCCTCAACCGACTTAACAATCGCATTCATCCACACCTTAACCATAGGTCGACCAGCATCATCTATGGTCATTCTTACTGAAGTCGGATCGAGATCGATGCCTCCTGACGAAAAGGGAAATTCATCTGTCCTTAATGCCGCGTAAGCGGAACAAAAGACTTTGGTTGGAAGGGCTATAGGGGAGTCATTTGGCCATTTGCCACCTTTTGGAAAACAGATATCAGCCATTGCAACATGACCAACTGTCCCAAATAACATCAAGGTGACGAATAGTACGGGTAATTTCCTTCGCGCCCATTTAGTGAAGATTATGTTGCGCACCTGTGCCCTCCTCATCCATCAACCCTTTGCCGGTGCTGAACCGATCCAGCCGAAACTTGGCCGCAGGGGCGTGGTGGTTCCCGGTCGCCATCAAATGGGCAAAGCTGAACCCTGATCCTGGCACCGCCTTGAAGCCGCCGTAACACCAGCCGCAATCAATGAACAAACCATCCGTTTCGGTTTTGTCGATAATCGGGCTGCCATCAGGCGTCATGTCCATGATCCCGCCCCAGGATCGCAACACCTTGGATTTGCCGATCATCGGCATCAGGGTCATACCCGCCTCCATCACGTGTTCCATCATCGGCATATTGCCGCGACTGGCGTAAGAGGCATAGAAATCCAGATCGCCTCCAAAGACGAGGCCGCCTTTGTCGGACTGCGAAATATAGAAATGCCCCATGCCAAAGCTAACGACGTGGTCAATGACGGGCTTTAGACCTTCACTTACAAACGCCTGCAACACGTGGCTTTCAATCGGCAGGCGCATCCCCGCCATCGCGGCCACCTGCCCCGAACGACCCGCAACAACGATGCCAACTTTCTTGGCCTTGATCGCACCGCGTGTGGTTTGCACACCCGTTACTTTGCCGTTCTCAATATCAATGCCGGTGACTTCACATTGTTGGATCAAATCCACACCACGTTGATCTGCGCCGCGCGCATAGCCCCACGCCACCGCATCATGGCGCGCGGTGCCGCCACGCCGATGCAGCAACCCACCATAGATCGGAAACCGTGCGTTTTCGAAATCGAGGTATGGCAACAACCGCCGCACGCCCGCGACATCCAGCAGCTCTGCATCATCACCCTGATTGATCATCGCATTACCGCGCCGGGCAAAGGCGTCGCGCTGGCCGTCGGAATGAAACAGGTTAATCACCCCGCGCTGCGAATGCATCACATTGTAATTCAGGTCCTGTTCCAACCCCTCCCACAGCTTTAGCGAATGGGAATAGAACTCAGAATTGCCCGGCAAGAAATAATTGGCCCGAACAATCGTCGTGTTGCGCCCAACATTACCACCACCCAGATAGCCTTTTTCAAGCACGGCAATGTTGGTCATCCCGTGCTCTTTGGCGAGGTAATACGCAGTGCTAAGTCCATGCCCGCCACCGCCAATGATGATTGCATCATATTCGGCTTTCGGTTCGGGATCACGCCAATGCGGTGTCCAACCCTTGTTGCCCGTCAACCCTTGGCGCAGAACACGTAAACCTGAAAACCGCATGACATCCTCTCATGAACTGACTTGGGGTTACTCAACCAAGTCCGAGAACAAGTAGCAATATCTACAATGTGATTTTCAACAGTTAGCAGCGCAGGCTACGATCAGGGTGACCGATCTTGGTGCGCCTATGCAGTTGTTGGTGACATTGCCTACAGCAATTCAGGTGTTCACCCTCCAGCGCACCTTGGTCTGACAAGACAAATAGAGAATAGGATCATCCAATGGCACATGAGATATTTATAAAAATCAGACGTGCCATTGTCGCGGCCGCATCTGTCACAACATTTTTGGCAACACCCGTTTTAGCTGATGAATTCATCTCGCCTGACATCGTGATTTTGGGAGACAGCCAAATCCCCTTCGGGTCCGGCCCAGTGTTCTTGGAATTCTTTGAAAACATCAAAGCTCATTGCCCGCCCACACCAAAACAGCAGGCTGACCTTGCGACACTGGGTGCCATGAACGTGGCAGTGATCGGAGTACGCTCAACGTCGCTTCATTCTTGGACCGCACGGATGGGACGCGCCAAAGGTGCTATTTGTGACGTTGATCCGAAATGGAAGGTCAACGCAGGCACCTATGGTTTTATCAATATGACCGGCAACAAATACGCCCAAATTGGAAAAGGCGAACCGTATCAGTTCTGCAAAAAAGACAAATCTGCGTTTGAGGCAATGTTCACACCAGATTACTACATGCCCCGGTTGCTGTTGATGTCTTTCTTAGGGAACTCTGCAAAGCGATGGGCGCTTAGCCCGGAAACTGCCTTGAAAGACGTAATGGAGATGAGCGCGCAATTGCCCGCCAATACGCCCTGCATCTTTATGACGACCGCGCCATCGTATTCAAAAAAAATCACCGAATTGCGGCTCAAGGCGCAGGCCAATATCAAGGCCGCTTTTGAGCAATCCGGGGCGGCCTGTACCTTTGTTGAAGGGGCAACGCCCGAAACGGTCGCCGCAAATCAAGGTAACAAACATTACTTTCGTCTGAACAAGTCAGGCAAGGTCAAAGACCCCTATCACCCCAATTTGGCCGCTGCAAAAAACTTCTTTGCCATCGAAATGGATGACATATGCAACGCGATCTATACTGAAATTTCAGGGGCCATGCCCGATCCGACCTAAGCGTCTTGGACAGTATTGGTAAGCGATTGCATCGCAGCAATATAGGGTCCCGGTCCATGGCTGACCCGTCCCACACCGCATTTCACCAAATCTGCAATTTCCAATGCCTCATCCAGTCGCAAAATGTTGACGGGCAATGGTTGCTCGGCGGACAAGCGGGTGATCAAACCCATGTCCCCCAAGCCCGGTACA
This sequence comes from uncultured Sulfitobacter sp., assembly GCA_938003685.1. Taxonomy (GTDB): domain Bacteria; phylum Pseudomonadota; class Alphaproteobacteria; order Rhodobacterales; family Rhodobacteraceae; genus Sulfitobacter. The sequence continues at coordinate 14,292 of CALKXT010000197.1, read as the reverse complement.
AAAACCCCACTGGCCCCAGCATCAGCATATGCTTTGGCCCGCGCGATCGCATCCTCCATTAAGTCAGCATGCGGTGCTGCGTCGTCTTGGAAAAATACATCCGTGCGCGCATTGATAAATAGCGCAACGCCCGCTGATTCTGCGGCGCTTCGCAAGGCTGCAATGCGTGCGACTTGATCATCTTGGGCATGTAGGCCCGCCCCACCGACAATCCGATCCTCAAAGTTGATCCCAACAATTCCAGTATCAAGCAAGGCACGCAGGTTACCGGCCACCTCGTTTGGGTCAATGCCATAACCCCCTTCAAAATCGACACTCACAGGCAGGTCCACAGCATTCACAATCTGGCGCGCAGTGCGCAGAACGTCTGCCAAAGGCAACTCTTGTCCGTCCCCATATCCTTGCGCCTCGGCCACGGCCCAGGACCCGCTTGCAATGGCTTTAGCGCCGCCTTGTGCCACAGCCTTGGCTGATCCCGCGTCCCAGATATTGTGCAGCACCAGAGGTGCGCCTTTGACATGTAACGCTGCAAAGTTTTCTGCTTTTTCTTGTTGATTGCTCATTCTGCTTTCCTTTTGTTCTGCGCGGCGAACCCGCGCTCAAGTTCTATCAACGCTTGTTTGCGCCACAACCCGCCGCCATACCCGGTTAACGCACCATCTGCCCCCAGCACCCGATGACAGGGGATCACAATGGCGATTGGGTTTGCCCCATTGGCGCGGGCCACAGCGCGGGTTGCATTGGGTTTGCCCATGGCGCGGGCCACATCAGAATAGCTGCGGACCTCGCCCGCCGGAATTTGACGCAATGTCCGCCAAACCTCTTGCGTGAAAGGGGGGCCAAGCGGTGCCACTGGTGTTTCAAAGTGATCGTTCCGCAGGGCCAGAAACGCATCCATCTCCGCTTCAATGCGATCAATCGGGGCAAAGCGACCAAACCCAAGGCTGCCTTTGGCCTGTTGGTACAGGCGCTTAAGTTCGGCTGGCAGGGCTTTGCGTTCAACAAATTCCAACAGGTGCAGCGCGGTTGCATCGCTCACGGCGACCATCACACCCAGCTTTGTATCAATCCAATCAGCCCGCAGCAGTGCATCCTTAACAAAACGTGCAGGCGGCAGGCCCAACCACCGGGCAAAGGCGGTGCGAAAGGCGGCGGGACTGTCATATCCCGCCTCTAACTGTGCATCGATCACACGCGCCCCTGCGGGCAGCACTTGTGCCCCGGTGCGCAACCGCGACAGCCGCGCCATTTCTAGAAAGGTCATGCCAAAGTGACGCTTAAACGCACGGCGCACAGTTGAAGGGTCCAGCCCCCTTGCGATGATATCGTCCTCGCGCCAACGGCGTGAAGGGGCATCTGCCAGCGCGCTCAGCAGACTTGCAATCGCTGGATCAGATTGCGCAGCGGGGGCCATTGGGTGACACCGTTTACAGGCGCGATAGCCCGCATCAATACAGCCTCCGATTTGATCAAAGAACTGGCAGTTTTCGCGTTTCGGTTTGCGTGCAGGACAGGTCAAACGGCAAAATACACCAGTTGAGGTCACACCAACATACGCGCGCCCATCATAGGCAGCGTCGCGCGCGATTAGGGCGGCATACAGCGTATCATCATCAGGCAAATCAAACATCATGCGACGACCATAAGAAGCAAACACCGCACCGTCCGCCCAAGATCGGGCGTCTATTCAAGTTTCCGAAAGATCAATGAATAAAATCGCACAAATAGCTGTCATGCGCCCACCCCTGCACAGGTAATTGTTTTGGGGTCTGACTATATCCGTCTTTGGTCACATTGCGATGCGCATCTACGACACGTACCCACCGTCCACTGCGCTGTGAAATATCAATGGTGACAGTGGCCAGCCGATTTAGAGCGCGTGCCTTTGGAAAAGATGCATCTGGACCCGTCCGAATGGTCAAAAAACCATCAGGGCCATTCACATTGCACACCATGGCATGTTGAATGAAATACGATTGATTATAAGGCCAGCTTTCACGTGCCAGCCCGGTCAAGGCCACCTCGCCGTAATCGGCTTGCTCTGCAAGAACAGGTGTTGCGATAGACAGGCACAGGGCAGCCAGAACCGCCCTGCTTAAACTTAACGCATGAATCATTACAGACCTTTGGCGCGATAGCTCGCGGCGACCTTGTCGATTGACACCAGATAGGCTGCTGTGCGCAGATCATCTACATCATCGCGTTCATGCCAGACATCCGCCATTGACTGATAGGCCGTCGACATCGTGTCATCGAGGCCAGAGCGCACCAATTCTAGTTCGCCCGCACCGCGCAGATACTTTTCTTTGAAGTTCGGGCTGATTGTCCACCCCAACTGCTTGTCCGCACTCAGACGTTCCAATTCGTCGACAACCAGCTGGTGGCGCGCTTCTTCTTGGCGACGCTGCATGCGACCAAATCGGATGTGGCTTAGGTTTTTGACCCACTCAAAGTAGGACACCGTCACACCGCCCGCGTTGGCATACATATCTGGGATGATCACCGTGCCTTTGTTACGCAGGATTTCATCCGCGCCTGCTGTCACCGGGCCATTCGCCGCTTCAATGATCAACGGTGCCACGACGCGTTCTGCGTTGCTTAGGTTAATCACGCCTTCCAATGCCGCCGGGATCAGAATGTCGCATTTTGCCTCCAATAGCTTAGCACCATCAGTCTCAACGTGACTGTCAGGGTATCCGGTGATGGTGCCGTGTTTGGCGATCCACTGGTGTACAGCTTCAACATCAATGCCGCCCTCATCATGCAACGCGCCGTCGCGTTCGATGATTGCCGTGATAATGCTGCCATCTTCTTCGCTTAGGAATTTGGCGGCATGATAGCCCACGTTACCAAGGCCCTGAACGACAACACGTTTGCCTTTGAGCGTCCCGGTCATCCCGGCTTTTTCCATTCCCTGTTTGTCGCGGAAAAACGCATGTAGCGCATATTGCACGCCGCGCCCGGTCGCTTCTGTGCGACCCTGAATACCACCTGCGTTGATCGGTTTACCCGTTACACAGGCATTGCCGTTCAGTTCAGTGGTGTTCATACGCTTATATTGATCTGCAATCCACGCCATCTCACGCTCGCCCGTTCCCATATCTGGGGCTGGTACGTTTTGCGCAGGGTGGATAAGATCGCGCTTGATCAACTCATAGGCAAACCGGCGGGTGATCAGTTCAAGTTCAGGTTCTGTGTATTCACGTGGGTCAATACAAAGCCCGCCCTTGGACCCCCCAAAAGGTGCTTCCACCAGCGAACATTTGTAGGTCATCAGCGCCGCAAGCGCCTCTACTTCGTCCTGATTGACCCCCAAAGAATAGCGGATGCCGCCCTTGACCGGTTCCATATGTTCAGAATGTACAGAGCGGTATCCGGTGAATGTCTGGATTTTGCCACGCAGGCGCACACCAAAGCGAACGGTATAGGTGGCGTTACAAACCCTGATCTTTTCTTCCAACCCCGGCGGTAGATCCATCAGCGCCACAGCGCGGTTGAACATGATATCTACGCTTTCACGAAAGCTCGGTTCGTTGGTCGGGCTCATTAGTCTCTCCTAATTTAATCTCAGGGTGCGACGCCTCCTGCGACTCACCCTTATCGAGTCATCAGTACGCCCACCCTAAGGGGCAATCATCACGCCTGCGACTTTATTAATCATGAACGCCGCATTATCGCTCATTTTGAAAACCTTTAGGCAAATATGGCTGATCGTCCCCACAGTGGAAACAACCAATCTATTAACAGTCTATTAATGCCAACAAATAACCTAAAACACGCGATTTCGCCCTGCATTTGCCCTATTTCAGCCACCTTTGAGAGCGACAAGATCATCAAGGTTTAGTCTGACGAAAGGGCTATTGGCCCCTTTGGGCCTTGGCATGAAAGGTTAACGACGATGAAATATGATGTGAGCAAAATTCGCGGCCGTGCTGGTTTGAAATCTGGCACCGTTGCCCCGGCGCTTCGCCGCTTTGCGAAAGAAGAAGACGGGACGATGGTCATTTTTGCCTGCTTCATGATTTTGATCATGATCGCAGTTGGTGGTGTTGGTGTCGATCTGATGCGCAACGAAATGGAGCGCACCCGATTGCAGGCCGTTTCGGACCGTGCAGTTCTGGCCGCGGCTGACCTTGATCAACCGCTAGAGCCTGAAGCCGTTGTGCGTGACTATTTCGAAAAGTCCGGCATGGGTGAATATGTCTCAAACGTCTATGTAAACGAGGGACTGAATTTCAGGACTGTTAAGGTCGATGCAACCACAACCATGAAAACCCAATTCATGGGGTCCATGGGCGTCGAAAGCCTGACTATTCCTGCCACCTCAACCGCTGAGGAAAAGGTAAACAAAGTCGAGATTTCGATGGTGTTGGATATTTCCGGCTCCATGGGGCGCAACGGCAAAATGGCAAACCTGCGTGATGCTGCAAATGTGTTTGTGGATACCGTGCTGAAAGAAGAAAACGAAGACCTGATCTCAGTCTCGGTTGTGCCCTACTCTGCGCATGTGAACGCGGGTAAAGATATCTTTGAACTGATGAATGTCAGCCCTGGTCCGTATTTCGACGAGACCCATGATTATTCGCATTGTATCGAATTTGATGACTCTGAATTTAGCAATACCGGTATTGGCGGTCAGCAATATCTGCAAGTACAGCATTTTCAACGCTACAATGCAGGTCGCTACACCATCACATCACCTGTCTGTCCAAAGTATGATTACGAGGCAATTACCCCTCTTAGTCAGGACAAAGGTGCCCTCAAGGCGCAGATTGACCAGCTGACACCACGCTCAAACACCTCAATCTTTTTGGGCATGAAGTGGGCTGTGGCTTTGCTTGATCCGTCCTTTAACGGCATCAACACAGGCTTGGTTGGTCAAGGCATTGTTGATCCCGTGTTTGCGTCGCGCCCTGCGTCATATTCGGACAATGAAACACTTAAAACTGTGATCTTGATGACCGATGGTCAAAACGTGGCCACCGACCGCATCGACACCCGGTACTACAACTCTGGTAGCGAACGCGCACACTGGGCCCGCTATAACTTTGGCTGGTGGATGGATAACCGCGTAAACTGGCGCTACCGGAACAACTGGTACTACCAAAAGTACTCTGCGAGCCAAGGTGACAGCCTGCTGAACTCAATCTGCGAAGTCGCCAAAGATCAAAAGATCGTCGTCTGGTCCATTGGCTTTGAGGTTACTGATCACGGTGCAAACGTCATGGAAGACTGCGCCTCTTCACCAAGCCACTTCTTCCGTGTGGAAGGTGTTGAGATCAGCGAAGCCTTTGAAGCGATCGCACGCCAGATCAATCAACTGAGGTTGACCCAATGATTACCCGTCTTAAAAAGACGCTCCGCCGTTTTCGAAAGGAAGAAGACGGCGCAGCGATCTTGCTAGAATTCGTGATCTTTGTACCATTGATCTTTAGCTTGTTCTTGATGTCGGTCGAAATGGGTATCTATTCCATGCGCCACATGTTCCTTGATCGCGGCCTTGATATTACTGTGCGGTATGTGCGTTTGAACACAAACGAAGATATCACGCACAACCAGCTTAAGGAAATGATCTGCGACTATTCAGGGTTTCTAGATGACTGCGACAATACGTTGCGTCTGGAAATGGCCCCACTTGATCCGCGCCAGTTTGCTCAGTTCGATCAGGTCGCTGATTGTGTAGATCTAAGCCAGCCAGTGACAGATCCACGTGGGTTTGATCTGGGCCGTGAACATCAGTTGATGATCTTGCGCGCCTGCTATCGCTTCAAGCCGGTCTTTCCAACAACTGGTCTTGGCTATGCCTTTACCAAAGATGGATCAGGTCGCGCTCGGATGGTTTCAACCGCAGCCTTTGTACAGGAGCCAAACTAATGTTGATGTTCCAAATCAAATCGACGCTTAAGTCAGCACTAAGGTGCGACTTTTTGCGCCGCGAAGATGGGTCTGTTGCAGTTGAAGCCATGGTTGTCATGCCCTTGCTTTTCTGGACCTACCTGTCAATGTTTTCGATCTTTGACGCGTTCCGCATGTACAGCATCAACCAAAAGGCCGCCTATACAATCGGTGACGCGATATCGCGTGAAACGGTGCCAATTGATGGGTCTTATTTGGAAGGTGTTCGCGATCTGTTTGAATATCTGTCCCGTTCAGAGGGCAAATCTTCGATCCGTGTGTCTTCGATTTACTACAACGCGGCACAAGATAAATACTATAGCGATTGGTCACAAAAGCTTGGCTCAGTTTCGGCTTTGACGAGCGCAGACGTGAACCATTGGCATGAGAAACTTCCGATCCTGCCTGACAAAGAACGCCTTGTTCTGGTTGAGACTTGGGCGGAATACGACCCACCGTTCAACACCGGATTGGAAGAACGTGAAATCCGTAACTTCGTGTTTACCCGCCCCCGGTATGCACCACGGGTCTGCTGGGTCACCTGCAACTGACCTGAGCGAAACAAGTCAAAAGCGCGGCCTGAGAGTTTAATCTTTCAGGTCGCGTTGTGCCATGAGGGCCGACAGAATTTCAGACATGAATTTGGTTTGATGACCGGGTGTCATACCGCCAATCCCAATACGACGTCCCATGCGCCACCACAAACCGGGACGCCAAATGCGGGTATTCGTCGTCTTGGTTTTCAACAAAAACCCATTCGACGGCTTAAAGGCAAACGCCCCGCGATCCATGCTGATGATATCACCAACCAGTGCAATCACAGTACCATCGCCGTCGCGCAATTCTGTTTCGGTCAACTCAACACGGCTGGCTGTGGCCCGGCGCATCGCATCCGCCCCCCACAGCGATACGCCACCAACCACAATGAGAAAGATTTGCCACCCCAAATCAGGGGGCCGTGCAAAGGCGATATACAGCAATAAAACCCCCAGCATTCCCAAAGATGCAAGGCCCAAGAACCGCCTGCCATTTGAGGCCTGAACAACTGCCAATACCTCTTGAGTGTCTTTTGATGTCATTGCACAGCTCCTTTGGGCTGCGCGTGCCTACCCCGGCGCGCGCGAGAGGGCAACAGGACTACTGGTCTTTGGGGGTGCTGCGTTTGCGTTGGCGTGGCCCCCGTTTGAGGGTTTTTTCCAACTGATCGGCGTATTCTGCCCGTTCATCCGCCGTCATCTTTGCAACCTCAACCAACCATGCAGATTGCGCCGCGGATTGTACGCCAAGTATTGCATCACGTTGCGCGCTCAGAACCTTTTCGGCTGCATTCGGATCAAAAGCGTCTGCCCGCAAGACCTTCAACATCTCCTGATAAAGCGCACGACGCGCTCCGCGAGATAGGGGCTTTGCTTTTCCATCACCGCTGCGCAAACTGTGGTGTAACGCCCGTCTTGTTTCACGCGGCAGGGCTTGCACATATGGCGTTGCATAACTGCGCATGCCCGGCCCTTCGCCCCCGCGCATCCCCGGCGCACCGGCATTGCGATAGGCTGCACCGGCAAACAAACTGACAAACAACAGGTTCACCCCCAATGACAGGGCCAAGGCCCAGCGCATCATCCGTTTGCGGCGTGGTGGTTTGGAAACATCCATCCCTTTATCCTTCATCAATATCCCAGCCAAAGCCGGTCAAATCCGTTGTTGTATCTAGCGTGAGTTCAAAGTCTGCACTCACATCCTGCCCCAAAACCTGTCCGGCCAGATCGGGCAGATTGTCAGGCGGTGCCACGCCCAGCCAAAACCCAAGGACAGATGCGCTGACCAAACCACCAAGGCCCGGTGCGCCGCCAATGGCACGCAACCATGACCGCCAGCCCCCATGTGCCGCAGTGGGCTGCACATCTTCAGCGTCTTGAACTACGCGTGCCATCAACCCATCCGGCATCAGCGGCGGGGTGGCGCGGGCCTGTGTAAACAGGGATTCCAGTTCATTCTCATTCATATCATGATCCGGCTTTTTCATCCCGTATACCCCAATGCATCTCGTTGTCCCGCTAGAGCCGTCGTAAGCGCACGTTTGCCCCGCGCGGTAAGGCTTTCGACCGCCTCAACACCCACATCCAGAATGGCGGCAATCTCTGGGTTGGCTAAGCCATCGATGTGGCGTAGCACAACCGCCTGTCGTTGCCGATCTGGCAAGGTATTCAGCGCCAATTGCAGCGCATCCAGTCGTGCGGCTTGTTGTAATCTTTCTTCTGCCGACATGGCAGGGTCGGTTGGTTCGGCCACACCGTCCAATGACACCGACACCCGTTTACGCAAGCGATCCGTGCATAGGTTTGCCACAACCCGGTACAGCCACGTCGTGACCTTGGCCTCACCAGTGCGCCATTCTGGGGCAATCCGCCAAAGGCGCAACAACGCCTCTTGGCTCACATCCTCGGCCTCAGCAGCGTCACTCAGCACCCGCATCGCATGCCCATACATACGCGGCGTCAATCGTGCTGCCAACAGGCGCGCAGCCGCAGGATCACCCGTCGCATAGCGCTGCAACAGTTCCGCATCTTCGTCCGTCGCGATGTTGGCTTGAATATCATCCATCTCAATTCTGGCTAGAGAACCCGGGCGCGCAACACAAGCGCGCCCGGAACCCACCTTATTCGGTATCGGATTTGCCGTGGCGGCGTTTGCCATGATGGCGCGCCTTGGCGAACTCTTCTTTGCTTAACGTGCCATTGCCATCTGCATCCAACTTTTCGAACATCTTGGCCGGATCACGACCGCCTGCCATTTCAGCCATCGACAGCTTGCCATCTTTATCAACATCCATCCGTTCCATCATCCGACCAGCCCGCTTGCCGTGGCGGCCTTCAGATGCGGCTTCCAATTCGGATGCATCCAGTGATCCGTTGCCATCTTTGTCAAACCGCTTGAGCATCCGTTCCGCGCGTTTGCCACCACGCTCGGAACGCGCGGCCTGCATCTCAACGGCGCTTAGAAAGCCATCACTGTTTGTGTCTGCGATGGCAAAACGCGCTTCGCCATGCGCTTTCATCTCAGCTTGGCTGATTTCACCATCTCCGTTGGCATCAATCGCTGTGAACCGTTCGCCGTGATCACCAGATTTGGCAAATGCCGCCCCACCACCAATGGCAACCAAAGCCACCAAAGCCGCGATTTTCAAATGTGCACGATGTGTCATAGTCTACTCCTCAGTTTATAATTCAAACGACCTTTTGGCCGCTTCGTACTGGTTCAAACGGACCGAACATGAGGTTCCGTCGCAAAAATGTGCATATTTTTTCAGCTCACTTTGCGACATCGCGCCGCAACGTACCTCTCTGCCCTTTTATTCTTGATGATTCATCGTCATTTTACGTTTTGAACCAAGGATGCAGATCATGTCTCAGAACCTCGCCCAAACCGACACAACACCAGATGCACTTGCTGAACGCCCCCGGTGGCCATCGATATTGCGCGGATGGCGCGGCAAATGCCCGAACTGTGGGTCTGGCCCATTGCTCAAGAGCTATCTTAAGGTAAATGACAATTGCACAGTGTGCCGACAGGAATTTCACCACCACCGCGCGGATGATGGCCCCGCCTATATGACGATTTTGATAGTTGGCCACCTGATGGCACCATTGCTGCACATCGTCTTTGTGCAATGGCGCCCCGAACCTTTGACCCTGTTCACCATATTTGCGGTTGGATGTGTCGGCCTCTCGCTCTACCTTCTGCCCAGACTGAAGGGGGCCTTGATCGGCTTTCAATGGGCCAAGGAAATGGGCGGTTTTGCCAGAAACGCCTGACTTGACCCGGCAGTCGTTCATTGCCGGGAGATCGTGACATGACAATCGACAAGAGCCAAATCCGCAACGCAGCAACTGTGATTGTGCTGCGTGACAGGCATACGGCACCGCGTATTTTGATGGGGCAACGCGGGGCCAAAGCTGTGTTTATGCCAAACAAGTTTGTCTTTCCCGGTGGTGCTGTTGACGTGGGGGATGCAAACATTGCGCTTGCCGCCCCCCTGCCCGCCACATGCGCCGCGCGCCTTGCTGAGGACGCTGATCCGACATTGGCACATGCCATCGCTGTCGCGGCCATTCGCGAGTTGTGGGAAGAAACCGGACTGATCCTTGGTCAGCACGGCACGTGGAGTGGAGCGGTCCCAGACGATTGGAAAACCTTTGCTGCCACGGGCCACCTGCCCCACGCAGCAGCACTGCAATTTGTGTTTCGCGCCATCACGCCCCCCGGCCGCCCCCGTCGCTTTGACGCGCGATTTTTGCTGGTTGATGCCGACGCGATCGCCAGTGATCTAGACAATTTCGATGCTGCCTGTGATGAGCTGTCGCATCTGCAATGGGTATCCCTGTCAGAGGCGCGCCAGTTTGACATGCCCTTCATCACCGAGGTCGTCTTGGCCGAAGTTGAGGCACGTGCACGAGACATGGACCCGCCAACTTCTGTCCCATTCTTTAAGAACAACGACGAAGAAAGCCTGTTTATGCGGTTGCGTGGTGTTCAGATGCCGGATTAACCGTTTTTTATGAAAGAAAAAGATTGGAAATTTTTAAAATTCCGATGTTGCCTAAATCACCAGCACCAACATCAAAATCGATGCGATCAGCACTGCCATGCCGGCCCATTCCCGACCGGTGATTTTTTCATGAAAAAACAAGGTTGAGGCCGCAACGCTGAGGATCAATTCAACCTGACCCAGTGCTTTGACATAGGCCGCGTTTTGCACTGTGAAGGCAATGAACCAACACAGGCTGCCGCCCATTGAGGTCAAGCCAATCCACACCGCGACGCGGCGCGCTGACCAGACTGCGCGCATCTGGCCCGGTTCGCGCAATCGTAACCAGACCACCATGATCGCTGTCTGCATGCACACCACTGCTGCCAGTGTGACAGTTGCGCGCAAAATTGGGTCGTCCTCCAACAACGTCAGACTCGCGCCTCGATATGTCACCGCCGAGATCGAGAACAAGAAACCAGATGCGATCCCCAACACCGCCGCGCGTTTGTTGATATTGCCCATGTGCCAACCACGCGCGTCTTCACCCCCAGACAGCAGTAACAGACCCACAATGCCAAGGCCGATAGCCGCAAACCCCAACAGGCTGACGCCCTCACCCAGCACCACCCATCCCATGAGGACAGTCTGGATGACTTCGGTCTTTTTGAACGTGATGCCCACCGCGAAATTGCGCTGCTTGAACAGCAACACCACACAAACGGTTGCTGCGATCTGGGCTGCCGCGCCAAAAACGCCATAAATCCAAAATGGCAACGGAAGTGCGGGCAGAGATTTCCCAGACATCAAAAGGTAGACGCCAAGCAGTGCAAGAATGAACGGCAGAGAATAAAAGAACCGCGAAAAGGTTGCGCCACCTGCGGACAGTGTGACGGCAGAGAGTTGCTTTTGCAGCATGAAGCGCACGGTTTGAAACACGGCTGCGGCGATTGTGACGATGATCCAAAGATCAGGCATGGGGATATTCATCCCCTCCCTTAGCGCTATTCGACAGGCGGCTGCCAGAGTGGATGTGCAACCGGATCTTTGCGGCACAGCAGGAATTGACGAAACACCTGCGCGTAAGAGCGATAGACATAACCATGGTTGCGCTGCAAATATCGGTTCCGTTGCGCGCGGTATTGAGCGGGCAGTTGATACCACGACACGTTAGGATGCATGTGATGCACGACATGAAAGTTGTTGTTTAAAAATAAGAACGCCAGTAGCCCGCGATCTTCAACCACCACACTGCGACCTGATGCGCGGGTGTGGGCCTGATGTTCCAGAAACGTACGGATTTTCAGGATTGAAAGTGCGGCATAACAGGCCGCAAGATATATCCAAAACGGCAGTGGCGAGACGGAAACCACCCACAAAACAACGCACACACCCGGGACGTGCAGCAACCAATCAACCGCGATCCTGCGATCCCCTAAGATGATCTGTTTTATGTCACTTTTGACAAAGCAGAACGTCCCAATCATCGGCCCCAACACCATACGCCCCAGTAGGGTATTATTCGCCGCCAACAGAATTTTCATCCCGCGCGGCAGTTTTGCCCAAACCTGTGGAGCAAGATAGTTGGTTTCAGGATCGTCATACGGATCGGTCAGGTTGGCATCATTGTGATGGGCCAGATGCAGCCGCTTAAAGCGCAAATAGGGCACAAACAATCCCGGCTGGATCATCCCCAAGACCGTTGATGCACGTTCTGAACCAAAGGGGTGGCCGTGCAGTATTTCATGGCTAAGGGATGAATGAAGTGTCAGCGTAAGGGTGAGAATTACAAAGCTGACGATTCCCCAACCCGCTGGTAGCATGAGTGCGAGCGCGCAAAGCATGATGCATCCCGCAAACAAGCCAAGCGTTGGCCACTCCCACCCAACCACAACTCTTTTGATCCTGTGTAGGTCATTCCGGTGGATCGGTTCGCTCAGATGAGGATGGGGTGCATCGTGCATATATGGCTTCGCTTATTAACAGGTAACAGGTTCGTGATAGGTCGCCATGACCACACCAGCCATTCTGATAATGATTAACAAAGCCATCTATCTGTGATTTAAATCACCATATGATAGCAAAAAACGACAGACTCAATCGAGCACAGCAATTCCGCACCCGCTTGTCGCACGCAATGACACAGACAAATACCAGCCAAAGCGCGCTGGCCCGTGCCATTGGCACGGATCGCTCAACGCTTTCGCAAACCCTAAATGATGAAGGCACCCGGCTGCCCAGCGCCCATGTGATCGGGGCCTGCGCTGCAATCCTTGGGGTCTCAAGCGATTGGTTGTTGGGGCTGTCTGATCGACCTGAATCAGCGGCTGATCTGGTATCAAACAGTTTTGAAGTGTCCCAAGCGCCCCGCACTCATGTGGATGAACAAATTTTTGATTGGCACCGCGAGGCCCAAGGGTACAAAATCCGCCATGTCCCCGCGACCCTGCCAGATATGATCAAGACGGATGCGATGTTGGAATGGGAATATGGCCCACATTTAGGACGCACCCCACAACAAGCGATCAACGCTTCACGTGATCGGCTGGATTGGATACGCAATTCACGTTCCGAATATGAAATCGCGATGCCACTTTATGAGATCGAGAGCTTTATCAGGGGCGCGGGATATTATCGGGGGTTGCCAGCGGCAATCCGCCTTGCGCAAGCAGATCAACTTATTGATTTATCGCGGCAATTGTATCCCCGCCTGCGCATATACCAATTCGACGCGCGCCGCTTGTATTCGGCCCCAGTCACCATCTTTGGCCCCCTGCTGGCCGTGTTCTATACCGGGGGGCATTACATGGCGTTTCGCGATCGTCAGAGGATCGAGACATTTACGGATGATTTTGACGTCTTGATCCGCGAAGCACATCGCACCGCGCGTGATTTCCCCGATTTCATGACCGAGATGCGCGCATTGATCCGCTAAAGCTTTGGATCAGGATTTTCCGTATGCCCGTCAACGGCAATCACCTGTCCCGACACAAGCCGCGCGGCATCAGAACCTAGAAACACCGCCATGTTTGAGATGTCATCCGCCTGAACAAATGATCGCATCGACGTACCCGCCGCGTATCCCTGATATACCTCATCACGGGTCATACCTTTGGCTGCGGCCTCACGCGACAACACGCCTTCCATGCGCGGCCCCTCAACCGCACCGGGGCAAATCGCGTTGGCGCGGATACCAAACGGGCCCAGTTCCATCGTGAGAGTTTTCATCAAACCGATCATCCCCCATTTCGCCGCCGCATAGGGCGCGCGGTTGGGATAGCCATAGATGCCAGCGGTAGATGAGGTGATGATAATCGCCCCGCTCCCTGCTGCCTTCATCAAGGGTGCCGCGTATTTCGCAGCCAAAAACGCCCCTTCAAGGTTCACGCTGACACAGGCGCGCCAATCCTCAAGGGTGACATCCTCGACCAATGCGGTTGGCCCGGCGATTCCGGCATTTGCACAGAGTACATCCAACCCATCTAACTGGCCAAAGACCCGCTGCATGTCATCTTCATCTGCGGCATTGGCGTTCATCTTGCGCCAGTGATCCGGACAGCGATCAAGCGCGTCGCCGTCAACATCCGTGATACAGACCTCAAAGCCCGCCGCATCAAACCCTTGCCCCATGGCGCGCCCGATCCCGGATGCGCCCGCTGTAATCAAGACCCGCTTCAACGCGGCGCACCGATGGCGCGACCAAGCCCATCAGGTTTGGGTAATGCTGAATGGCCTGTGGCAAAGCGCACCAATGCGGCTTCAATTGCAGGGCTTGGCGAAGACGGCTTGCGGGTCTCAAGCGAAACATGCAGCAAGAAATGTTCACCCGTCGCAAGCAACCGTTCGCCATCCCGCATTTCATGGAACAGGTG
>CALKXT010000196.1 GCA_938003685.1 uncultured Sulfitobacter sp. | reverse complement strand
GATGTCGGTAGTGCGCGCGGCACTGCCTTTCACGGCCGTGTTGTTCGTGTTCCTGATTATGGTGACCTATATTCCGATCATATCAACGTGGTTGCCGACGTTGATGATGGGACCTGAGATCATAACCAAATAGAGCAGGCTAACGCCTGCACACTATTGTTGGTTTGAAAAACACAAAGGGCGGCATGTCAGATTGACGTGCCGTCCTTTTGCATGCGTTGTGCATGGATATTTAAGGCCAAAAAGAAATCAGGACGCAGCGAGGGCCGATATGATCGGGGCAAAATCGCTGGCTTTGAGGGAGGCACCCCCGACCAATGCGCCATCGACGTTTTCTGCTTGGAAGATGGTTCCAGCATTGTCGGGCTTGACCGAGCCACCGTAGAGCAGGGGGATCGCGTTTCCGATGTCAGCTCCAAAGCGTGTGATCAGGCGGGCGCGGATAAAATCATGGACTTCGATGATTTGCTCAAGGCTGGGGACCAGTCCGGTGCCAATGGCCCAGATTGGTTCATAGGCGATGACGGTGTTTTCAGCTGTAGTGGCATCAGGGAGTGACCCGGACAGTTGTCCGCCGATGATATCAAGCGTGTTGTTGGCGGCGCGGTCATCGCCGCTTTCGCCAATGCATAAGATCGCGGTAAGGTTCGCAGCCCAAGCCGCCTTGACCTTTTGGCGCACATCGCTGTTAGATTCCTCATGGGCATCGCGTCGCTCTGAGTGGCCGAGGATTACATAAGCAGCCCCTGTGTCTGCGATCATTGGGGCGGATATATCCCCAGTAAAAGCGCCTGAAGTTTGCACGTGACAATCTTGTGCACCGATCTGGATTGGGCTGGATTTTGTACATTCTACAGCACGGTACAGTAATGGTGCGGGTGGGCAGATCACCACTGTGGCTCGATCATCTGAGATCGATGCGGCAAGCGCATCTAATTCGCTCAGCGCGGCGGCGGTGCCGTTCATCTTCCAGTTTCCAGCAGCAATTTTGCGACGCATGATAAGCCCTTCGTGTGTTTCTTTGGGGCTGAATACCACCGGGTGCGGGCTACGGCAACGCGTAGGGTTTCCCCGCGTGGCTTTGCACGGTATGGGATGCGCCAACAATAGGAGCGTATCATGATCCCTAGAATTGATTTGGCGCAGTTGGTCGTGGGTGAGCAGGACGCGGTGCGCGCCATGCGTCACGCTGCAACAGATGTAGGATTTGCAACGGTTCACAACACCGTTTTGGGCGCGGATCGTGTGCGTTCGGTGATCGAAACCTACCGTGCGTTTTTCAAACTGCCAGAGGCTGATAAGGTGCCCTATGATATGGGACCTACAGGTTCAAATCGGGGGTGGGGTGCCGCAGGGTCAGAGCAGGTCGATCCAGATGCTAACCCTGATTATAAACAGTTTTTTGACAGTGGTCTGATTTTGCCAAAAGGTGATGCCCGCCTGAGCAATCCATTTTATGGCGCAAATAAATGGCCGCATCTACCAGCGGATTTCGAGCAACAGATCAGCAGTTATTATACCGATGCCTGCAGCGTCGCGATGGATGTATTGCGTGGTGTAGCCCAGTCGATTGGCAAGCCGCGTGACGCCTTTGATGGGGCTTTTGATGTGCCGATGGCTGTTTTGCGCGGTAATTACTATCCGTCACGTCCTGCGTGGGCTGGTGCCAAGGATTTTGGCATTGCCACGCACACGGACTATGGCTGTTTGACCTTATTAGCGACAGACGGATCACCAGGCCTTGAGGTGCGTAAACGCGGTGGCGGCTGGATCCCGCTGAGCGCTGAACCGGGTGAATTTGTGATCAACTTTGGTGAAATGATCGCGTTTTGGAGTGACGGCGTGATCCGCGCCACGCCGCACCGTGTGGTTGGCGGTACAGCCGAACGCATCTCGGTGCCGCTGTTTTTTAACCCGACCTACGAAACTAACGTCGCACCCGTAGGGGCGGATGAGGATGTGATGGCCGGGGACCACCTGTCACAGCGTTATAATGAGACATATGTACATCTGCAAAAGGCATGAGCCGTCAAGCAGCGTATGAGGCGGAAGTTCTGCGGGTTTGGCGTGCGCAGACAGATGGTTCACATGATTTGGCACATTTGCGGCGGGTTTGGACAACAGCAAAGTACATCGCGTTAGAGATTGGCGGGGATATTGACGTGATTGAAGCGGCCGCCTTTTTGCACGACGTCATCAATCCACCCAAAGACAGTCCTGATCGCAAACACGCCGCACGCCTGTCTGCGCAACATGCTTTGGCGTTTCTTGCACGGATCGGCTTTGACGCGGACAAGCGCGAATCTGTGGCTCATGCCATTGATGCACACAGCTATTCTGGAGGGGTGAAGGTCAATACGCTTGAGGCGCAGATTGTTCAGGATGCAGATCGGCTTGATGCGTTGGGGGCTTTGGGGATTGCGCGGTGTTTTAACGTATCTGGGCAAATGGGGGGCGGGTTGTTTCACCCCGATGATCCGTTGGCGCAGGATCGCGCGCTAGATGACCGCACCTATGCCTTGGATCATTTTGAGGTCAAGCTGCTGCGGATTGCTGAGACATTGAATACGATACCCGCGCAGAAGATCGCAGCACAGCGCGTTGCGTTCATGTTGGAGTTTCGCGACCAATTGTTAAGCGAGATCAGCTGAGCAGGGCCAGCGCCTCGCGTGCGAGGGCCGTTGCAAGGTCAGGATCATCAAGAGCGGCGTCAGGCAGGGACCAATAGGGCATGGATGATTGCGCGCCGTCTTTACGCTCATATACCCATTTTTCCGCACCCATGTCCGCGAGTTTTGCGTCAAACGCAGCATCTTGAGATTTGAGCATGATTTGAGCATCAGATTTGATCAGCGCAAAGATAACCCCATCTGAATAGATACTTAACCCGCCGAACATCTTGCGGGTGGTGATGTTAGGCAGGTCACTGAACAGTTCTTTGGCAAAGGCAATATCTGCTTCGCCAAGGCTCACTTGGCGGCCAATGCATCGTCAAATTTGATCGATTCACCGCAGCCACAGGCCTCTGTCACATTGGGGTTGCGGAACTTGAAGCCAGATTCAAGCAGCGTGGTTTCATAATCAATCTCGGTGCCAAACAAGAACATCTGCGCCATCGGGGCGATCATCACCCGTGCGCCATCCTGTTCGACAACTTCGTCGTTAGGATCGGTCGCTTCGACATATTCCATGGTGTATTCCATGCCCGCGCAACCACCCTTTTTGACGCCAATGCGCAGCCCTGCGTGGCCTGCCGATTGCATCAGTTTTGCAATCTGACCAGCGGCTTTGGGCGTCATTGAAACAGCTTGTTTGCCGGGAATGCCGAACATGATGTGATCTCCTATGCCTGTAAGATAGGCAGGGCGGCGTTAATTCTCAAGCGCGCTTACATGAAACCAAGTTCAAGGCGTGCTTCGTCAGACATCATGTCCATACCCCATGGTGGTTCCCAGACAAGGGCAACGTCCACCTGTTTGATGCCAGCAAGTGGTTCAACGGCCTCAGCAACCCAACCGGGCATTTCACCCGCTACGGGGCAGCCCGGTGCAGTGAGGGACATCTTGATATCAACTTCATTTTGATCATTTATATCAATGGTGTAAATGAGGCCGAGTTCATAAATATTCACCGGGATTTCCGGGTCATAAACGCTGCGGCAGGCTTCAACGACCTGTTCGTACAACGGATGATCAGTTGTTGAGGGCGCAATTAACGGTGTGCCTTCGAGCGGTGGTGTTTGATCGGTCATCTGCGCCTCGTTCATGTTCCTGAGTGTTTATATAGGGATTGTAGGCCCCGGCGTCCAGTGGGGCGCAGGCGCGAAATGCTCTTGTGTAATATGAATTGGTACTGGCACAGGCTAATCGTTAAACAATGCTGAAACCTTAGGAACTTGTGCCGTATGCCCGTTGTTATCTTTCTCTTTGTGGTTCTTCTTGTCGCTGTATTTTTGGGCATACGACACATGTCAAAAAAGCGTGCTGAAAAGGAAATACTGGCACAGGGGCTGACAGACCATGAACGCGCCATCGTCGCAGAGCAAGTACCGTTTGTGCATCGGTTGCCCACTGAGTTGCATGCAAAGCTTGAGGGCAAAATAAACCTGTTTCTCAATCAGGTTGATTTTTATGGCTGCGATGGCCTTGAGGTAACGGAGGAGATGGAATTGTCCATCGCAACGCAGGCTGCATTGCTCGTTGTGAACAGTGACGCTTGGTACACGCACCTGACATCGGTTTTGATTTACCCCGGCGCATTTAAATCAAAGCGACAAGAATACGATGGCTATGTGGTGACTGAACGCGAAACCGTGCGTTTGGGGGAAAGTTGGACGCGCGGCCCAGTGATCCTGTCATGGCAGCACACAGAGCGCGGCGCGCAGGATGATAAGGATGGGTACAACGTCGCCTTTCATGAATTTGCCCATCAGATTGACGATCTCTCCGGGCACACTGATGGCGCGCCAGTTTTAAATGACACCCAAAGTTTTACCAAATGGGCCCAGGTCATTACCCAAGCCTATGACCGTCATGTCAAAAGGGTGCAACAAGGAGAAAAGACCGTGTTGGATGCCTATGGTGCCGAAGCACATGCAGAGTTTTTTGCAGTAGCTGTCGAGGTGTTCTTTGAAAAGCCAAGGGCGCTAAAGCAAGATGAGCCTGAGGTATATCAACAGCTTGCAGATCTTTTCAGGCTTGATCCGGCCACTTGGGGCCAGAGTTAAACTATTGAATTAGCTCTTACGCTTGCGCACCGGCTGCGGCTTTACCCGCGCCTCAATCTCATCATAGAGTTTTCCAACGATGTCCTTACCGCTGGCTTTCTCGATGCCCTCAAAACCGGGAGAGGAATTCACTTCAAGCACCTTTGGTCCGTCATCAGAGCGCAACAGATCAACACCCGCCATCCCCAGCCCAAAGGCCCGCGCGGCGCGCACGGCTGTGTCACGCTCAATCTTGGAAATACGCACTACTTTGGCTGATCCACCCCGGTGCAGGTTTGAGCGAAAATCGCCATCCGCCCCAGTGCGTTTCATTGAGGCCACGACTTTGCCAGCAACAACCAAGCATCGGATGTCTTCGCCGGCGGCTTCCTTAACAAAATCCTGCACAAGAAAGTTCGCCTTGAGGCCGCGGAACGCATCAATCACAGATTCGGCCGCCTTTTTGGTTTCGGCCAATACAACACCTTTGCCTTGCGTGCTTTCGAGCAGCTTCACAATCAGGGGCGCTGTGCCGACCAAAGCCATCAAGTTCGATGTATCCTTGGGCGAGGCGGCAAAAGCTGTGGTTGGCATGCCGATGCGTTTTGATGCCAACACCTGATGTGCATGTAGTTTGTCGCGGCTCGCAGTGATGCCCGCGCTGCCGTTCACGCAATAGGTACCGATGGTTTCGAACTGTCTGATCACAGCGCAGCCATAGGGCGTCACCGAGGCACCGATGCGCGGGATAATCGCGTCATAGCGGGGCAGGCGTTTGCCATCGTAATGCACTTCGGGGGCCAGTTGGTTGATCGCCATGTAACAGCGTGTTGTGTCTATGACCTCAACTGTATGACCGCGTTCCTCACCGACCTCGACCAAACGGCGTGTCGAATAATTGTCCTCACGCGACATCACAGCGATGCGCAACGCGCGCTGTGGGGCCGTTTTGCGCACCGCAGATGTGTGGTAGACATCATAGCTCAAATCAGGCTGCAAACGCCGTTCTGTTGCGGTGATGGTAATATGATCATTCAGCGCCTGACGGCCCAGTAACATGCGACTTGTCATGCCCGCACGGTTGGTCAGCGTTACGTCGATGGGCCAATTTTCGCCTGCAACCTCTAGCGTTGTCGAGATGACATAGCGCTGCTCACTTTCGCCGTTGGACGACGTGACCTCGCGGCGATCCACAAGCGGGGCAGAGCAGGTGATGGCAATGTCTTCACGTCCCGCAATCGGATGCACGTTAAAACGGACTTTGGGTTTTGCAGCGGGTCCGAATACTTCGATATCATGAGCATGCAACGCCGATGTGCGCGCGCCCGTATCTACCTTGGCCTTGATCGCTGGCAGTCCCAATTCAGGTAGCGCAATCCATTCTTCCCAACCGAAGGTTAGCTTATCCATGTGCAATCTCCGATGATCTGAGTACGCACTCTAACAAGCGGGTTGATGCGCCTCAAGCGATACTATGACCGGCACATGCAAAAGGCCCGCAACATGCGCGGGCCTTTCTTTGATCTCTTGTGTCGGAATTTATAGACCGTCGTCAGACGTGATGCGCGCCTTGTGCAACAACCCACCAATCGCGCCGCCAATCAACGGGGCTGCGATGAACAGCCAAAGTTGCGACAGAGCCGTGCCGCCCACGAACAACGCAGGCCCAATGGAACGGGCTGGGTTCACGGATGTGCCCGTGACGGTGATGCCAACAAGATGGATCATTGTCAGGGTTAAGCCAATCACAAGACCTGCCATGATCGGCGTGCCTTTTTCCGATGTGACACCCAAGATAACGACAAGGAAAATGGCCGTCGCGATAACCTCGAACAAGAACGCGGAGATCAGGAAGAACTCGCCGCCATATCCTGCGCCCCAGCCGTTTTGGCCCATGCCACTGGCTGCAATATCATATCCACCAGCCGAATTGTTCACCATGACATAGATCACCCCCGCTGCGACAATTGCCCCAATGGTCTGAAAAACGCTGTACCCGGCAAACGTAGAGATAGAGATACGTCCAGCCACAAATGCACCCATGGAAACCGCTGGGTTCAAATGCGCGCCGGATATTTGGCCAATTGAATAGGCCATCGCGACGACTGAAATACCAAAAGCAAAGCTGATCCCGGTGATCGAAATGGAATCCGCAATACCAATGCCGCCACCCGCAAGGACGGCCGACCCGACACCAAAAAAGACCAGAACGAAGGTGCCGATGGCTTCGGCGATGTATTTTCTCATTTTCTTACCCCTGTTGTTATTTGCAAAACTATTGTGCGCACAACATCAGGAATTTGCTCAAAGCGATCTATGGGAGAAAATACGGTACGTTCCCCACAACTTGTGGTCCGGGGAACGATAGTGGCATGAGTTAGTTTTCGTTAATATCCCGCGTCACAATGCGCGCACCGCTGGATTGACGCCGAAACACCAACCGCAGCGCGATCCATGCGACCAGAGACAGGATCGCGAACATCGCCAATAGGGCAGGGACGTTGGTTGCGGGCAGAATGAACACCACCACCGCCATGGCCATCGCCCCAAGTGCAAAGCCTAGGAAAATGAAACCGGGTGCGAGCAGTTCGATCACCCCCAGCGCCAGCGCCGCACATATCCAGACCCACCAAAGTGTCAGGTAGTGTTCCATCAGCCGCGCCCTTTCAGCAGTTTGAACGCATCTCCAAAGACTTCGAGTGCTTGTGCCGGGACAACAATCGTTTGGTTGCCAGAGCCATTGCCCATCACATTCAGTGCCTCAACCTGTTTCAGCGCGATCTGATATTGCGCCGCTTCTAGGCCGTTTTCATTGATCGCAACGGCAACCACTTGCGTGGCATAGGCTTCGGCATCTGCCAGAACCCGGCGTGCCTTGGCGGTCTGTTCAGAGGCATAGAGTTCCGCATCCGCGGCAAGTTCTACGGCCCGCTTGGACCCTTCAGCCTCTGTCACCTGCGCACGACGCGCACGTTCGGCGTTCAACTGCTGCATCATCGCGTTGCGGGTGGCTTGGTCGAGGTTCACGTCCAGAATTTCAGCGCGCGTCACTTCGATGCCCCAATCATCCACGGCCTGTTCAACAGTCGATTTGATCGTGTCGATCAGCGAATTGCGGTTGGCCTGCACCTCGTCCAGATCCATCTTACCAATCTCGGCCCGCACAATGCCTGCGACAGTGGTCGAAATCGCGCTGTCCACATCGCGGATACGGTACACTGTCTTTTCGGGCTCGGTGATGCGGTAGAACACGGAGGTGTCGACTTGGGTCAACACGTTATCCCGCGTGATTGCGTCTTGGGAGGCGGTCGGCAATTGGCGCTCAAGGATCGAGATTTTATGCGCAATCCGGTCAATGAACGGCACAATCATGTTGATCCCAGGTCCAAGCACCGAGCGCAGACGGCCAAAGCGTTCGACCACATGCTGTTCGGACTGCGGCACGATCTTGATCGATTTGAAGATGACGATGACGACAAGCAGCGCCAGCAATAGATAAGCCAGATTGTTCTGCAATGCGTCGAGAAGAAGTTGTTCGATGTCCAAGGGGGCGGTCCTTATTAAGAGTGTTTGATCCTAGATAAGGCGTAGCGCGGGGAGATGGAAGGGCGCGGGGTTAGTCGACGGACGTAACGCCGGGCATCGGCCCGGTTTTCCATTCGCAGCCTTCGGGCGGCGGGATGGGGGTGACGTCTTCCCAGCCGGGTGGGGAGATGCCTGCTGGGCCATTCCAGAAGGCGGGCCTCTTTTCAACCCATCCGCGCCAGTGACCAAAGAATTCTTCATCATCAAGTACCTGTTTAGGGCGCTGACAAAGCCCTCCCATCTGCGCCTTAAACTCTTCGGTTAACGGTACTGAGCCATCCATGAACGCATTGCGGAAGTCCGTTTTGGCATCAATAATTCTAGGCCGAAGATTTACAAATCTTAGCGCACCGCCATTGTTTATGGTAGCGCTAAGGCTTTTAACTGCCAAATACATTGGGTTGTTGCGCTCTCCCCTCAAGAAAGTACCGCTGAGGTTTGCGGCCTCCATTTGCGCGAAGCTGAGGTCTGCCCCCTCCATATTTGCGCCTCTGAGGTCAGCGCCCTTCATCTGTGCGAAGCCGAGGTTTACACCCTTCATATTTGCTCCAGCAAGGTCTGCACCATTCATCTGCGCGAAACTGAGGTCTGCCCCTGCCATTTCTGCCCCGTTGAGGTTTACCCTCTCCATCTTCGCGAAACTAAGGTCTGCGCCCTCCATCTGCGCAAAAATGAGGTTTGTCCCTGCCATCTGCGCTTTCTCTAGGTATGTTCCTTCCATCTTCGCGAAGCTTAGGTCTGCCCCCTCCATCTGCGCCGCGCTTAGGTTGAGCCCACTTAATTGGGCACGGGATAGATCGGCCTCGCGCAGGTTGGGTTTGGTGTCTGACCTGTGCCAGTCAGGTTTGTTCAGGTCGGTCAGGGCGTTGTCGCGTCGAATCTTCCATTCGCTGGCGAAATCACGTTGCTGTGCATCAGTCATATCATTGCAATCGACCCCTTCACGCTTGCACCAGACCGCCAGAAAATCCTTGCGGGCGATATCGAAGGGCAGCCAGCCGGATGGTGTTTCGACAAGGTTCTGAGCGGATAGATCAAGCGAAGCGAGACTGTAGGCATCACCCATTGTGCGCAAATGGCTGAACGCTGCAACTGCGGGGATAAGAACAACCAGCGATGCCATTGCGGGAACCGATGACCACATCTGCCCAACTTCGAAATCTGATCCGCCTTTCATCCGTAGCCACATCATCGCAAGACTTGACGCCCCGGCGAAAATTGAAATCAGCAACGTGATTGCGGCGGCACCCGTGATCAAGATGTCGCGGGCAGGCATTGATGTCATCCAAAGCCAACCCAAAATGCCCAGACCAAACATCCACGCCAGCAGGAAGTTCAGCAGCATCGCGCCACCTTCTAAAGTGCGTGGTGTCGTCGAATTGTCACCACGCAATCGGTGGCGCAAATGCAAAGCGGCATCAGTCACCAGCCATGGAGAAACCGCATCACCTAAACGCACGCCGTTGATGCGCGTGGGCGCGGCCCCCAGCGCATCCCACAGCCT
>CALKXT010000195.1 GCA_938003685.1 uncultured Sulfitobacter sp. | reverse complement strand
CCTGCCTTGAACGGGTGCTTCACCTCGGTCATTTCTGTGACCAGATCAGCGTATTCACACAACTCAGGTTTTGCATCGCGTCCAGTCAGAATCACACCAGTGCGTTTGTCGCGGGCATCTAGCCCCGCAATCACATCCTCTACCGATACATACTCATAGCGCATCGCGATATTGATCTCGTCCATGACCACCAGATCATAGTCTCCGCTTTCCATCATCTCGCGCCCTTTGGCGAATGCAGCTTGGGCTGCGGCGATGTCGCGGTCTTTGTCTTGGGTGTCCCATGTGAACCCTTCGCCCATTGTGTGCCATGTCACGTCACCCAAGCGGTCAAAGAAAATACGTTCGCCGGTCTTCCACTTGCCCTTGATGAACTGAACCACACCGACCTTTTGCTTCCAACCCAAGGCGCGCACAACAACGCCAAAAGCGCTGGATGATTTGCCTTTGCCTGCGCCTGTATGAACCAGAACCAGACCTTTTTCAGGATCCTGAAGCTCTGATACCTTGGCGCGTTGGGCAGCCTGACGTTCCTTCATCTTCTCTTTGTGCTGATTTTGATCTGCGTCAGACATGACATGCCTCCTAAATGTGTTTGGGGCACCATAGGCAGTTGCGGGGCGAGGTAAAGATCAGCCTTTTGGATCGGTCACAGATCGCGTACGGCTTCGTTCCAATCCCAGTTGCCGTTCGCGCCAAATGATTAAAACACCCCCTGCGATGACCAACGATGCACCGATCAGAATTGCCTGCGTTGGCACCTCACTGAACACAACCCATCCAATGATACTGGCAAAAATCATCGACGAATAATCAAAGGGTGCCAGCATAGACGCCGTTCCGTAACGATAAGATGATGTGATCATAATCTGCGCTACACCACCGATGAACCCCGCAGAAATAATCAACGCAAACACCTGAACACTTGGCAGGGTCCATGCCAATGCTGGCACCGGGAAAATCCAACCGAGCGGTAGTGTCAGAAAAGAAATACATGTCGCCGTCAGGGAAAAGTAGAACACGATGGCCGAGGTACTGTCAGTTTGAACCAAGCGGCGAAGGTGAATTTGCACAAGCGCACGCAAAATCGAGGCCGTCAAAACCATCAATGCCCCAAAGGTCGCCGTCGTTCCAAACCCGTCCGTCACACTAAGGCGGGGGGCCATAACAATCATGACACCAATCAGGCCAAGCCCAACAGCGGACAAACGAAACAGACGCACCCTTTCACCCAGAAAAAGCGCGGCAAACAAAACGGTGAACATCGGTGTCGCATAGCCGATGGCCGTCACTTCGGGCAGCGGCAACAGCGCAAGCCCTGCAAACGTCATTCCCATTGCCGTGGTGCCAAACAATCCGCGCCAAACATGACCCAGCGGATTGTTCACGCGCAGCCCGTCATGCAAATGCCCCTGCTGCCAAAGCCAAATACCGATGACTGGAATAGCAAAAAGCGATCGAAAGAACACCGCCTGTCCCGGTGGCACGTCGCTTGACGCTGCTTTGATCAATGCGGCCATGACCATAATCAAAAAGACCGCGCCAAGCTTGAGGGCTATGGCGCGGCTGGGAATATGTTGTGTCATGGCGCTGGGCATGACCGCTTAATGCGCCTCGACCGGGAGGAAATCAAGCCGCAGAAAGAGCGGCTTAGTTCAGTGCTGCGACACCCAATGGGACACCAAACTTTAGGCACCAGATGTAAACTTCGTTAAAGTCATCAACATTTACCGAAGCTGGCACGATGTAGGTTTGTGCGCCCGTCAGGTTTTGCAATGCACCTAGGTCTGACAGAGCAACAAATTTACCGTCTTTACCAAAGCCAACACGTGGATCTGGTGCGCCGTCGAGTGAGAAGTTGGCGTCAAGGACTACCGTTGCAGTGCCATCATAGTTCTTTGTAACGGTAACGCCGCCCGTGGTGATGTGGTCGCTGGCACCGACAAATGTACCTGTGTCGTGGGCGAATGCCGCGTTTACAGGACCAAATGTGATCAATGCAGTGAGTGCGATTGCGATAAGATTTTTCATTTTTCAGTTCCTTGGTTTGAAAGTTGTTCGTTGTTGGTGAGAAATGAATAGCGTTAGGAACCGATTGGTACAATACACAAATCCGTGAATTGTGTAACAATCAGTTCCTAACTATATGTTGCGTATCAACAGGAGAATGAGATGGCCCGCCCTAGAGAGTTCAAAAAAGAAGATGCGATTGAAAAAGCGATGCAGGTTTTTTGGTCGCATGGTTACGAGGACGCATCACTTCCTGACCTTTTGACCGGAATGGGACTTACACGGGGCAGCCTGTATAAGGCGTTTGGTGACAAAAAATCCCTATACCTTCAAGTGCTTAACCATTACGAAGTAGCGCAAGTTGATGCAGCCGTACAAATGCTGATCAATAACAGCACAGCAAATCCAGATGCCAGCGGGCGTATTACCGCAATGTTTGAGAGCATCTCTCAAGGTTCTGCCGACGGGGACAGGCGCGGTTGTTTGCTATGTACAGCAGCGGCCGGGGTGGAAATGTCTGACCCAGACATTGCCGAAACAGTAAATATCAGTCTTAGCAAATTGCGCGATGGGTTTGAGGCTGCGCTGGATCAGTCCCCTGCACACACGAGGCTAGCGCAAGAAATGAAGCGCGAGATAGCAAACACGCTTTTAACCCAATACATCGGCCTACGTGTCCTTGCCCGCTCCAACATGCCTTTGGGCATTATCAAAGGTGCAGGACAGCATGCACATCTGATCTTAGCAGTACACGCAGTTTAACCGATATGCCCGCGGTTTTCACCAACCTGGCCACGGTGCAACAGCATATGATCCAAAATCACGCAGGCCATCATCGCCTCACCTACGGGCACCGCCCGAATACCAACACAAGGATCATGGCGCCCTTTGGTGATGATTTCTGTATCTTCGCCAGACTTCGTAATCGTCTTGCGCGTGGTTAAGATGCTGGATGTTGGTTTGACAGCAAACCGCACAACAATGTCTTGACCAGTGCTGATGCCACCCAGAATACCACCCGCATGGTTTGACGAATAGATTGGTCCGTCCGGCCCCATGCTGATCTCATCCGCATTCAACTCGCCTGTCAGCATCGCCGCTGACATACCTTCGCCAATTTCCACGCCTTTGACGGCATTGATGCTCATCATTGCTGCGGCCAAATCAGTGTCGATCTTACCATAAACTGGCGCACCAAGGCCGGCGGGAACGCCGCGTGCTACGACCTCAATAATCGCACCAACAGACGAGCCGGATTTGCGCAGGCCGTCAAGGTAGTCTGCCCAGTTTTTAGCAGCTTGTGAATCTGGCACCCAAAACGGGTTCTGTTCAATCTGATCCCAATCAAAGG
>CALKXT010000194.1 GCA_938003685.1 uncultured Sulfitobacter sp. | reverse complement strand
GGCTGTGCGCGTTTGTGTTGTTGGCAGCGACATTTAACCCAACCGAATACAACTACATCAATTGGGTGCGCGATTTTGGCGGCATGAACATGTCGATTGCCGTGCTTTTGGGCCTGTTGTTGATCATTGGCTACATCATCTATCTGCGTGCGACACTGCGATCCATTGGCGGGTTTGGGATGTTGCTTGTGTTGGCCGTGGTTGGCGCGTCGCTTTGGGTCTTGTACGACTTTGGTGTGTTGCGTTTGGACAATTCGAGCATGAATGTTTGGCTGGCTTTGTTTGCACTCAGCTTTGTTCTGGGCATTGGCCTAAGCTGGAGCCACGTGCGCCGCGCCTTATCGGGTCAGGCGGATATGGATGATGTGGATCAATAGTCTTTGGACGATTTAGTCTAAGGATACTGGCGCACCGTGGGGCGTTTTAAGATAGGCGGTTTCCCACTTAGCGCGCAAATCCTCGACCATATCAGGCGCCGCCATATCCAAATCGGATAAATAAGCCTCCAGCGTTTCGAGCCATGCAACAAAGTAATCATCGCCGCCATTTAGATCACGTGACACGCCGTGACGTGCCAATGTTGCCCCAAACCGTGTCGCCCAATCAGACCATTTGAAATGGCCCGCTTCGTTTAAGTAAACTGTCAGCGCGAAAACTTGTGCGTGCCAAGGCGCTTCAAAGACGGGTTCAGGTGCTGTCATGGTGCAGACAGATAGGACTGCCACAGGTCCAGCACCACTTCATCTTTGGCATGTTCTGGATGTGCCCATAATTCAGAGGCCGGAAAGGCCACAGCGTACAGCGGTTCGGGCGCTTCACCAAAACCGTGCGCGTTACTGTCTGGCAAAACATGTGTGCCGTGCAACCGAATGACACGGCCACGCGCACCCGCTGCATAGGTAGGCAAACGGGTATGACCGCCAGAAACCATAATATTTTCCGCAACTTCACGGGTCACAACCACGTCACCAACGGCAAAATTTGCAGTGATATCGCTTGGCCGATCAGCCGGGCCGCCTTTGGCCAACACAGCCGGAACATGATCAGCCGATAACTTTTTCACCGCCAAATCGCTTGGCCCAGCTGCCGGCTGCCCGGCAAGTTCGTCGCGGGTCACAACCCCTTTGTCGACCAACATGTCGCTCAACCCTGCCATCCATTTTTCGTAGTAAGAAAAGCGTGCGTAATCCATCGGCGCAAGACATTCTCGCGCATGACGAGATACATCAATATTCCATTTGCCCAACGCACCCGCCGCCAAAGTCACGGCCAAAGCGCGCGGATGCCAATCGGCATGGAATATTACGTCCTCAGCTTCTGGAACAACCGGACCATCGCCAAACCGCCCGCCCATGTCGTGTACGCGGCTCACGCGTATGCGCCAATATAAGTGTGCACCCGGCTCATGGTGTATTTGCCAATCCTGTGCCGATCATACTGTCGCGCGTGACCAAATCCATCAGCGCCGCTTCGTCCAGTCCATCTGTCCCCGCTGGGCGTTGCGGGATTACGAGATAACGAACTTCAGCCGTCGAATCCCAGACCCGAACAGCAGTTTCATCTGGCAAAACAACATCAAAATCAGCCAACACTTTGCGCGGCTCACGCACGACACGGGCGCGATAGGCATCCGATTTATACCACCCCGGCGGAATACCCAGCAGCGGCCATGGATAGCAGGAACACAATGTACACACGACGATATTATGCAGATCATCAGTGTTCTCAACGGCAACCATATGTTCGCCTTGGCGACCGTAAAAACCCATTTCGGCAACGACAGATGTCGCATCATTCAGCAACGCGGCCTTAAATTCGGGATCAAGCCATGCGCGCGCAACAACTTGCGCGCCGTTACGCGGACCAATTTTGTTTTCATAGGTGTCAATGATCACATCCAGCGCTGCCGGGTCAATTAACCCTTTTTGGGTCAGCAATGTTTCCAAGGCCTTGATCCGCAGCGCCGGGTCTGGTGGCAACAGCGAATGGGCGTGATCGTGATCTGAATGGTCATGTGGCATATCTCATGCTGCCCCAGCTTATCGGCCTTGTCCATGGGGGCAATCCACAAGCCCTTCATTTTGCGCATAAAGTTTTGGGCGAAATAAGGCGCAAAATATGTTACACTCATAAGACGAAACGAGTCTGATCCACCTCAATTCCAGGATACCCCTTCTATAAGATGTGGAAGCACCGTTTCAATAAGACCGCCGTCCCCATGCGGCGGTCTTTGTCTGGTATTTACCCATGCAAGGCAACCAATCCTCCCTTGCCCCCACAGCCAAAGATGCCTAGATACCCGCAAACAAATTCGAAAGCACGCATCCCATGGAAAACGTCGTTCTGATCATCCACCTCATTCTGGCACTCTGCCTGATTGCGGTTGTCCTTTTGCAACGCTCCGAAGGCGGCGGTTTAGGCATGGGCGGTGGCGGTGGTGGTGCCGTATCTGGGCGCTCCGCTGCGACGGCTTTGGGTAAACTTACATGGTTGTTCGGGATTTGTTTTCTGGTCACATCAATCACGCTGACCATTATTGTTGCGGAAAAATCCTCTGGCGCGTCAGTGATTGACCGTTTGGGCGCCGCACCTGCATCCTCAAGTGAAGCACCTGCACTGCCTGCTGGTGATGATCTGTTGCCGCCCACAGCGGACGACGCAACGCCATTGGTTCCAGCAGCCGATTAAACCAACGACCACAATAACTTGAGGTAATGCCGAATTTCGCAACATCATGTTGCGGCTCGGCCTTGCCTTGATCATCCGAATCCTGTTAGGCTTAAATCCCGTGGTGCTGCGGTTTTCCGCAGCGCATTTGGCAGGTTTTTGTCACGCAAAAAAGCAATTCCACGGGGGTCCATCGCACATGGCACGTTATATTTTCATCACAGGTGGTGTGGTGTCGTCACTTGGCAAAGGCCTTGCATCAGCCGCCTTGGGTGCGTTGCTTCAAGCGCGTGGTTATTCGGTGCGCTTACGTAAACTTGACCCTTATCTCAACGTCGATCCGGGCACGATGTCACCCTTTGAGCACGGCGAAGTGTTTGTGACGGACGATGGTGCAGAGACGGATCTGGATTTGGGCCACTATGAGCGTTTCACAGGCGTGGCCGCGCGCAAAACCGATTCCATTTCATC
>CALKXT010000193.1 GCA_938003685.1 uncultured Sulfitobacter sp. | reverse complement strand
CCGTGCCCGTCACAATCATTCCTTGAACCTGAGGTGAGCGATATGAATCGATTTATTAAAACGGGGATGGCTGCTGCGGCACTAAGTCTCCCCACGATGGCTGCAGCCCAAGAGGCCGGCAGTATGGACCAAAAAATTAACGATATTTTTGCGGGATCAACAGGTTGGTTTGTGAACCTGATCTTTGCGCCAATCCCCGGAACTGCTTTTCCTTGGATTGTTATGTGGCTGGTTATCGGCGCGTCGATCTTTACGATCTATTTTGGCTTTATCCAAATCAAAGCATTTGGCCACGCGATTTCATTGGTTAAAGGTGACTATTCTGACCCCAACGATGCGGGTGAGGTTAGCCACTTTCAGGCCCTTGCCACCGCACTTTCGGGTACGGTTGGTCTTGGTAACATCGCTGGTGTGGCTGTTGCGGTCGGCATTGGCGGACCCGGTGCCACCTTCTGGATGATCCTAGCGGGTCTTTTGGGTATGGCGTCCAAGTTCACCGAATGTACGTTGGGTGTGAAGTACCGGAACGAATACCCCGATGGTACGGTCTCTGGTGGTCCGATGTATTACATCTCCAAAGGCTTTATTGAGCGTGGCATGCCGGGTGGTAAGTTCATGGCGGTCTTGTTCTCGATCTTCTGTATATTGGGTGCGTTGGGTGGTGGTAATATGTTCCAAGCCAACCAAGCACATGCACAGATTTCGGGTATTGTTGGTGACTATCCGGGTTGGATCACAGGCATTATCTTTGCTGGTGTGGTGTTTGCAGTCATCGTTGGCGGCATCAAGTCCATCGCAAGAGTGACTGAAAAGGTCGTCCCATTCATGGGCATCCTTTACGTTGCAGCAGCCTTGGTAGTTTTGCTGGTTAACTACGATCAGATTGGTTGGGCCTTTGGTCAAATCTTTGCTGGTGCCTTTACCGGACTTGGTGTTGCGGGTGGCTTTGTCGGCGCGCTGATCCAAGGCTTTAAGCGGGCGGCGTTCTCGAACGAAGCTGGTGTTGGTTCAGCGGCGATTGCGCACTCTGCGGTGAAAACCAAAGAGCCTGTAACCGAAGGTGTGGTTTCCTTGCTGGAGCCGTTCATCGATACGGTTGTGATCTGTACCATGACTGCGTTGGTCATCACCATCTCTGGTCAGTTGATCATTGATCCAGCAACGGGCAACTATGTGTTGAACGAAGCGGGCACAGCGATTGCAACAGTAGATGGCAACTCTGGTGTATCTTTGACATCAGCAGCGTTTGCGACAGGCTTTAGCTGGTTCCCATTTGTACTGGCGATTGCAGTTGTTCTGTTTGCTTTCTCAACCATGATCAGTTGGTCATACTACGGTCTGAAAGCGTGGACCTACCTGTTTGGTGAAGGCAAGACGACTGAACTGGTGTTCAAAGTCATCTTTTGCATCTTCATCGTAATTGGTGCGGCCGCGAGCCTTGGTCCAGTCATCGACTTCTCTGATGCTGCGATCTTTGCGATGGCTGTGGTTAACATTTCTGCACTTTACGTTCTGATGCCCATCGTGAAGCGTGAGATGAACAGCTACTTTGGTCGCCTGAAATCAGGTGAGATCAAGAAGCACGTCTAAGCTTCTTGTCCTGATCAAGATTGACAAAGGGCTGAGATGTCCGTTTGAACGGCCCCTAAGGTAACTTGGGGGCCGTTTCTTTTGCGCCATCACTTTCCATATGCGGCACCGGGGCAGGTCATTGGCTTGCTTGGAGGGTCGTTTGATCCGGCACATGCAGGGCACGCGCACATCACCCGTGAGGCGTTGAAGCGTTTTGGGCTGGATCGTGTGTGGTGGTTGGTATCACCGGGTAATCCATTGAAGAAACATGGGCCAGCACCCTTGGACAAACGCGTAGAGCGGGCGCGTGAGGTTATGCAGCATCCACGCGTTGAGGTGACGGATATCGAAGCGCATTTGGGTACAAGGTATACTGCGCAGACTTTGATGAGGTTGCGGACAATGTATCCTCAAGTGCAGTTCGTGTGGTTGATGGGCGCAGATAATCTGGCGCAGTTTCATCGCTGGCAAGACTGGCGGCAGATTATGGAGACTGTGCCAGTGGGTGTGCTTGCCCGGCCGGGACAGCGCATTTCTGCACGGATGAGCAGGGCGGCGTCGCTCTATGCGCAATATCGGATTGCCGGACGCCATTCGCATATGTTGGCACATGCTCAGGCACCTGCATGGTGTTTCGTGAACGTGCCGATGGTCGATCTGTCGTCCAGTGCGATACGCGCTGCCGGGGATTGGTCAGCGCAGCCGGGCTGACGCGAGGCCCGCGCCGATGATCAGCACCAACCCGGCCCAAGTGTATGTGTCTGGGAGGTTACCAAAGATGCTCCACCCAAGAAGGGTTGCAGCGATCAGTTGGAAATAGACCAGCGGTGCAAGTTTTGTCGCAGGGGCGAGGCGATAGGCATAGAGCAGCAGTAAGTTGCCCAGCATCGAACACGCTGCGCTGACAAGGGTGAGTGCAGCAATTGGGAGTGTCGGGGGTGGCACATGTAGCAGGCCAAAGGGCAAAGTTAAAATCCCGGCGATCAAAAGCTGGGTAAAGATCAGTGCCATTGGTGGTGCAATGCCACCCAGCCAACGAGACATAGTGAGGAACCCGCCGTAAAAAAGGCCAGCAAGAACGGCCCAGAGTACTCCCAAATCGCCGCCAGCACCGGGCCTAACAACCAGCAAGACACCCGCAAAGCCGAGCAGAACGAGCAAGCTGCGCATCAATGTGACCGGTTCGCGCAAGAAAAGCGTGGCAAGTACATAGCTGAACATTGGACCAATAAAGAAGGCCGCAAAGACAGTCGCGATGTCTGTTGAAACCAAGGCCATCTGGATTGAGGAAATGCCGCCCGCCAACAGTGCCGCACGCGCCCAAATGCGCCAGTTTTTGAGTAACACAAAGGTTTGTGGTGGCAAAAACGGCAAAACCAACAGCGCACCCAAGGCAAACCGTGACCAAGCTACGAATATTGGTGCCACGCCCATGGTCGATGTCATGAGTTTGCCAGCTGTATCCCCAGAAGGGATCAGGGACATTGCCACAAACATAATAAGAACGGCGCGTTGCATGTTTGGGCCTTAGCATGGTGATTGACGTATGAAAATGTGAATTGCCAGCGCTTGTAGACCGGGCCGGGGTAGGGTTTAACCTTTGCCCATGAGTAAGAGTAAATCACATCCTATTTCGCGCCGGTTGTTTCTGGGTTCTGTTGCTGCCAGTGCGGTTATGGGGGGCACAGCGATGGCTGCCCCGCCAACCGCATCTTTGCGCCCTGTGTTGCGCGGTGAGGACTTTTATAAACGCGCGGTACGCAGCGTAGATGAGATTATTCGCGCCGAAAAACTATCGGGGCAGGTGGCCTTTGCGGTGGCGCGTGCGGACAGTGGCAAGTGGTTGGAATGTGAGCATGAGAACACAGGAACCCCACCCGCAAGTGTAACCAAAGCAATTACGGCGCTTTATGCATTGGATGCTTTGGGGCCCGATCACCGCTTTGAGACACGTTTGTGTGCCACGGGCGGTATCTTGGATGGCGAGGTTCAAGGTGATCTCGTTCTCATCGGCGGTGGTGATCCGACGTTAGACACCGATGGCCTTGCTGACATGGCGGCAGAATTGAAAGCCGCAGGTGTGCGAACCGTCAAAGGAGGCTTGAAAGTCTATGAGGCGTCCTTGCCAGTGCTGCGCCAGATTGACCCTGAACAGCCCGATCATGTTGGATATAATCCGGGCGTGTCCGGCATCGCGTTGAACTACAACCGGGTGCATTTTGAATGGAAGCGCGCCAGTGGTGCCTACACCGTGACAATGGACGGGCGGTCAGAAAAGTATCGTCCCAATGTGGTTATGGCCGCGATGCAGGTGCGGGATCGTAGTACGCCGATCTATACCTATGAGGATCGCGCAGGCCGGGATAATTGGACAGTGGCCAAAGGTGCGCTGGGCGGTGGTGGATCGCGGTGGCTGCCCGTGCGCAAACCGGGGCTTTATGCAGGGGATGTTTTTGCCACGATGGCGGGTGCGCAGGGTATTCGTTTGGGTCGCCCGCAGGTGATTGAGGAATTGCCAGTAGGCGAAGCTGTGGTAACGCGGGTCAGCGGCGATTTGCGCGGTATTCTGAAAGATATGTTAAAGTACTCGACGAACCTAACCGCCGAAATGGTTGGTTTGGCCGCAACACAAAAGCGGATTGGTGCGGTGGGTGATTTGCGCGCATCGGCAGCAGAGATGAACCGTTGGGCGATTGCCACGCTGGGCATGGTTGCGCCGAAACTTGTGGATCATTCGGGACTGGGCGATGATAGCACGGTGACGGCCATGGATATGGCCACCGCCCTGATCAAAATGCGCGACAGCGGGCTGCGGCCGATTTTGAAGAAGTTTGTGATGCGCGATGCCAAGGGGAAGCCGTTGAAAGAGCATCCTATTCAGGTGGATGCAAAGACGGGAACGCTGAATTTTGTCTCAGCGTTGGCGGGGTATGTGACGGCCAAGGATGGGACGGAAATGGCTTTTGCCATTTTTGCCGCAGATGTGGGTGAGCGCGCCAAGATTTCACGCGCGGATCGTGAGGGGCCACCGGGTGCGCGGACGTGGAATAGACGGGCTAAGCGGGTGCAACAGGCGCTGATTGAGCGCTGGGGTGTTTTGTACGAGGGGTGAAACTGGGGAGTTTAAACACTTCTGTAGCGACCGAAAACCACCCAATGCGACCCAGTATATCAGGCCCCACAATCTAAAATCCCGCATTTTCTGTTAAGAATCTTGCATTTGTGCTATCGTTTCTATGTCTGCGGGTGGTTTTTGCCTCGTGTCATGATCACGCGTGCAGCCGCAGGCACCCAAATTTTATAATAAAGGGTAATATTATGCCTACGGTTGCCGACTACATCGTATTAACAGACAATTCGTTCACCCTGTTAGAAGGGGAGAGCCGAGAACTGGGTCCATTTGATCTGCCGTCGAATTTTGTGCGTGGAACGAACCGAGCGAAGCCAATCTTGGCTTACCGTGCAAGAGCTTTGGGAAGCGAAGATGGCGCACTTGCACCGCAAGCAAGGCTTCGCGTTTCAGTTCAAAACGGCCTCCACACGCTAGAGACCGTTTTCTTAGAAGGAGACAGTTTTGCAGGTCAGTGGGAGCCGTTTTCAGGGAACTTTTTAAACGACATCGTTCTTAATAACGTCACATTCTCATTAGAACTTGGACGGATTTGGATTTCCGATGTCGTGTTATGGTATCAAGTGCGTATTTGAATTGTGCGCCGCTTTTACACAACATGCCGCGCCCGCGCGCCGCGCTCAATCGCCGCCGCATGCAGGCGATCAATGTTCAACTCATAGCGGATTTCTTCGAGCAAACGCAGTTCGGCCTCTTCCAATGTGCCATCCGCAGCAGCCACATCGCAGGCGAGCGCATAGGCAGTCTCGTTCAGGCGCTCTGGCAGGGATTCGCGGATCAGGCCAAAGAGGGCGTCTAACCCATCCTCTTGTTCAAACAGATCCAGCACGGTTTTGCTGATCACCGTCAGGCGGTCGATGTCGTAGCCTGCGAAAACTGGCAACATGTTCACGGCGGACTGGATTTTAATCAATTCAGCCGTACGGATATCTTCGTCTGACGCGGATACAGCGACCATCAGGGCCACAAGGCTGTCTTGGGCGCTGAGCGGGTGGGGCATGTCGTCGTTCATGAGAATATCCTTTGAGGTATGTTGCGGTGCAGAATATTGACCCTGCGCGGGGGACGCAATAGGAACAGGGCCAGCCGTGCGCAATGGGCGCAGATGGCCCTTTCGGGATGAATGATATGTCTGAGATGCGGGAAGCAGCGATGCAGAGCAAAGCGTGGCCTTTTGAGGAAGCGCGCAAAGTGCTGAAACGCTATGCATCCAAGCCGCCGGAGAAGGGCTATGTGCTATTTGAAACTGGGTACGGGCCTAGTGGCGCGCCGCATATTGGGACCTTTGGTGAGGTTGCGCGGACCACGATGGTGCGCCGGGCGTTTGAAGCGCTGAGCGATATCCCGACGCGGTTGATTTCGTTTTCGGATGA